>CAMSQM010000007.1 GCA_947062675.1 uncultured Roseburia sp.
ATGATAAAACGGAAAATGTGAATAATCTTTTTCTGATTAAGCGAATGGAGCAATACATAAAAGATTCAGAAATGTATATGGAGTATGATTCACATTTCATAGAGCAAATAATGTTTGGGGATTCCCATTATCTCGAAGATCATTCCTTTTCGACAAGTCATCAAAGTGTTAATGTTTATGGTATTCCCGAGCAAAAATATGAAATACGAAGCGAGGAAGATGCGATAGACATTCAGATACATTAGAAAATGTTTTAACATTATTTTTATCCTTTGGTTTCGTCATGTAACTAAAAAACAGTAGTTAATATGAGCAGAGATTCGAGAGAATCCCTGCTTTTTTGTGTGCAAAATTCAATTCATCACTTGACAATGTTGCATAGATATGACCAGCCAGGCGGAGAACGGTAAAAAGTTTGATGACGTATAATAAGTTTCGCAAATTAATTTCATAAAAATAGACATGGTCTATAGCCGTTTGGCAGAATAAAGTCACCACAACAAAATTCGTCAAAAGGAGGCACAAAGACCATGTCTGATAACATTATACAACTAAACGGGGATTTGATAAAGCACGATTTAAAGAATCCTGTCCGCTCCAGTGTGGAAGAGACTCTCAATGCCCTGCCCGATAAGGAGGCTGATGAACTTGTAAATGCCGGGAAATATGAGCGCTCCGAGGAGCGTCAGGGCTACCGTTCCGGCCATTATAAAAGGCATTTTCAGACTACAGCAGGGGAAGTGGAGCTTAATGTTCCTAAGTTAAAAGGCGTTCCCTTTGAAACTGCCATCATCGAATGTTACCGCCGCAGGGAATCCTCCCTTGAAGAAGCCCTGATTGAAATGTATCTTGCCGGAGTTTCCGTACGCCGTGCAGAAGATATCACAGAAGCTCTCCGGGGAACGAAAGTGTCACCCAGTACGATAAGCAACCTTAACAAAAAAGCCTATGAGCATATCGAAAAATGGCGTACCCGCCCGCTTTCCGGCAGATATCCCTATGTCTATGCAGACGGTGTCTGTCTCAAGCGCAGCCGGGGCGGTGAGATACAGAACGTCTCTGTCCTTGTGGCCATCGGTGTTAATGAAGACGGCTGCCGTGAGATCACAGGTGCTGCGGAAGGAATGAAAGAGGATAAAGAAAGCTGGCGTTCCTTCTTTGTATGGCTTAAGCAGCGCGGCCTTTGCGGGGTGCATCTCATTATCGGAGATAGGAACCCTGGTATGCCGGAAACGATCCCTGAGGTGTTTCCAGACGCACGTTACCAGCGTTGTACCGTACATTTTTACCGTAACATATTTTCCGTCACACCCCGCAGCAAGATGAAAGCTGTTGCCATGATGCTGAAGGCAATCCATGCACAAGAGAGCAAGGAATCTGCCAGGGAAAAAGCGGCTCAAGTAGCAGAGAAACTAAAAGAGATGAAACTTTCGACAGCAGCAAAGAAACTGACGGAGGGTATAGAGGAAACCCTTACCTATATGGATTTTCCTATCCGGCACTGGAGCCGGATCTGAACCAACAACACCATCGAACGGCTCAATCGTGAGATCAAACGCCGGACAAAAGCAACCGGTGCCTTCCCCGATGGACAGAGTGCCCTAATGCTGGTATGTGCCAGACTGCGTCATGTAGCAGTACTCAATGAGGAGCAAAGCGATACATGAACATGGATCATCTTTACAACATGGCGCTGAATGCAGAGTCTGATAATATAGCCGGCTGACTACCGGATACCAAATGGCAAAAATTAAATTTGCGAAAAAATCTTGACACTATCCAACGACATCCTTTTAGGTGTAAATAAGTACAACAGCTCCCTGATCATTATGGATATCTTTAATTCCGCCGTCTATAAAAACGCAAACATGGCGATCCCGGGCACTTCCGGCGCAGAAATCTATTTTCACATTTTCTAAAAAACACAAATAAAAAAGGCTGTAAATCCAGAAATCCTTGAATTTACAGCCTTTTTCAGCGTTCCCTGCGAGAATCGAACTCACAACTGGGGCTTAGGAGGCTCCTGTTATATCCATTTAACTAAGGGAACTGATACCGCTTTTGTAACTTTTTCGTTAGCAGAAAGTAACAAATTCAACTAAAACTTATGAGCCGGTCGCTCTATCCAGATTAATTATATGAATCTGCAAACCTTTCAGTACACAATTGATTCACCACTAAATTAATAATATCATATAGTGATCTGTTACTTCCGAACTTCTATATTATATCATACTCTTTCAAAAAAATCTACAGGAAATTTATATTTTTCATATTTTTCTTTTATTTCCGATAACAGATCTTTCCCTGCATCCAGACATTTCCTTTAAATCTTCTTCCCACTTCAGGCTCTCCAAGCAGATCTTCCCTGTTAATACAGATACTGAAGCAGAGATCATTGCAGAGAATTTCAAGCATACATATATTCTCACCTGTAATTTCATTCTGTGTCATGGAATAATCCATTATCTCGCCGAGAACCGAATACTGATCGCTCTCAATCCCATAAGGCATAAAATAGGAATCCACGATGCTCAGCACATCTTCATGCGTAATACGCCTTGACAAAAGAGAATAGGTATCAATATCCTCAAGCGTAAGGTTCTCAATTGCACTCTCATCGCCATCCCGCGCGGCAGCAATCAGATGATTTCTCTCATTGCTTTCCTGTGTTGCGTGATGTACCTGCTTTTCTGTTTTGCTGATCGGCAGAAGTATTTTTCCATCCACAGACAGAGCTGCAAGGATTATTCCATCGGCAGGATTGTACCCTTTCTCATGTCCCACAGAGAGATACTCAGTTACATTCTGCAGGTAGAAAATGAGCGTCACTCCTATTCTGATTTCATCACAGACTCCCGCATAAGATTCTTTTTCCGCATGCTTTTCAACATCAGCAATTTCACGGGTAGAAATATGTTTTCCTGAAAAATGAGGAAAATAGTACTCCAACTCGAAAGTATCATTTTCCCTGCATATTCCGCGGACAGTTATGCCAAACGACTCTCCAAAATTTCTGACGATTTCTGCAAATTCATTTCCCTCCGAATCTGTTGATACATTTTGTACAGTAGGATTGTGCAGTATTTTTTCAAACAACTGTTCCAGCTCTGTTTTTTTCAATTTTGAAAATCCAATAGCTCTTAAAAACTTATGCATTTCTACCCTCCTTATGTCATGAACTATCTGTCTGAATAATGGATACCTTTCTGTCGCTGAGAAGATGATACCGGCCCTTTGTCATGGTATCTGACTGATCAAGAACACCTATGACAGGATAGCGCGGATTTTTTGTCTGAGAAATAACCACTCCTTTTTCTCCCGTATTAAGGCACACTTTTGTCCCCACCGGATAACATGCGACAAAACTCTGCAGCGTATTCACAATTCTCGAATCAAACAGAGTACCGGATGATTTTTTCAGATAACCCATTGCCTGTTGTATACTGGTGCGTCTGCATTCCATACCTGATATTGCACAGTCAAATGCATCACACACCTGCAGAATATTACATTCTGTTTCTTTCGTTTTTTGTTTAAGCGGAAATCCAGAACCATCTTTACGTTCATGATGAGATAAAACCATTTTCCGCACACTTTTTTCAAGCCATTCTTCTTTTTCCAATGCCGTATAGGCGAGAATGGTATGTTTTTTAAATTCAAATATTTCGGATGCAGTCCCTTCCTCGATATTGTAATTCATATAAGGAACAGTCACATACCTCAGCCCGAGATCGTGAAGCAGGCATCCAAGAGCAAGCTGATAATATGATGCTTCTTTTAACTTCATCTTTTGTGCTACCATTATGGAAAGGATGGTGACCATAATGGTATGTTCATAAAGGTTCCCTTTTCGTTCTTTCATATCAATCACAGTATGATCTTTTACAGATTTTACTTCTTCGATAAGCTCTCCGGCAAGAGGAATAATATTCTGCAGGGTTTGCTTCTTCTGATAAATGTGATTTTCCAGTATCTTACGTATTCTTCTGGTGTAAGCTTCTGTTCTTTCCCTGCTCATGATATGATGGGGCGTTTCATATGATTCGTACGGGTCTTCAATGCAGACGGTGTCGATTCCGAGAAACGATATCAGATCCAGATACTCTGGCTTTAGAATCGTTCCTTTGGAAATCAGTGTTTCCTGTTCCATTGTGATCACCGGCTCTGCCAGTCTTTCGCCACCCTTCAATGTTTTAACCTGTAGTATTTTCATAAATCGGCTCCATTTATTTTTATTTTTTTATTCTCTGGATTCCGTTTCCTCAGATATTCCCATTGCCCGGTTTAGTGCTTCCTGTTCTTCCTCTGACAACATAATGATCGAATTTCCGTCCACAATTTCTTTAATATATGTATAGCATCCTTCCCTTGTATGCATCGCATTGATTACAAATCCATTGTTTTTTACATTGAGCATTGCGAGGGAAAAACTCATTTTCCCACCCATTTCATGAAAAGCATCGTATTTAATCAGTCCCATTTTCTGATATGTCTGGGTCATGTTCTCATGAAGTACTTTGATATCCTGCTCATTGGCTTCATTTTTCTGTATCAGGGAATCCACCTGATCAAGACGCTTTACCAGAATATCCTCCAGATTCTCCGCATCTTTTCCACTCATAAAAATTCTGTAATTTTTCTTCAGCTTTTTCATCTGAACAATGTTGACGATAATAAGAACCAACAGGAGAAGTACCATCGCCAACAGTCCTATAATAATATAATCAGAATCAAAACCCAAATATTGTGAAATCATAGTTTTCCTCATTTCTATACAGCTTTTGTACTGGCCAGATTTGTGAATACAGTACAGACACAAATTCCGGATTGAAACTTTTAATTTTTACTCTTTTACTTTTCTACTTTTTCACAGTCCTTATCAGATCTATTATGCGATCAAGCTCATCCGCAGAATAGTATTCTATCTCTATCTTTCCCTTTTTATCATCCTTCTGGTTAATCGCCACCTTTGTCCCCAATATTTCTTTCATCTTCTCTTCCAGATCATGAAAAATTGCTTTCATTTTAAAATCAGGTTTATTACTTTCTCTTTTCTCCAGCTGATCTGTCCCCTGCTGTATTTTTTTCACAAGTTTTTCTGTTTCTCTCACACTCAGCTTTTCATCAAATATTTTCTGTGCGATAAGATATTGTTTTTCCGGGTCTTCGATTCCCAGCAAAGCCCTGGCATGCCCCGTCGATATCATATCGTCGATCACCATCTGCTGTACTTTTTCATTGAGTTTCAGCAGACGCATGGAATTGGTAACCGCCGTCCTGCTCTTGGAAACCCTCTCTGCCACCTCGTCCTGCTTCAGGTTAAACTCAGTCAAAAGCCTTTTATAAGCGACCGCCTCCTCAATCGGATTCAGATTTTCACGCTGGATATTTTCAATTAATGAAATTTCAACTGCTTCCCTTCCAGTCATATCTCTCACAATCACTGGAATTTCTTTCAGCCCAGCCATTCTTGCTGCTCTCCATCTGCGCTCCCCCGCAATAATTTCATAATAATCATTTTTATTCTGCACGATCAGTGGCTGTATAACACCAAACTGTCGAATAGAATCAGACAGTTCCACCAATGTATCCTCATCGAAATTTTTTCTCGGCTGATCATGATTCGGTTCTACTTTATTAATACTCACAAGAATTCCGTCAATTGCATTTTCACTTTTCAGATCTGCAGAATTTACTGAAACCGGTCGGCTTACCTTATCCGCAATCAATGAATCCAGTCCTTTTCCAAGGCCACCTTTTTTAACAGCTGACATTATTTACCCGTCCTTTCCATCACTTCCTTTGCAAGCAGACGATAACTCTCTGTTCCTGCTGATCTGGCATCATACAGATTGATCGGCAGGCCATGGGATGGCGCCTCAGCCAGACGTATATTTCTCGGAATGAGTGTCTGATAAATATTAGTCTCCAGATTTGACTTCACATTTTCAACCACCTGATTTGAGAGATTCGTTCGGACATCATACATTGTAAATACAACACCGTCAATTACGAGTCTCGGATTTAGTCTCTGCTGAACAAGATCAATCGTATGTATCAGCTGACTAAGACCCTCCAGCGCATAATACTCACACTGAATCGGAACAAGTACCGAGTCCGCTGTCGTCATGGCATTGATTGTCAGCATATTCAGAGATGGCGGACAGTCAATCAATATAAAGTCATAGTCGTCTCTGATATAGTCCACAGCATTTTTTAAAATATATTCTTTTTCATTTATTCCAAGAAGCTCTATCTCGGCACCGGCCAGGTTCACATTTGCAGGAATAATCTTCATTCCTTCCACTGCAGTACCTGTCATACTTTCCTTGATAGAACATTCATCAAGAATCAGTTCATAGACAGTATTTTCCAGATCATTCTTGTCCACACCAAGACCACTCGTCATATTTCCCTGCGGGTCCATATCAATTGTAAGAACCTTTTTTCCTGCTTCTGCAAGACAGGAAGAAAGATTGATCGCTGTGGTAGTCTTGCCAACTCCTCCCTTTTGATTAGCAATTGCAATTATCCTGCTCATTTTAGCCTCCATAGTACAATACCTTCTGTTAATCGTTATCCGATAAATTCATTATATCACCCACCAATATGAAATACCAGACAAAAATGTTTCACGTGAAACATTTTACGCATTTTTGTGAATAATAAATAATAATAACGTATTTCGTATAGAGACTGTTTGTGTTTTTTTATTTAAGACTCTATAAAAAAACCTTTTGAAATGTTTCACGTGAAACATTTCAAAAGGCTTCTTCATAACATAATTTTTCATGTCGCAATTTCTCTCATCTGAATCAGTAATCAGATTGTCACCAGATTATTCCTTATAGCAAATACCGCTGCCTGCGTTCTGTCTGTCACATTTATCTTTTTAAATATATTTGACACGTGATTTTTAACAGTCCTTTCACTTATTCCCAGATGCTCCGCAACTTCTTTATTATACATTCCTACCGCCAAAAGCTTCAGCACATCCATCTCCCGTCTTGTCAGACTCTCGATTTTAATATTATCTTTATTCCGGTCAATCATCCTGGCATTCAGAACCGGAATCAGACTTGGTTGTATGTAATCCTCTCCGCTTACTACAGTCAGAATCGCACGCTTTAATTCTGCAGACTCAGAATCTTTCAACAAATATCCATTCACACCTATATCCACGGCTTTCAGCAGATATTCTACTTCATTATGTACTGTCAGTACAAGTACTTTCACTTTTATTTTTGTTTCTTTCAAAACACGAAGTACTTCGAGGCCATCCATATTCGGCATATTGATATCAAGCAAAAGAATATCAGGTTTAATTATCTTAAGCTTTTCCAGACATTCCACTCCGTCGCATGCCTCATCAATTACAGTAAAATCCCCCTCCAGTTCCAGCAGCTGCTTCAACCCCTCACGCACCATAGAGTGATCATCTGCAATCATTACTTTTACCGCCATTTCAAGTACCTCCTTACCACTACACAACGGGAACTTCCACAAAAATGACTGTCCCGCAGTTTATCTTTGATGTTATCTTTATCGTCCCTGATAACAGGTATACCCTTTCCTTCATCACTGACAATCCAAATCCAGAATGATTTCTTGGCGTCTTTGTGTCCGCATCAGCATCAAATCCTTTTCCATTATCCCTGATCTCAACTGATATCTTCCCACTCTCATAATGAAGAGTCACCTGAATCAGTGATGCATCCGCATGACGAATCGCATTATTACACCCCTCCTGTATAATGCGAAATAATGTAATTCCTACGACAGGCTTTAACTGATAGGGGTCTCCCGTAACCTGAAAACTGATCTTTTTTGATTCACTGACCTCCATCTTATTCAAAGCCCGCTCTATCGTCTCTTCCAGACCAATATCGTCAAAAGACATCGGACGCAGATTATAGATAATCTGACGCATATCCTCTATCACTTCCCGCAGGGTTTTGGAAACTGTATTCAGCTCAAGCTTACATCGGACCGGATCCAGCTCGATCAGTTTACCACAAAGTTCCGTCTTATGTATCAGTCCTGTCAGACTCTGGACAGAAGAATCATGCAGATCTCTTGAAATACGTCTCCTCTCATTTTCCTGCATTTCCAGAAAGGTAACCAGATAACTCTCACTATTCACCGTGTACTGTGCATTTCTCTTTTTCCTGCTGATAGTCTGCCTTGCCGCTTTTATGACATGTGAGAGTTCCGTCAGTTTTTTCTCATATTCCAGCATTTTTTCACTTTCACTGTCAAATGCAGACTGTAACAGCATCTGCTCTTCCATTAATTCCATTATTTTCTTTTTATTCTTACCATTGACTTCTCTCGGAGTAAAAGATTCATAATGTGGATCCCTATGCTCCTCCAGCATACTAATTAATTTTAAATTTTCCTCCATGCAGAGCTGAATTTTTCCTATTTCTCTCTCAGATTTTGTCCGCTCTTCGAGATATTCATTCTGCAGTTTTTCCAAAAACGCAATCACCATTTTATTCACCGAACATTTGTTTGAAACTTTATTTCACTTGTACTAACTTCATTTTATACCTTTTCCAGAACGATGAAAAGTAATTTTTTTACAAATGATAAATTTTTAATTTGTATAACGCTCCAAAAGCGGCTATAATATAAACAGATAACAGATTCATTCACATATATGAGAAGACACAGGGAGGATATTATGAAAAAAAATATCAGACATTTTTTAATCCTGTCAGCTTTGGCAGCTGGAACCATGCACGCAGTCAACCGTTTTGTCGACGCAACGGCTGAAATGAAAAATATATTAAAGTCTGTGGACGGTTCTTTTTATAACTGGAAAAACGGCCGGATCTTTTACAGCAGACGCGGTGAGGGAACACCCATTCTCCTGATCCATGATCTGGATCCTGTAAGTTCTTCCTATGAATGGTGCCGTATTGTAAAAAAACTTGAAAAAAAACACACCGTTTACACCATCGACCTTTTGGGCTGTGGCCGGTCGGAAAAACCGTTTCTTACTTACACAAATTATATGTATGTACAGCTTATCACCGATTTTATACACGATATCATCGGCGAGTGTCCGGACGTAGTCACAACAAACCGATCCGTCTCTTTCGCCATCCTCGCACAGAATATGGATCCAACTCTTATCAGACAGATTATTGCCATCAATCCGCCTTCTGCAGACTCTTTTGATCATGCACCGGATCAATATCGTGTACTGAAAAAAGTCTTACTGGAAATTCCTGTAATCGGCACTTTTATCTATAATATAATGACCTACGAAAAAAATATCAGCCGGAAACTGAGGAACACCTACTTCTCAAAACCGCAGCTTGTTTCCAGCAAAATGCTGGATGCCTACTACGAAGCGGCGCACATGGATGAAAGTCGCGGCAGATACCTGATGGCCAGCATGGAAGGACACTGCACGGACAATCCGATTGTCCACGCGGTAAAAAATCTGACCATCCCGTTCTGTATTATCCAGAGCAGGAACCCGGAAAGCAGCGTTCCCGCCCAGGATTCTTATTTACGTCTGTATCCAAAGACAGAAATATCCTGTATTTCCTGCGCCGGACTTGTCCCGCAGCTGGAAGTACCCGACAAACTTCTGAATATCCTGACAATGCTTCTCGGAAAAAACTAATCCGGAAAACTAAAGAGGCATTTTCGTCGGCGTCCCTGCTTTTCTCGGATAAAGCGGGGGCGTCTTCTTTTGCTTCCTTATCACAATCAGAGTACGTCTCTGTCCATACATTTCAAATCGATCTGTATTTTCAATCTGCCCGCCAAGAATGGACACAGCCTTTCCGGCTTCCGTGATCTCCCCATCCGCCTCGCCTGATTTATAAGCAATAAACGCCCCTCCCTTTTTCACGAGCGGAAGACAGTATTCACTGAGTGAGGACAGATGCGCAACCGCACGCGACACACACAAATCCGACTGTTCCCGATATTTTTTATTACGCCCGAGCTCCTCCGCCCGGGCATGGACTGTCTCCACCCCCTTCAGTCCAAGTCTCTCTGTCAGTTCTTCCAGAAACCGGATGCGCTTATTCAGGGAATCTGCAAGCACAATCTGTAATCCGGGATACGCAATTTTAAGGGGGATTCCCGGAAAACCAGCCCCTGTTCCCAGATCCATTATCTTTATATTCTGATTCAGATCACAGACCCTGCAGAGAGAGAGACTATCCAGAAAATGTTTCTTTATCACTGCGCCAAATTCTGTAATGGCAGTGAGATTTACTACCCTGTTTTTTTCCACCAGAAATTCATAAAAATTCAGAAACTGTCCGATCTGCTCTTCCGTCAATTCAATACCCAGTTCCTTCAGCCCTTCCCGGAACTCTTCCAGACGATATTCCATATTCCTCCTTCACTTCCTTCCCTTACGTTGATCTTTTCAGTGATTCCCGGATTTGATAAATCCTTTCTCTCCTGTACATTTATATCTGATATATCCCAGTTATCACGCTCCGCTTCACAATGAATTATTCTGCCTCTCAATCACCTTCATACTCTCCATGGCAATGAGAAGTACGGAAATATCCGCCGGCGATACACCTGAGATTCTTGACGCCTGCCCGATAGAGGACGGCTGATATATTTTGAGTTTCTGACGCGCTTCCATCCGCAGACTCTGCACCTGATCATAATCAAAATCTACAGGAATTCGTTTCTTCTCCAGTCTCTTAAAACTCTCCACCTGTTTTTTCTGTCGTAAAAGATATCCTTCATATTTAATATTGATATTCACCTGCTCCGCGACCTCATCCGGCAATTCCGGTCGTTCCGGATCAATCGGCGCAAGCTTTCCATAATCCAGTTCCGGACGGCGAATCAGTTCTGTCAGACCTGTACCGGTATTTAAAGGAATACTTCCATAAGACTCCAGCAAAGTCTGTACCTCCTTAGACGCCCCCACCCGCACGCGCGACACCCTGGATATTTCTTCTTTAATCAGCTTCTCTTTTTTACATACCCATTCATACCGCTCCTTTGAAATCAGACCAATCTCATACCCCTTTTTTGTGAGACGCAGGTCTGCATTATCCTGGCGAAGGAGCAGACGATATTCTGCCCGGGAGGTCATCATGCGGTAAGGCTCGCGATTCTCCTTTGTCACAAGATCATCGATCAGCACACCCGTGTATGCCTCCGAGCGGTCCAGAATCAATGGCTCTCTCCCGGAAAGACTCATCGCCGCATTAATTCCAGCAATCAGTCCCTGACATGCCGCCTCCTCATAACCACTGCTCCCATTGAACTGCCCTCCTGAAAATAATCCTCTTATCTTTTTAAATTCCAGCGTCGGCAAAAGCTGATTCGGATTGATACAGTCATACTCAATGGCATAAGCGTTCCGCACAATTTTCACATGCCTGAGTCCCGGAAGCGTCCTGTACATCTCATGCTGAACATCCTCCGGGAGGGAAGAGGACATTCCGCCCACATACATCTCATTCGTATTTCTCCCTTCCGGTTCAATAAAAATCTGATGTCTGTCCTTATCCGCAAATTTCACCACTTTATCCTCAATCGAAGGACAATACCTTGGTCCTGTTCCCTCTATCACACCGGCATAAATCGGTGATCGATCCAGATTCTTCCTGATAATCTCATGAGTTTCCTCATTCGTGTATGTCAGCCAGCAGGATACCTGATCAATCTGGACATCCTGCGGATTAGTCGTAAACGAAAATGGAACAACTCTCTCATCACCTTTTTGTTCCACCATTTCCCCGAAATCAAGAGAATTCCGATCAACTCTCGCGGGCGTTCCCGTCTTAAAACGCAGCATCTCTATCCCGTGCGCCGTCAGGGAAGCTGTCAGATGATTCGCGGCCATCAGACCGTTTGGTCCTGTGTGTGTGATCATCTCTCCTGTGAGACACCGCGCACCCAGATACGTACCCGTACACAGAATTACCGCCCGGCTGTGATAAACCGCACCGGACACAGTCTTTACCCCTGTAATTTTCTGCTTCCTCTCACAGCTGTTCTGCACCATCTCCTCCGTTATAATTTCAGACACCTCCGCCTGACGGATCGTCAGATGCTTTGTATCCTGCAGCGTCCTGCGCATCCGGGCACTGTAATCCGCCTTATCCGCCTGTGCCCGGAGCGAATGCACAGCCGGCCCTTTTGACCGGTTGAGCATTTTTGACTGAATAAATGTTTTGTCAATATTGATTCCCATCTGCCCGCCCAGAGCGTCAATCTCACGCACCAGATGTCCCTTGGAGCTTCCCCCGATATTAGGATTACAGGGCATCATCGCAATGCTGTCCACACTCACAGTAAAAATAATCGTCTCAAATCCCAGCCGCGCACAGCAAAGCGC
Organism: uncultured Roseburia sp.; assembly: GCA_947062675.1. GTDB lineage: Bacteria > Bacillota > Clostridia > Lachnospirales > Lachnospiraceae > Roseburia. The sequence continues at coordinate 12,344 of CAMSQM010000007.1, forward strand.
CGCCTCACACCCGGCATGTCCCGCTCCCACAACCACCACATCATATGATTCCTCCAGACGGGAAACAGGCCTCATATCCGTATCATTTTCCATAAGCCAGCCTCTCCTCCTTTCATATCCTGTCCCTGGCCTCCGCCCTCGTCTCTCTATTTTCCCATACAAAATTTACTGAATATCTCATTAACCAGATCATCTTCCACCGCTTCCCCGGTAATCTTTCCCAGCTCCTCATAGGCATTCATCAGATCAATCGAATAAAAATCCTCCGGCATTCCGCCATCAATACTCTGTTTAACCTGTTCCAAACTCGCAAGCGTATCCAGTAAAGCTGCTTTGTGGCGGATATTTGTGATATATACCTGATCATTCTGAAAGATCTTCCCCGCAAAAAACATTTCCCTGACTGCTTCACACAGCTCTTCCTTTCCAGTCTGCTCTTTCGCTGATACTGTCACAAATCTGCAGCTTTCATTTTCCTTCCCAATCAGGGATTTCACCTCCTGCGGCGTAGTCCTGGCCGCAAGATCCGATTTGTTAAATATGATAATCGTCTTTTTTCCTGAAAGTAATTCAATAATCCCTGCATCGCTTTCGTCAAAATTTGTCGAGGAATCCACAACATAGAACACAAGATCAGCATCTGTCAGGGACTTTTTTGCCCTGTCCACACCGATTTTTTCCACCGGATCCTCCGTGGAGCGTATCCCCGCCGTGTCTGTAAGCCTTAGCACAATTCCATCCAGCGAAATCTGTTCTTCCAGTACATCCCGTGTTGTACCGGGAATCTCTGTCACAATCGCCCTCTCCTCTCCCACCAGCCAGTTCAGAAGTGACGATTTTCCCGCATTTGGTTTTCCTGCAATTACAGTGGAAATGCCTTCTTTCAGAATTCTTCCATCATCACTGTTTTTCAACAGTTTCTCAATATCCCGCACCTGCTCTGAAACAATTTCCTTCAGACGGCATGGATATCCGTCCAGACTGATATGTTCCGGATCATCCAGCGCAGATTCAATATAAGCAATCTGATGAAGAATCTCTCCCCTGACCCGTCTCACTTCTGAAGAAACAGAACCTGAGAGCTGCCTGACTGAATTTTTCAAGGCAAATTCATTTTGGGCCAGGATTACATCAAGTACAGATTCCGCCTGGGATAAATCAATCCTTCCATTTAAAAAAGCACGCTTTGTAAACTCTCCGGGTTCCGCCGGCCGCGCGCCGTTCCTTATCACGGTCTCCAGAATCCTCTGCATCACAAACGCACCTCCGTGACAGTCAATCTCCACGGTATCTTCCCTTGTATAAGTCCGGGGCGCACGCATCAGAAGTACGATAACCTCGTCAATGACCCCTTCCTCATCCCTTATATGCCCATAATGGGCGGTATGGCTTTCCTGGTCCGCCAGACGCTTCCCGCTTCCTTCAAAAAAAACACGGTCCGCAACCAGAATGGCATCCTCTCCGCTGATCCGCACCACCCCGATGCCGGCCCCTCCCATCGGCGGAACTGCTGTCGCGGCAGCCGCAATCGTATCTGTCTTCATCCGGAATCCCTCCTATCAAAAATGACTGTCCGAAAAAGTCTGATCTCTTTTCCGGACAGCCATTTTCACAGCCTGTTCTCAACTATTCATATCAGTGCCTTTTTCAGACCACTGTTTTTTCAGGGTAATGACGACATGCCGGTACGGCTCATCCCCCTCACTGTGTGTTGTTACAAACCGGTCACCCTGCAGTGCCGAATGAATCACTCTTCTCTCAAACGGATTCATTGGCTCCAGCGAAACAGAATGCTTTGTCCTCTTCACTTTATAGGCAATATTTCGTGCAAGGTTCTCCAGTGTCTCCTTTCTGCGCTTACGATAATCTTCGGTGTCAATCTTGACCCTGATATAATCCTCCGCGTTTTTATTCACCGCCAGATTTGTGAGGTACTGTAAAGAATCCAGTGTCTGCCCCCTTTTACCGATCAGGACACCCATGTCATCTCCCTTCAGCTCGACATTCGCTGTATTACTTCCTTCTTCCCTGTCGATTGTAATCTCAACATTCAGATTCATCGCATCAAACACTGCATTCAGAAAGTCCTGGATATTATCATTTACATCATTCCTTTTTCGCGCCCTGATAACAGCATCTTTTCTTCCGATTCCAAAAATACCGGCGCTCCCGTTCTCTATCACTTCATATTCCAGCCTGTCACTGGTTATCTCCAGTTTAATGAGAGCATCCATAATCGCATCGTCTACTGTTCTCGCCGAAAATTCCACAAATTCCATAACCAGCCCTCCTGTCCGTTACTTTCTGCTATTCCTCTCGTTGAATTCGCGCACCATATTCGCCTTTGAGGTCATGCTGCCCGCTTTTGCCCTCGAACGCGCTGCAGCCGCTTTCTCAAGCTCCAGTTCCCGCTGTGCAGAACTCTTCTGTACAGAACTGCCCTGTGCAGGTTCCGCGATCTTTTTCGCGTTGATCCTTGCGGCGCTGGAAATCTGATTCTCTGCAATCCCCATCTTCTCGCGCTTTTTTCTCGCTTTTTCCTGATTCACCCGGATAATATCTTCCAGGTTCACTTTTTCAAAATGCTTATTCAGGAAATGCTGCTGTACAATCCTCACAACCGCACCGGCAATCCAGTAGATACCAAGACCAACCGGAACAGAAAAACACATAACCAGGGAAAACAGCGGCATCATCTTATTCATCACTTTCATCTGCTGTGCCATCGCATCCCCGCTGTCACCGGAAGATGCCGACGCCTGCGGCATCAGTTTAATATTGAGCACCTGCGTCAGATATGATATAACCGGGACCAGAACCGCCCCCACTACCAGCAGATACTGACCGCTGCTCATATTCGTCCTGATAATCTGCATAGGCGTGTCCGAAATATTCAGCCAGAGAAAATTGTTCACATGAGATACGGTCTCATATGTCTGGGAAATCTCATCGGTCAGTGTCGGAAACGCTTCCTTTAAAGTATCCCATCCCGACGAATTAAGCTTATAGAGCACGTCGACCAGCATATTTGCCAGACGGTCCGTCTCAGTTACCGTAAAATCCGCGGTAGGCGACGTAAAAATCCTGAGTTCCGTCACTATCTCCGTCATTCTATCCTGAAATCCCGGAGTCGCCATAATTCCTTCCGTCAGCGCGGAGAAATTATTTTTAACACCGGCGACATAAGCCGGAACATTCATAAACACGCGATAAAGCGCCAGCAGCAGCGGCATCTGAATCAGCATCTGCACACAGCTTCCCATCATCGACACGCCGTATTTTTCGTAAACAGCCTGTGTCTCCTGCTGCATGGCCATCATCGACGCCTGATCTTTCTTTCCATGATATTTCTTATTGATCGCGGTGAGCTCCGGCTGCATTTTCTGACTCAGCTTTGAAAACTTCTGCTGTTTATATGTAAGCGGAAACAGCAGAATATAAATCACAATGGTGAACAGAATAATGGACAACCCCACATTTTCAATGCCGATCTGCATCATCAGGTAATAAATTCCATTCATCAGCAGTCCGAGCAGTTTCGCGATCGGTCCAAGAATCGCACCATTATAAGCAGTTACCAACATTTCCGACACTCTTATCTACCTCCACTATGGAACCGGATCATATCCGCCTTTTGAAAAAGGATTGCATCTGATAATTCTCCACAGAGCAAGGGCGCCCCCCTTTATGGCGCCATACTTCTCTACCGCTTCAAGCCCGTACTCCGAACACGTCGGACAATACGGACATTTTGTGGTTTTCATGGGAGAAAGATATTTTCTATAAAATCTGATCAGGATTAATAAACTTTTTTTCAAAATCATTCCATCTTCTCTTTTTCTGATTTTCTGCTTTCTTTCAATATTCTCTGAAGACCTCCAAGATGCAGCAGTGCGCTCTCAAGCTCCCGGTACGACGTCCCGCGCGCTGTGTTTCTTGCGATGACCACAATGTCCAGACCACTACTGAACATGTCTTCGTGCAGTCTGTAAATCTCCCGGAGCTGCCGGGTCAGATGATGTCTTATCACACTGTTTCCAACTTTTTTACTCACCGATATCCCGAAACGGTTTCTCTCTGTGTCATTGGGCAGAACATACATAATCAGATACCGGTTGGCATATGATCTGCCCCTTCGGTACACACTCTGAAAGTCCCTGTTTTTCTTTAATGACTCTGAATATTTCATACAATACCCTTTGCACAGGCGCCGTCATGTTTTCCACATTCCGTGCGCACAACTATTTCATAACCCCGCTTCCCAATGACTGACTGCAACACATCACGACGCAGATTGCGGAAACGGATACTGAAAAATAGAAAGAAGAAAAGGCCACATACACTGTGGCCTAAGCTGAAAGTCTCTTTCTTCCTTTTAATCTCCTTGCAGCCAGTACTTTTCTTCCGCTCTTGGTACTCATTCTCTTTCTGAAACCATGCTCTTTCGCCCTGTGGCGTTTCTTCGGCTGATATGTCATCTTCATACTGCATCCACCTCCTCCGTGCTCTCTGAATCTCTATACGAAAAAAACATCATTTTCAATTATAAACAGAAAAGACTGTCCCGTCAAGCACAAAATTATCTACATGTCCACACACGATTCTGTGTGGAAACTGTTGACCACTATATATAATAAGGAAGAAACTCTTATCACCCACATCTTGTATTCTATCTTTCCACCTGATAAGTACAAAAATGTGAAAAACTGTATGCGGAAAAATGCCGGAAAAACAGCTTATCCAAAAAGTTATCCCCAGTATGTTGATAACTCGTGGATAATTCACGGATAATCCTCCCAATTATCTGCCCCAAAAAACGGCGACGCTGTATTCTGCCCATATAGCGCTTTTTTATCGTCAGCCTTACCCCCTACCCTGTACAAATTTATCATTGATTACAACGCGAAAATAGTGTAAGATAGAACGTGTAATATTTTTCCGGCCCAGGATCGGGACAGATGTGTAAGGGGGTAATATGGACAGCATTTTAAAAAAATGGGACGAGATATTATTTACCGTCAAGACTGAACATGACATAAGTGACATTGCATTTGAAACATTTATCCGACCTCTGGAGGTCTACGGGATTACCGGTCACATTCTTTATATCCTCGTTCCGTCTGAGCAGCTTGGCCTGAGCTATATCTCCAAAAAGTATTATCTGCCGCTGAAGGTCGCCATCGCGGAGATCACAGGCACGGAGTATGAGATAAAGTTTCTTCTGCCGGAGCAGACAAAGAATATCCGCACAGGACACAGCAAAGCAAAAACACCTGCTTTCGCTGACAAGCCCGACAAGTCCAATCTGAACCAGAACTACACATTTGACACTTTTGTCGTCGGAAGCAACAATCGTTTTGCACATTCCGCCTCGCTTGCCGTGGCAGAATCACCCGGAGAGGCGTACAACCCTCTCTATGTCTACGGCGGACCCGGACTTGGCAAAACGCATCTGATGCACTCCATCGGCCACTTTATTCTGGAACGGGATCCAAACGCCAGAATCATCTATGTAACTTCCGAGGAATTTACCAACGAAGTGATCGAGTCCATCCGGAGCGGTAATGCCGCCGCAATGAACAAGCTGCGTGAAAAATACCGGACGATCGATGTACTGATGATTGACGATATTCAGTTTATTATAGGAAAAGAGAGCACACAGGAAGAGTTTTTCCACACATTCAACGCCCTGCACTCCGCGGGCAAACAGATTATCCTGACCTCCGACAAGCCGCCGAAGGAAATGGAGACGCTGGAAGAGAGGATACGCTCCCGCTTTGAGTGGGGGCTGATGGCTGACATCGGAACGCCCGACTATGAGACGCGCATGGCGATTCTCCGGAAAAAAGTCGAGTCAGACGATATGCTTTTAAGCGACGATATCTTAAATTACATCGCCACCAACATCAAATCCAACATCCGCGAACTGGAAGGAGCCCTCAACAAACTGCTCGCATTTTCCAATCTTGAAAAGACAGAGATCACTCTGGATATTGCCATAAAGGAGCTTTCCAACATTATCACACCGGACAAGTCAAGAGAGATCACACCACAGCTCGTAATCGAAGTCGTATCGGAACATTTTCAGATTTCCCTTGCCCAGATGATATCCAAAAACCGCAGCAGCGCTATTGTGAGGCCGCGGCAGATTGCCATGTACCTGTGCAAGAACATGACTGACACCCCTCTGGAATCTATTGGAGCTGTACTCGGAGGGCGCGATCACTCTACTATTATACATGGTGTCCAGAAGATTTCAGATGAATATGAATCAAACGAAAATACCAGAAATCTGATAGAGACCATCAAGAAAAAGATTAACCCGAACTGATTTCCACAGTTCATCCAGATAAAATCCGCAGGCTTTACACACAGTTATCCGGTTCATTTTTTTCCTGAACCTCTTAAAAATACAGGGCCCGGGGAGTTATACACATATACACAGCCTATATTAATAAGACTCTGAAATATATTATAAATATATTAATACAGTTCACCGCCACTTTGGAAGGAGAGTTACCTGCACTTATGAAACTGATCTGTTCAAGAACAAATCTGCTGCACGGTGTAAATATCGTATCAAAGGCAGTTCCCACAAGAACGACAATGCCGATTCTGGAATGTATCCTGATCGACGCATCCGCCAGTGAAATCAAACTGACAGCCAACGATATGGAACTTGGCATCGAGACAAGAATCGAGGGAACTATTGCTGAGAGAGGAGTAATTGCGCTCGACGCAAAAGTATTTTCCGAAATTGTCCGCAAACTGCCTGACAATGACGTAAAGATTGAAACGGATGATTCCTTAAAGACAACAATCACCTGTGAGAAAGCAAAATTTAACATTGTCGGAAAATCAGGAGAAGATTTTTCTTATCTTCCCATGATTGAGAGAAATACTTCAATCACGATTTCACAGTTTACGCTGAAAGAAGTGATCCGTCAGACTATTTTTTCGATTGCGGACAATGATAATAATAAAATTATGACGGGAGAGTTGTTTGAAATCGATGAAAATCATTTAAAAGTCGTTTCACTGGACGGACACCGGATTTCCATCCGCAATATTGAACTCAGAGACAGTTATGATAAACGGAAAGTGATTGTTCCGGGAAAAACACTGCAGGAGGTCAGCAAGATCCTGCCGGGAGGTGTGGAGGAGGATGTAAATATTTTCCTGTCGGAAAATCATATTGTTTTTGAGTTTGACCAGACGCTTGTTGTTTCGAGGCTGATCGAGGGAGAGTATTTCCGGATTGAACATATGCTTTCTTCTGATTATGAGACAAAGATCAGAATCAGTAAGCGGGAGCTTCTGGACTGTATCGATCGCGCTACGCTTCTGGTCAAAGAGGGAGATAAAAAGCCTATTATCATGAATGTGACCGATGAAAGTATGGAACTTAAGATTAACTCTTTTATTGGTTCCATGAAGGAAGATATCGATATCCGGAAAGAGGGAAAAGATATCCTGATTGGATTTAATCCGAAGTTTTTTATTGATGCGCTGCGTGTCATCGACGAGGAGGAGGTCGTCCTTTATATGGTGAATCCCAAGGCGCCCTGCTTTATCCGGGATGATGACGGGGTGTTCCTGTATCTGATTCTCCCGGTAAATTTTAATGCGGCAGGCGCCTGATAAAATCAGTGATGTGTGATTATGATTGAGAGAGTTCAGGCAGAACAGGATGGTGAGGAACATGATAAGGGTAAATATCCGGAAAGAAGAGGAATATATTAAGCTCGGGCAGGCGCTGAAAAAAGCGGGTCTCGTCGGATCAGGCGTGGAAGCAAAGTTCCTGATTCAGGACGGTCTTGTGCGTGTCAACGGGGAGGTGGAATTCCAGCGCGGGAAAAAGCTTTATGACGGGGATGTGGTCACATATGACGGGGAGACGCTGAAAATTAAAAAATGATTCTGAAATCCATCGAATTAAAAAATTACCGGAATTATGAGGCTCTGAAGATTGATTTTGACGAGGGCACCAATATTCTGTTCGGAGATAACGCCCAGGGAAAGACCAACCTCCTGGAGGCTGCCTATCTGAGTGGGACGACAAAATCACACAGAGGGAGCAGGGACCGGGAACTGATCCGTTTCGGGGAAGAGGAAGCGCATCTGAGGGCCGTTGTGATCCGCTCGGGTCGGGAATATCAGATTGACATGCATCTGAAAAAGAACCGCGCCAAGGGAATTGCCGTGAATCGTGTGCCGATCCGGCGGGCGGGGGAATTGTTTGGAATTCTGAACATGGTCTTTTTTTCCCCGGAAGACTTAAATATTATTAAGAGCGGTCCCGCGGAGCGCCGCAGATTTCTGGACGCGGAGCTCTGTCAGCTCGACCGGATTTATCTGTCGGATCTGGCAGATTACAACAAAATTCTGAATCACAGGAATAAATTGTTAAAAGATCTGGTTTACCGGCCGGATCTGGAGGATACACTTCCGGTATGGGACATGCAGCTGCTGGAGACAGGAAAAAAAATCATCCGCAGAAGGAAGCAGTTTGTCGAAGATCTGAGAGAACTTGTCCACGATATTCACTACAGGATTTCCGGGGAGCGGGAAGAGCTTGTGCTGAGCTATGAGGCGAATGCCGATGACGGTGCGTTTGAGGATGCGCTTGTGGGAGCGCGGGTGCGTGACAGAAAGATGTGTCAGACATCCGTAGGTCCTCACCGGGACGATCTTCTTTTTACAATCGGAGGAGTGGATATCCGCAGATTTGGTTCTCAGGGACAGCAGAGGACGTCGGCCCTTTCCCTGAAACTCTCGGAGATTGAGCTGGTGAGGACGGTGATTCACGATACGCCGGTGCTTTTGCTCGATGATGTGCTCTCTGAGCTTGACAGCAGACGACAGAACTATCTTCTGAACAGTATCGGTGAGATACAGACGATGATTACCTGTACGGGTCTCGATGAATTTGTCAGGAACCGTTTTCAGATCAACAGAGTGTTTCAGGTTATGAACGGACAGATCTCGGAAAAGGGATTGTGTTCATGAAGTTTATGGAGGTTCATATGAGTGCAGAAAATGAATACGGAGCGGACCAGATTCAGATCTTAGAGGGACTTGAAGCAGTACGCAAAAGGCCGGGCATGTATATCGGAAGCACATCTTCACGGGGACTTCATCACCTGGTGTACGAGATTGTGGATAATGCGGTCGACGAGGCTCTTGCGGGCTACTGTAAAAAAATAGAGGTTACGATTAATCCGGATAACTCGGTCACCGTAGAGGATGACGGGCGCGGGATTCCGGTCGGAATGAATCAAAAAGCGGGAAAGTCTGCCCTTGAGGTGGTGTATACCGTGCTGCATGCCGGAGGAAAGTTTGGCGGCGGCGGATATAAAGTGTCAGGCGGTCTGCACGGCGTTGGGGCTTCCGTGGTGAACGCCCTGTCCACTGCGCTCAGCGTGGAAGTCTACAGCGGTGGAAAAGTATATTTCCAGAGTTATAAGATCGGCAAACCGGATGAGCCGGTGCGTGTGATTGATGACTGTGATCTCGAAAAGCATGGGACGAAGGTGACTTTTCTGCCCGATTCCACGATTTTTGAGGAGATCGTATATGATTATGACACTTTAAAACAAAGACTCCGGGAGACGGCATTTCTGACCAAAGGTCTGCGTATCCAGCTCACCGACACGCGCGAGGAGCCTTTCCGGAAAGAGGAATTTCACTACGCGGGAGGAATCCGTGAGTTTGTCACATATCTGAACAAGAGCAAAGAGGCGCTCTACCAGGAGGTAATCTACTGCGAGGGAAGCAGGGATAATGTCTATGTGGAAGTCGCCATGCAGCATAATGATTCCTACAACGATGCGACATACAGTTTTGTCAACAATATCATTACACCGGAGGGCGGAACGCATCTGGCCGGTTTCCGCAACGCGCTGACAAAAACATTTAATTCCTATGCGCGCGCGGGTAAGATTCTGAAAGACACGGAGCCCGCCCTCTCGGGGGAAGATATCCGTGAAGGACTCACCGCAATTATCAGCGTAAAAATTGAGGAGCCGCAGTTTGAGGGGCAGACGAAGCAGAAGCTGGGGAACAGCGAGGCGCGGGGGGCAGTGGACTCGGTGGTGAGTGAGCAGCTGACCTATTTTCTTGAGCAGAATCCGTCTGTCGCAAAGACGATCTGTGAGAAATCCCTGCTGGCCCAGCGTGCCAGGGAAGCCGCGAGAAAAGCCAGGGATCTGACGAGAAGAAAGACTGCGCTGGAGGGAATGTCTCTTCCCGGAAAGCTTGCGGACTGTTCGGATAAAGATCCGAAAAACTGTGAAATCTTCATCGTCGAGGGGGATTCTGCAGGAGGTTCGGCGAAGACGGCGAGGAGTCGCGCAACGCAGGCGATTCTGCCGCTGCGCGGAAAAATTTTAAATGTCGAGAAAGCGCGGCTGGATAAAATCTACGGAAATGCGGAAATAAAAGCGATGATTACCGCGTTTGGTACCGGAATTCACGAGGATTTTGATATCACAAAACTGAGATATAATAAAATCATTATCATGACGGATGCGGATGTGGACGGCGCGCATATCAGCACACTGATGCTCACTTTTTTATATCGCTTTATGCCGGAACTGATTCGTGCGGGGCATGTGTATCTCGCACAGCCGCCGCTCTTTAAGATTGAGAAAAATAAAGGCATCTGGTATGCCTACAACGAAGAGGAGCTCGGAAAGATCCTGGCGGAGATCGGGCGTGACGGCAATAACAAGATTCAGCGCTATAAGGGACTCGGTGAGATGGACGCGGAACAGCTCTGGGAGACGACGATGGATCCTGAACGGCGCGTGTTAAAGCGTGTCACGATCGATGAGGAAAATTCCTCTGAAATTGACGTGACGTTCACCACTCTGATGGGAGATAAAGTCGAGCCGAGACGTGAATTTATCGAGGAAAATGCGAAGTATGTGCAGAATCTCGATATCTGACAGACATAAATGGAGATGTGACAGATGGATGACAAAATTTTTGACCAGCCTGGCGGCATTGATAAGGTGACAGAAGTAGATCTGAAAAAGACGATGGAAGAATCCTACATCGATTATGCCATGAGCGTTATCGCCCAGCGCGCACTTCCCGATGTGCGGGACGGCTTAAAGCCGGTACAGCGCCGCGTCCTGTATTCCATGATCGAGCTCAACAACGGACCGGATAAGCCGCACCGCAAATGTGCGCGTATTGTCGGGGATACGATGGGAAAATATCATCCGCACGGAGACAGTTCGATTTACGGGGCGCTGGTAAATATGGCGCAGGAATGGTCGTTCCGCTATCCGCTTGTGGACGGACATGGAAATTTTGGCTCGGTCGACGGGGATGGCGCTGCGGCCATGCGTTATACGGAGGCGCGTCTGAGTAAGATTTCGATGGAAATGCTCGCGGATATCGGCAAAGATACCGTGAATTTTGCGCCGAACTTCGACGAGACGGAAAAAGAGCCGACAGTTCTTCCTTCCCGTTATCCGAATCTTCTGGTAAACGGGACAACAGGGATCGCCGTCGGAATGGCTACGAATATTCCGCCGCACAATCTCCGTGAGGTGATTGACGGAGTCGTAAAAATCATCGACAATCAGGTGCTTTATGACCGTGAGACTGAGATAGAGGAGCTGCTCGCCATCGTAAAAGGACCGGATTTTCCGACCGGCGGAACAATCTTAGGGACTGCCGGAATCAACGAGGCCTACCGCACCGGGCGCGGAAAAGTGCGCGTGCGGGCCGTCACGGACATCGAGCCGATGGCAAACGGGAAGAACCGTATTGTTGTCACGGAACTTCCGTATATGGTAAACAAAGCCCGCCTGATTGAGAAAATAGCGGAACTGGTGCGTGATAAAAAGGTTGACGGTATCACGGATCTCAGGGATGAGTCAGACCGGCAGGGAATGCGTGTATGCATTGAACTGCGCCGGGATGTCAATCCGAATGTCATATTGAATCTTCTCTATAAGCACACACAGCTTCAGGACACATTTGGTGTGATCATGATCGCACTTGTCAATAACGAACCGAAGGTTCTGAACCTGTTTCAGATTCTGAATTATTATCTGCTGCATCAGAAGGATGTCGTCACACGGCGGACAAAATATGAGCTGAACAGGGCGCAGGAGAGGGCACATATTCTGCAGGGTCTGCTGACTGCGCTTGATCATATCGACGAAGTGATCAGCATTATCCGCAGCAGCCGCAGTACGCCGGAGGCGAAAGAACGGCTGATGGAGCGTTTTTTACTGACGGAGGTACAGGCGCAGGCAATTGTTGATATGCGTCTGCGCGCGCTGACAGGTCTGGAACGCGAAAAGCTGGAGGCGGAGTACGCTGAGCTGATGGAACGCATCGGCGAACTGCAGGCGATTCTCGCGGATGAAAAGCGTCTTCTCGGCGTGATAAGGGAGGAAATCCTTGTCATTGCAGAGAAATTCGGAGATGACAGGCGCACGGCGATCGGTTTTGATGAGTATGATATTTCGATGGAAGATCTGATTCCGGTGACAAACACCGTAATCACAATGACCAGGCTTGGATACATCAAGCGCATGAGTCTTGATAATTTCCGCGCCCAGAACCGTGGTGGCAAGGGTATCCGGGGTATGGAAACGATCGGGGATGACTATATTGAAGAACTGCTGATGACGACTTCTCATCATTATATGATGTTTTTTACAAGCACTGGGCGTGTTTATCGCATGAAAGCGTATGAGATTCCGGAGGCGGGACGAACGGCGCGGGGAACCGCAATTATCAATCTGCTCCAGCTTCAGCCCGGTGAAAAAATTACAGCTGTGATTCCGATCCGTGAGTATACCGAGGGACATTTTCTGTTTATGGCGACCAGGAGGGGAATTGTAAAGAAAACGCCGATCACGGATTACGCAAATGTTCGCAAAACGGGGCTTGCAGCGATCAGTCTGCGCGAGGATGACGAGCTGATCGAGGTCAAAAAAACAGATAACAATCAGGATATCTTTCTTGTCACAAAGTACGGTCAGTGCATCCGTTTCCGGGAGACCGATGTCCGCAAAACAGGCAGGATGTCGATGGGTGTTATCGGAATGAATCTTGCGGACGGTGATGAGGTGATCGGAATGCAGATGGAATCCCAGGGAGAATCTCTTCTGATTGTCTCGGAGAGAGGGCTGGGAAAATGTACCATGATCTCCGAATTTTCAGCCCAGAACCGCGGCGGCAAGGGAGTCAAATGTTATAAAATCACGGAAAAGACCGGAAATATCGTCGGTGTGAAAGCTGTCAATCTGGACGACGAAATTATGCTGATCACAACCGAGGGAATTATTATCCGGATCAAGGTGAGCGATACGACACTGCTTGGGCGTATAACTTCCGGCGTCAAACTGATAAATCTGGATGAAAATGTGACGGTTGCGAGCATTGCAAAGGTGAAAGAGGATAAGAGCCTTCTGGAGGAAGCGGATACACTGGAGCTTCTGACTGACGAGGAGGAAGCCAGGAGTGTGGCAAAGGCTGCGGAGAATGCAAAGAAGGCTGCCGGCAGGATTACGGAGACGAATGAAGAATTGATGAAAGAATTGCTTGAGAGGGCAGAGGCAGATCAGGAAAAGGAAGAGGAGGAAGAGCTGCCGGAGGAACCTTCATGACCGGAATTGTTTTAAGGAGCATTTTGAAAAAAGAAGATGGCAGAAGAATAAGAGCGGATTTCCGGCAGGCAGTCCGCTCTTATTCCGTTTTATCTCAATGCCGGTATGCGGTTTTTGAAAAACCAGGCTTTCCGGAGCAGGTCCTGCGATCACGTGGAAAATGAGTTTTGTCCCGGACTATTTACATTCCGTGGAACAGATGTTATAGTAAATCCGGTGGGCAGCGACACTGCGCGGATCATATTCTCCACACAGAAATGATACCGCAAAGATCTGCGCGCCATATCGGGAAAGATGAATAAAACGATCGGGAGATTGCCTGTATCCGGCGGCGTACAGTGACCGGGGTTCCGGAGCTGATACGGCGGGGAATGGGATGATCGCATACTGCTTCCGGAAGGGGGCGTTCGTCAGATTGGACAGTATGCAGATTGGTTTTATCGGCGCCGGGAAAGCCGGCGTATCACTTGGAAAATATTTTAAGGAAAAGGGCGTCAGCGTAGGAGGTTATTACAGCAAAAGCCCTGAGTCTGCCCGCTGGGCGGCAGATTTTACAGAGACGACACAATATGAATGTTTGCAGGATATTATAAGCAGCTGCGATCTGCTTTTATTTACCGTACCGGATGGTGTGATCGGGGAAGTCTGGGAACAGGCCATGCCGTACATTTCCGGTAAAATCGTCGGTCACTGCAGCGGTCTTCACAGTTCGAAAATCTTTTCTGATGCAGGTAAGGTTAAATGCCGCGCCTGTTCCATACATCCTCTTTCTGCGATCAGCAGCAGGGAGAGCTCTTATAAGGAGCTTTCCGGTGTGCTCTTTACGCTCGAGGGAGAGGAGACAGTGATCCCCATTATTGAGAAAATGTTCCGGGATATGGGAAACCGGACAAGAATTATTTCAGCGGAAAACAAAATAAAATACCACGCCGCCGCCGCGCTTGCATCCAATTATATGACGGGCCTTTTTTCCATGGCGCAGAGCCTGTTTCTGGAATGCGGGTTTGAGGAAAAAGAGGCGGAGAGGGAACTGTATGCGCTGTCGAAAGGCAATCTGGACCATATCAGGAATCAGGGATGTGTGGATGCCCTGACGGGTCCTGTGGAGCGGAATGACGCCTGTACAGTGAAAAAACATCTGGATGCCCTGGATCCCGGAATGAGGGAAGTATACCGGAAAAATGCGCAGTATCTGGTCACTCTGGCGGAACGGAAGCATCCGGGGAGGGATTATACCGCGGTCAGGGAGATCTGCGGCAGTATGGAAGGAAAACAGAAAGAATATGCACAGACAGCAGGTGCGGAAATGAGGAAGCTATGAAGAATACAATACTTACACTTCAGAAGTGCAAAGAGAACCATGAAAAGACCGTTATGGTGACAGCCTATGATTATACCACGGCAAAGATTATGGATGAGTCGGGCGTAAATATGATCCTGGTGGGCGATTCGCTCGGCATGACGATGCTCGGCTATGAGGATACGCTTTCTGTCACGATGGAAGACATGATTCATCACTCGGCAGCCGTGGCGAGGGGAATTGAGAGTGCGTTTCTGGTGACGGATATGCCGTTTATGTCGTATCAGACATCTGTCTACGATGCGGTTGTAAATGCCGGAAGACTTATGAAAGAAGGGAGGGCCAATGCAGTCAAGCTGGAGGGAGGAGCAGAATTTGCACCGCATATTGAGGCAATCGTTAAGGCCTCAATCCCGGTTGTGGCCCACATCGGGCTGACGCCGCAGTCAGTCAATGCGTTCGGTGGTTTTAAGGTTCAGGGAAAAGACGAGGCGGCCGCGAAAAAGCTGATTTCAGATGCAAAAACACTGGAGGAAGCCGGCGCCTGCATGGTGGTGATGGAATGTGTGCCCGCTAAGCTTGCAAAGATTGTCACGGAATCACTGAAGATTCCGACGATCGGAATCGGCGCTGGGCCGCACTGCGACGCACAGGTGCTGGTCTATCAGGATCTGCTGGCGCTGTACGGCGGATTTAAGCCAAAGTTTGTCAAAGTGTTTGCGAACGCAGGGGATGTGATGCGCGAGGGAATGAGGGCTTACATAAAAGAGACAAAAGAAGGTACATTTCCCGCGGAGGAGCACTGTTTTAAAATCGAGGATTCGGTGATAGAAAAACTGTACTGAAAACATAGCGGGATGAAAAAATTCAGGGCAGAGAGGGAGGAATATATGCAGATTGCAGTGACAATAGAAGAAGTAAGAAAACAGGTCCGTGCGTGGAAGCAGGAGGGATTAACGGTGGGTCTGGTGCCGACAATGGGGTATCTGCACGAAGGTCACACCAGTCTGATGGACGCGGCGCGGGAAAATGACAGGATTGTCGTCAGCATATTTGTCAATCCGATGCAGTTCGGGCCGAATGAGGATCTTGCCAGCTATCCAAGAGATCTGAAACATGATGTGGAGCTGTGTGAGAAACATGGCGTGGATCTGGTATTTCATCCGTCGCCGGAGGAGATGTACGGGGGAGAATTTTATTCCTATGTGGATATGAACGTGCTGACGCAGGAACTCTGCGGGCTGAGCAGACCGGTACATTTCAGGGGTGTGTGTACGGTGGTGACAAAGCTCTTCAATATTGTGACACCGGACAGAGCATATTTCGGGCAGAAAGATGCGCAGCAGCTTGCAGTCATCCGGCGCATGGTAAAAGATCTGAACATGCCGCTCACCGTCGTCGGATGTCCGATTATCCGTGAGGCCGACGGACTCGCGAAAAGTTCACGCAATACTTATCTTACGCCGGAAGAGAGAACAGCGGCGCTCGTTTTAAGCCGCTCCGTTTTCCTTGGAAAGGAAATGGCGGAACAGGGGGAGAAGGACTGTGGAAAAATCACGTCCGCGATGACTGCGCTGATCAGAAAGGAGCCTCTGGCGGAGATCGACTATGTAAAGATAGTGGATGCGGATACGATGCAGCAGGTGGAAGAAATCAGGGGAGCGGTTCTCGGAGCAGTCGCGGTGAGAATCGGTACCACCAGACTGATTGATAACTTTATGACAGGGATATAAAAGGGAAGATGGCAGGGGAAGCGAAAAGATTATGACGATCACAATGTTAAAAGCAAAGATACACCGGGCTACTGTGACGCAGGCGGAGCTGGACTATGTGGGCAGCATTACCGTGGACGCCGCTCTGCTCGCAGAATCCGGGATTCTGGAATATGAAAAAGTACAGATAGTGGATGTGAATAATGGTGCCCGTTTTGAGACATACACGATTGCCGGGGATCCAGGGAGCGGCGTTATGTGTTTAAACGGGGCGGCGGCCCGTATGGTGCAGCCCGGCGATAAAATTATTCTGATGGCTTACGCGCAGGTGACGCCGGAGGAGGCGGAAGAGATGCGGCCGAAAGTCCTCTTTGTGGATGAACATAACAGGATTACGGAAGTTACAGATTACGAGAAACACGGACTCATCCGCCATTAGGATATACGAACCGGATAAGCTTAAAAACAGAGTTGACGAACCGGCCGGGAAAGATTATGATAGTACCGGATTGTCCGGGGAAACAGGGGAAGATCCTGTGCGAGCCCGTCGCCGTGAGGTATTGCAGAATACTGTCAGCCTGACCGGAATTAAGCCACGTTCCGGAAAAAAGTCATTGGAATAATCATTCTGAGAAGGCCGGATGACAGAATGCCAAGCCGGAATATCCGGATCATCCGATCCCTGAACTGATACCGCGGGCGCCGGTTTTTACGGGGAAATATATCATAAGGAGAATTGCGGATATGCAGATGAATTGCAGGAAGAAAATGTTGTCATTCATCCTCTGTATGGTGCTGACTGTGGCTGTGGCGCTGTGTACAACGGGTTGTAATGGCGGTAAAGAGACACAGGATCCGGCTGGTACAGGGCAGAATACCTGGGAAGACGGGAGTGTGATCGGCGAGGGAAGCAGGGAATTTTCCCTTACCGTCACTGACAAAGACGGGAAGGAAACACATCTTACCGTCCGCACTGAAAAAGAGACTGTCGGCGAGGCGCTGACGGAACACGGGGTGATTGCCGGGGAGGACAGTGAGTACGGCCTGTTTGTGAAAACAGTCAACGGCCTCACGGTGGATTACGACGCGGACGGAGCTTACTGGGCATTTTATGTCAATGATGAGTATGCGCAGACAGGCGTCGACAGCACGGCCATAGCGGAGGGCGAGAGCTATTCCTTTAAGGTGGAACAGGGTTGAAACAGCTTAGCGCGCGGGAAATTGTTGTTTTTGCAATGCTGGGAGCCGTGATGTATGTTTCCAAGCTTGTGATGGAAGTTGTGCCCAATGTGCATCTGCTCGGCGTGCTGACTGTCGCATATACCGTGGTTTACCGGTGGAAAGCGCTGTATCCCATATACATTTATGTGCTGCTGAACGGGGTATTTTATGGATTTGCAGCGTGGTGGATTCCGTACCTGTATGTGTGGGCCATTCTCTGGGGAGTTGTGATGCTCCTGCCGGAACGGATGCCTGGTAAAATAAGGCCTCTGATCTATATGAGTGTATGCGCGGCGCATGGTTTTCTTTTCGGAACTCTCTACGCGCCTGTACATGCCATCCTCTACGGGCTGAGTCTGAAGGGGACAGTGGCCTGGATTCTTGCAGGACTGCCGTGGGACGCTGTCCACGGAATCAGTAATTTTTTCTGTGGAATACTGATTCTGCCGGTTATATCAGTTTTAAGACTGGCGGAAAAGAATGCCGGGAGAAACTGAGCTGTTTCCGGAACATATAAGGATACCGGAGCGGGAGATGACTGCTCCGGTATTTTTATAAGGAAAATGCAGGTTTCCGGCGTCCTGCGAGGGCTTTTTCCCGGGAAACCAGAGCAGCTGGAAAACGGAGAAATAAGGGATGCCGGAAAGACGGGACAAAGAGCGCGAAAACAAAACAGGAAACAGGCGGACAGAATGGAGGAACATATGATCAGAAATGTAAACACACAGATTATCGCGGACGCGGTAAAGGAAATGTGCATCGATACCAATTATTATCTTTCGGAAGATATGAGGGAGGCGATGAGAAAATCCGCAGACGGTGAAAAATCAGAGCTGGGCAGGAAGATACTGGGTCAGCTTCTGGATAATCTGAAAATTGCAGGGGAGGAGATGATTCCGATCTGTCAGGATACCGGAATGGCTGTGATTTTTCTGGAAATCGGGCAGGATATTCATCTGGAAGGAATGGCGGTGGAAGAAGCTGTCAACGAGGGTGTGCGCGCTGGTTACAGGGATGGTTATCTGCGGAAATCCGTGGTGGGAGATCCTCTTCTGAGGGACAATACAAAGGATAATACGCCGGCTGTGGTGCATTATTCCATTGTTCCCGGAAATAAAATTACGATTACAATGGCGCCAAAGGGATTTGGCAGCGAAAATATGAGCCGGATTTTTATGCTCAAGCCTGCCGACGGTGTGGATGGGGTAAAAGATGCAGTTCTGACGGCGGTGCGGGATGCGGGGCCGAATGCATGTCCGCCGATGGTGATCGGAGTCGGCATTGGAGGGACTTTTGAAAAGTGTGCCATCCTGGCAAAAAAAGCGCTGGCTCGCCCTGTGAATGAGCGATCAGAGTTTTCGCACATAAGGCAGCTGGAAGAAGAACTGCTGGAATCAGTCAACCGGCTGGGAATCGGGCCCGGAGGGCTGGGAGGGACGACGACAGCTCTTGCCGTCAATATTAATACGTATCCGACTCATATTGCGGGGCTGCCTGTTGCGGTTAATATATGCTGCCATGTCAACCGGCACATGATCCGGGAACTGTAGAGGCTCACGGCCGGAAAAAACTCCGGAATGTGAGATGCACATGGGTACAGGGAGGAAAGAATGGAAAAATATATCACAGCTCCGGTGACATCGGAGAAGACAAAAGAGCTGCAGGCAGGAGATTATGTATATCTGAGCGGTACAATCTATGTGGCGCGCGATGCCGCCCACAAAAGGATGTCGGAAGCACTCGGTCGGGGAGAAGAACTGCCTTTTGATATACGGGATTCGACAATCTATTATATGGGCCCTTCGCCCGCAAGGGAAGGCCGCCCCATTGGTTCTGCGGGTCCCACGACAGCGACCCGCATGGATAAATACGCTCCGGCCCTTCTTGATCTTGGTCAGAAGGCCATGATAGGAAAGGGAAAGAGGAGCAGGGATGTAAAGGATGCGATTGTAAGAAACGGGGCAGTCTATTTTGCCGCTGTGGGCGGCGCCGGAGCCCTTCTCTCAAAATGTATTGTAAAATCAGAGATTGTATGTTATGAGGATCTTGGGACAGAGGCGGTCCGCAGACTGGAAGTCAGAGACTTTCCGGTGATCGTTGTCATCGACAGCGGGGGAAGGGATCTCTATGAGACGGCAGTCAGAGAGTATTGTCTGATCTGACGGGATCAGGGAAGGGGACGTTTTGATCCGTGAACCAGAGTGACGTAAGCGGAAGGCGTCATTCCGATCATTTTTTTGAATAGTTTCCGGAAATAGGAAATATCGTCCATGCCGCATTTTGCCATCACATCCTGAATCTGTGTATTTCCTGTGTTGAGCAGGCGGATGGCCAGACGGATTCGCTGCTGACTGATATAAGAGGATACTGTAAGCCCCATTTCTTTTTTAAACAGTGTCGAGAGATAGCTTGGATTGATAAAACACTGTTCTGCGAGCAGTTTTAAGGATAGTTTTTCGGACAGATTGAGATTGATATAATTTACGGCTTTCTGGATCACAAGGGAGTGACCGCTGAGCGAATAGTTCTGCACCAGTAGACAGTACTGGCGCACCATTTCCGTGATCAGGGAAAAATATTCATCCTCTGTCATAACTTTTTCACAGCGCTTTGCAATCCGTTCGGACAGAGCGTCGATATGTACCGGATGCACGCCTCCGGTCTGTGCGGCTTTGCGGAAAAGAGTATTTGCGACGATCAGGCCGTTGCGGATATCGCGGATGGAGTCCTGATACCGCTTTGAAATCCGGAATTTGCGCCCTTCATTAAAATATTTCAGAGCGGATTGCGTGTCTCCGTTTGCTATGGCTGTCATCTGTTTTTCTTCCAGGGCGTACCGCGCCTCAATCAGTTCTGCGGATAACCGGTTGTCGGGTTCTTCCGGACGGAATTCATATCCGGAAAAATCATATAAAAAATATTCAGCCCGCATGGTCTGTTCCGGATAAAAGAACTGGAGCAGTTCCCTGCACAGTTCCCGCCAGCGGTCAATCTGTGGGATGACGGGGGTGGCATTGTAGAATTCACGCAGTTCTTTTTCATAGCGGGAGGGAACATGATTGCGCTTCATAATGACGGAAAGCCGGTCTTCTTCCATGGCATATTCCATACAGGGGCCAAGTACCAGAATACCACCGCGTAATCCATCGGACTCCGGCAGAGAAACAAAACAATAAGAGATATCGTAGGAATCCTGGTAACAGTAAAAAACAGATTTTTCTATCATTGTAATCCATTCAGCCAGTGTCTGTGCATATTCGTGTTCGTCATAGAGCAGACTGTAAGGACCGGCTTCCAGAAACGGATTTTCGTCGGAAGAGAGCAGTTTCATGCTGATATTGCTGCACTCCATCACTTTTCGCAAAACATCAAACAGTTCGACTTTCATAAGCAGACTCCCTTCAGAAATTCTGTAAAAATCTGATATGCATAAATCTTTTTTAAGAAAATAGTATCATGTTTCAGATCTTTTCGCAATGAGAGATCCCGAAAGTCATCTGAGGCGGCGCGACTGTTCAGATTCCGGGATTGCAGGTCTGTTTTGAAAAAACTGAGAGTGAAAAGGATAGTCAGATCAGACAGGTTATTGTATAATAAAGTAATTATGATACCGCGCCGGAAAAGAGGCGGAGTAAGGAGGAGTGCCGGGGCAGAAGGATACCGGGCAGAAAGTGAGTGACATGGAAAACAGGGACAGCAGGGAATTTAAAGGCTATCTTATCACGGAAACAGATAAGGAGGGAAAGAAGCGGATCTTATATGCGGATGACAGAGCCTGTGAGATGACAGGCCTGTCTGTGGAAATACTTCTGATGTCTGATCCCGTGAAGGTTACGGGAAGTCTGGAAACGGAGTCCGTGGCGCTGAATGATGATCATGAACTCTGGGTATTAAACAGGGCTGGCAGCCGCAGACAGAAGATGGCGGAGCTGGAGCGGATGAACGCAGCGCTGGAGGATGCACTGAAAGCGGCGGAAGCGGCAAATGAGGCGAAAAGCAGTTTTCTTTCGAATATGTCTCACGATATCCGCACGCCCATGAACGCAATTATGGGAATGACTTCCATCGCCATATCTCATATAGATGAGAAAGTGAGGGTGCAGGACTGTCTGAAAAAAATTCAGTCCGCATCCTCCCATCTGATGGGGCTGGTGAATGATGTGCTGGATATGTCACGGATTGAGAGCGGTCGAATGACCCTGAATGAAGAGGTTTTTTCCCTTGCGGATCTGGTTCACGATATTTCTGTGATCACGAGCCCTCAGGCATCCCGCAAAAAGCAGGATTTTTCTATTGAGATCGGGCAGATTCTCAGGGAAAATCTGATCGGAGACGTACTCCATCTGCGGCAGATTCTGGTCAATATCATTGGGAATGCAGTAAAATATACGGGAGAGAATGGAAAGATCTGTGTGTGTTTTACCCAGCTGGAGAAGGATCCCTTTGAGGAGAGAGAGAGCGGTCCGGACACGGTATGGCTGGATTTTTCGTGTGAAGATAACGGGATCGGGATGAGTCCGGAATTTCTGGAACGTATTTTTGATCCTTTTGAGAGGGAGGAAAATACCACCGCCAGCCGGATAGAGGGCACGGGACTTGGAATGGCGATTGTAAAGAGCCTTCTGGAAAGAATGGGAGGCCGGGTGCAGGTTACGAGCAGAGAGGGGGAGGGAAGTCGTTTTACCGTCCAGATCCCGTTCTCCGTCGCGCCGGTACACGA
This sequence comes from uncultured Roseburia sp., assembly GCA_947062675.1. Classification (GTDB taxonomy): domain Bacteria; phylum Bacillota; class Clostridia; order Lachnospirales; family Lachnospiraceae; genus Roseburia. The sequence continues at coordinate 34,934 of CAMSQM010000007.1, forward strand.
ATCCATGGCGCTTCCTGTAGGGGAGACTGTGCTTGCATCCGGTCTTCCGGACGAGGTCGCCGTTCAGTGCGGGGCATGGCTTAAAGAGGAGGGCATGAAGCCGGTATTTCTGAAAACAGGTCTGGAGACGGTCACCTGGCTGACAGAAGCGCAGTATGAAAACAGAATGCCGTGCGCCCTGCTGCTGGGACAGGAATTTGCGGAAATGCCGGTGCTGGAGCTGGCCGCCCATGTGAGCCAGCTTGCGGGCCGTGATTTTCCGGTGCTGCTGGTATCAGGGGAAGACTGGGCACAGAAGGAATACCGCGCGAAGCGTGCAGGCGTCAGCGCATTCGTTCCGTGTCCCCTGTTTAAGAGCAGGCTTCTTGGGATACTGGGGGAAATGACGGTTAAAAAACAGGAGAGATCCCATGAGGATGTGAGGAAAAGCAGGGATTACAGCCGCTATCATGTTATGCTTGTGGAAGATAATGAGCTGAATCAGGAGATTGCGACGGAACTGCTCTCCCTGACAGGAGTGCAGGTGGAAACTGCCGGGGACGGAGCCCGCGCGGTGGAGTTGTTTGAAGCTTCTCCGGAGGGGCATTTTGATCTTATTTTTATGGATATCCAGATGCCTGTGATGGATGGTTATGAGGCTGCAAAGCGGATCCGCGCAATGCAGCGGGAAGATGCGGGCAGGGTCTGGATTGTGGCGATGACAGCCAACGCTTTTGTGGAGGATATCCGCCGGTCCAGGGAAGCCGGTATGAATGAACATTTTTCAAAGCCGGTCGATCCCGAGCGTCTGAATGAGATTCTGTACAGACGTCTGAATTAACAGATGGGAAGGATGAAAAGCATGCAGCCATATCAGGAAGAATACATAGCCAACCTGAGAGAGATTGCGGTTCTCACAGCACACAGAAAACCGGAAGAAAATACATTTGACGAGTATGAGGAACACCTGAGGGAAAACAGAAAGAAAGCGGATGCGCTTGTAAAGCGCAATATGGAGCTGCTGCGCGATGAGCTTTTTCCGCTGCTGGATCACCTGTTTGCAGCAGATCAGGCACAGCTTGCGGGACTGTATAAGTTTGCCGGCGAGCTCTTAAATGCAAAGGAAGAACTGGATACCGGTCTGTTCTGCCAGATTCACAGGGCTCTTTTAAGTCTTGCCAGATCAAAACAGGACCGCAGCTCCATGATAAGAGAGCTTTACTGGCTGGGCATCGGGATGAACAGTCTGTGCAGAATGCTGGCAGGTCTGGAATTATCGGAAAGCGGACGTTTTCTCTCGCAGATGCGTCTCTGTTTTACGGAAGCGGCGGCTTATCTGAAATATTTTGATGAGATTGACGACACGGAAACCCGCGGGTACATCCTGCGCTCACGTGCCAATATGGCGCTGGGACAGTTTTCACGTGCCGGCACAAAGATTAGTCTTGTAAAACAGACTCTGGAAATCTTACAGGATCAGGAGTATCAGCAAAAGGAGCCTGCGCTTCCGTGGGAGAGGTTTATCTACATGACTCATCAGCAGATGGCGGCCAGTATGTCCTACAGCAGAGAAGATGCGATGACGGCGCAGGAGATAGAAGCTGTGATGGAGTCGGTTTATATTGTCTGTGAGAGACAGATTCAGGAAGCCGCGCGGAATCATCAGTTTCCGCCGCCCCGTCCGGTGTTTTACTACTTTGCGGTCGAATATTTCTGTGGGATGGATTCCCTGGACAGTCTTCTGACCAAAATAGAATCTCTGATGGATAAGGCGGACAGACAAAGTACGTCAGGGGACAGTATGTACAGTATGATTTCTCTTCCTGCATTTTATTTCCAGTTTCTGCAGCAGTATCCGGAGCGGATTCCGGAGCGGGAGGAGTATATAGGAGAACTATGTCAGCAGATAATTACATATATAATATCATTTCCGGAGAAAGAGCGGAATAAATCGTTCTTTTTTAGTCTCAGGCAGCTGCTTTATACATTTCTGGAAACAGCGGACGGTATGACGTACAGGGAATTTCTGAAAAAAATGATGGAAGTGTTTGCACCTGAGATATATGTGAATGCTCTGGTGGTGGGGAAAGCGGCAGCTTTTTTCAGTGCCGCGATCATAGCGGAAGAGCCTGATTTTTTTGATGATATCGCGCAGATCCGCGAAATCACTGATTCTGACAAAAAGCGGCGTGAAATTCTTGAATTCGCGGAAGGCTGCGGGCTGCTTCACGATGTGGGGAAACTGAGTTTCATGAATCTGTATTCCGGGACTTCCAGACAGTGGTTCGAGGAAGAATATGAGATGGCTCATCTACATACATCTGTAGGCGGAAGACTGCTGAAACAGCGCTCATCCACCAGCCGGTATGCGGCCGCAGCCCTGGGACATCATTTCTGGTATGACGGTTCGCGGGGTTATCCGGAATATTACAGGCGTCTGGAATATCCGGAGCGTCAGATGACGGATATAATTGGTCTGGTGGACTGGCTGGAAAATGTGACAAACACCGCGCGCCTGTTTGTGGGAGTGGAAAAAACTTTTGATGAGGCAGTGCAGGAGGCGATAGCGCTGGAGGGAAAACGGTTTTCCCCGATTCTGACTTCCTGGCTTAAGGATGTGAAATTTGCCGGGCGGCTGAAACAGATTTTTGCAGAGGAAAGACAGAACGCATACCGCAGATTTTATGAAAACAACCATAATCAGGTAAAAATATAATATTATTACCTGATTATCCAAAAATATTCCTCGTCAGAAGCAATCTTGTATGTTACTCTTAAAATGTCACAGAGAAAAAGGTTTATTGGGGGAAAGGATTGAAAGAGAGCATGAAAGATAAGATAATGATTTCCGGTTTTGCGGATGAGATCAGTTCAGACTTTGATGCACAGCTTAAGACGGTGACGGAGCTTGGAATGCATTATATTTCCCTGCGTTCCGCGGACGGAAAGGGAATTGCTGAATATTCCGTGGAGGAGATTCGTGAGAAGATCCTTCCCAGGTTACAGGCGGCGGGAGTGCAGGTATCTTCCCTCGGCTCACCGATCGGAAAAGTCGGGATAGAGGATGAGGAAGGGTTTGCGGCACAGCTTGCACAGCTGGATGAACTCTGCCGGATCTGCGGCGTTCTGGACTGCCGTTATATCCGGATGTTCAGCTTCTTTATGCCGGAAGGGAAAGATCCGGCGGATTATCGTGAAGAGGTTATAGATAAGCTTCAGAAGCTGATTGACGTCGCGAAAAAGTACGATGTCGTTCTGATTCACGAGAATGAGAAGGATATATACGGGGATGTCGCGGACCGTTGTCTCGATCTGATGAAAAGCCTGGAGGATCCCTGTTTTAGAAGCGCGTTTGATTTTGCTAATTTTGTACAGTGCGGGGAAGACACGGAAAGGTGCTGGGATCTGTTAAAGGATTATATTGCATATATTCACATTAAGGATGCAGTGTCCACGGACAAGGAGAATGTGGTCTGTGGAACCGGCGAGGGAAAGATTAAGGAGCTGCTGACACGCGCCATCCGCGACGAGGGGTATGAAGGTTTTCTGACCCTGGAGCCGCATCTGGTACTTTTTGACTCGCTTGCGTCGCTGGAGACAACGGCGGCTGAGAATATCATCAAAGTCAACAAGGCAAAAGACGGCGCGGAAGGTTATGCGATGCAGTATCACGCGTTATGCGGTATCCTGGATACAATCTGACAGAAGGCAGAAAGTATCTTTCACAGACGATATATCATTATATAAAATGGAGGGAATTACAATGGACAAGAAAATTCGTTTCGGACTGATCGGTATCGGGGCACAGGGAGGCGCTTACGCCGGATTTTTAACAGGAAAAGCAGGATTTCCGGGAATGCCCGCGCCGGAATGCCCGCCGCACTGCGCGCTCGGGGCACTCTGTGACACAGATCCTGCAAAGAAGAGCATGTGTGAGGAAAAGTTTCCGGAATATCCGTTCTATACAGACTGGAAGGAAATGATTGCTTCCGGCGATGTGGACGCGGTGATTACCACGGTGCCGCATTATCTGCACACAGAGATCGCGATGTACTGTTTCGAGCACAATATGCCGGTTCTGGTTGAGAAGCCTGCAGGTGTATATTCAAAAGAAGTCCGTCAGATGAACGAGTGCGCGGCTGCACATCCGGATGTGGCGTTCGGTGTAATGTTCAATCAGAGAACCAACGTGTTATATCAGAAGGTGAAAGCTATCATCGAGTCCGGAGAGCTCGGTGCGATTCGCCGTACCAGCTGGATTATCAATTCCTGGTGGCGTCCGGACAGCTATTACCGCCAGAGCGACTGGCGTGCTACCTGGGGCGGAGAGGGCGGCGGCGTCCTTGTCAATCAGGCGCCTCATCAGCTTGATCTCTGGCAGTGGATCTGCGGTGTTCCGAACAAGGTATATGCAAAATGTCTGTATGGCTGTCACAGGGATATTGTGGTCGAAAATGATGTTACGGCTGTGACGGAGTACCCGAACGGGGCGACCGGTTCGTTTATCACCTGTACGCATGACGCGAACGGAACAGATCGTCTCGAAATTGACCTTGACGGGGGCAAGATTGTTGTGGAGAACAGTAAGACGGCAACCGTCTACCGCCTCAATAAATCTGAGAGTGAGATGAACGAGACCATGAGCATGATGGAGGTCTCGAAGCTGGTGTCCGGGAATTCGGGCGGCGGTCTTTACACTGAAGAAAAATTTGAGAATACAGACGGCTGGGGCAAGCAGCACACGACGGTTATGGAGAATTTTGCAATGCATATTCTGGAGGGTACTCCGCTTCTTGCGCCCGGTTCCGACGGAATCAACGGTGTAAACCTTGCAAATGCAATCCTGCTTTCTTCCTGGCTTGGAAAAGAAGTAGAACTTCCGGTTGACGAGGATCTCTACCTCGCGGAACTCAATAAGAGAATTGCAGAAGAAGGAAAGTTCCCGACAAGATAAAGGGGACAGCCGGAACGGATCGGGAGGAATCCATATGAAAAAAGCAGCTATCATCGGAATGGGCGTTATTTCCCCCATCCATATTGCAGCCATTCAGGGTAATCCGCAGATTACCCTGGCGGCTGTCTGCGATACGGAAGAGAGTAAGAGGAGCGATGCACCTTCGGGAGTGCCGTTTTACACTGATTATAAAGCAATGATAACAGAAGTACAGCCGGACGTTGTACATATCTGTCTGCCTCACTACCTGCATGTGCCGGTGTCGGAAGCTGCCGCAGAGATGGGCGTTCATGTATTCTGCGAAAAGCCGGTGGCGCTCAATGCGAAAGAGGGCAGGGAGTTTGTGGAGTTTGAGGCTTCCCACCCGGATATTCACATGGGTATCTGTCTGCAGAACCGCCTCAATGAGTCTGTTGAGATGCTCAAAAGTCTGATTGACGGGGGTGAGTACGGCGCCGTCACCGGGATCAGGGGAACTGTTCCCTGGTACCGTGAGAAAGGATATTATGAAGTGCAGCCCTGGCGCGGAAGATGGGACACTGCGGGCGGAGGATGCATGATCAATCAGTCTGTACATACCCTGGATCTGCTCTATCATCTTGGCGGTGAGATCCGTGAGCTTAAAGCAGTCACGGCGCAGCTTCTGGACTACGGAATTGAGGTCGAGGATACGGCGGCGGCCAGACTTACATTTGCGAGCGGCGCGCAGGGAGTCTTCCTGGCGACGATTGCAGGTTATAAGAACGAGAGTGTACAGATTTCGGTGCAGATGGAAAAGGCGGATTTTCTGATTATGGACAATACGCTCTACCGCATCGGGCCGGACGGTACAAAAGAAAAGCTGTGCGAGGATGCAATGCTTCCGGGCACAAAATTCTACTACGGCGCAAGCCACAAAAAAATGATTGATTCATTTTATGATGCCCTGGAGAAAAACAGTCAGGATTACCTGCACATCCGCGACGCGCTGATGAGTATACGCTTAATTGACGCGATTCAGGAGTCCGGCAGAAGCGGGAAGATTGTGACACTCTGAGATGCCACGGGCTAACGATCAGAAAGAGAGGGAAATACCATGGAGAAGGGATTAATTGGTATTCAGATGAGTACCATCAAGAAAAAAGTAGATGAGCTGGGGGCTTACGAGACCTTAAAAGCATGTGCGGAAATGGGTTATCACTGCATGGAAGTGAGCCAGATTCCGATGACACCGGAAAATGTTTCGGGGATGAAAAAGGCCTGCGATGAATTTAAAATCAAAATCGCGGCGAACAGCGCGGCACTGGAGCCGATGATGCCCGGAATGCCCGGCGAATTTCTGACTACTGATTTTGATAAAATTGTGGAGGATTGTAAAAAACTTGATACAGACATGCTCCGCATCGGCATGCTTCCGATCACCTGCATGGGAAGCAGGGAAAAAGCGATTGATTTTGTAAAGCGTGCGGATGAGATGGCAGAGCGCCTGGGAGAACATGGAATCGATCTGTATTATCACAATCACCATGTAGAATTTATCAAATATGACGGTCAGTATCTGTTGGACATCATTAAGGACAACACAAAGAAAATGGGTTTTGAGCTGGATATCCACTGGATCCACCGCGGCGGGGAGAACCCTGTGACATTTATCAATCAGTATGCAGGGCGCATCCGTCTGCTTCACCTGAAAGATTACCGCATCGCGCAGATGAAGCTTCCGGAAGGTGGTTTTGACATGAAAGCGTTTGGCGGACAGTTCTACAACCTGATTGAGTTTGCAGAAGTTGGCGAGGGTAATCTGCCGATTAAGGAGTGCATTGAGGCGGGTCTGGCCGGAGGAAGCGAGTATTTCCTGATCGAGCAGGATGACACTTACGGAAGAGATCCGTTTGAGAGCCTTAAGATCAGCCGCGACAACCTGATTGCGCTCGGCTACAAAGACTGGTTTGAAATTTAAAAAGTTCTGATAAGCGAACTGAAATAATGAAGCCCCCTGTATCATTTTTCCGGTACAGGGGGCTTTGTGTGTATGGAATAATTTTTCTGAACAAACATTTTCTGATGAAACATTTCTTATATTTTCCGAAATACCACTCTGGGAATCAGCTTCTCGATGAGATCATATCCGGCTGCCTGCGTGCCACTGCACGTAACGCTGGCTGCCCCTGCTGCCATGGAAAGACATATGGTTTTTTCAGGACTTAAGCCGGATTCTTCCGCAACTGCAAGAGCGGCCACCATGCTGTCCCCGGCGCCGACAGTACTTCTGACCAAAACGTCGGGTCCTTCCGCGTAAACTGCTGTATTTTCTGATAAATATACGGCACCCCTGCTGCCCATGGAAACAACGATTTTAGCGATGCCATACTCTTTCATAACTTTTAGCGCCGCCGTCTTTATTTCCTCCGGTGTCGGGAGGGGCTGTCCCAGCAGCCCGGATAACTCATGATGATTAGGCTTGATCAGGTATGGAGCCGCCTGAATGCCTGCCGCCAGAAGTTCTCCTTCCGCGTCCAGAATGACTTTCGCGCCTGTTTTTTTGCAGGCGCTTACCCAGGTGCGGTAGGTGTCCTGTGGAGCACCTTTTGGAACACTGCCAGAGATCACTACAATATCTTCAGCGGTCAGTTTTGTGAGCAGTTCCGTTAATAATCCGTTCAGGACATCTTCCGGCACAGCGGCGCCGGGTTCATTGAGATCCGTGTTTGTCCGGCAGACCGGATCAATAATTTTCAGATTCGTGCGGGTCTCTCCTTCCACAAACCGGAAACAGGTGTCAGTTACCATCCCTTTGAGTGAGTTCAGAATGCTGCGGCCGGTTTCTCCTCCGAGAATACCGGCTGCAACGCTCCTGCTGCCAAGGTTATGGATTACCCTGGAAACATTGATTCCCTTTCCGCCCGGATCCGTGCGTATGGACGTGATTCGGTTGACACTGTTGATTTTCAGGGAGGGAATCTCAATGGTTTTATCCAGTGCCGGATTCAGTGTAATCGTGAAAATCATGAAATATCTCCTCCGGGTTTACTTTCCTTTTTCTTCGGCGCCTCTGTCCAGAATACCATTCAGCCGCATAAAGAGCATGGAACCGGTAACGGTGGCAGCCACAATATCACTGACCGGTTCGGCTAAAAAGACGCCGAATACCTGGTTGGGGAGAATGTGCGGTAAAATAAAAATGAGAGGAATCAGCAGAACAAGCTTTCGCAGGCACGCCATCAGAAGACTGATTTTTGCCTGTCCCAGCGCCATAAATGTCTGCTGGCAGGCAATCTGCACGCCGGTTGAAAAAATTCCAGCCATATAAATCCGCATCGTCCAGACAGTATAATCGACAAGTGCGGAATCGCTGCTGAAAATACCTGCGAAAACCTGCGGAAAAACCATCAGCAGAATCCACATCAGCACTGTAAAGCATACACAGGCAGAAAACTGGCAGCGGAAAGCCTGTTTTACGCGGTCTTTTTTTCCTGCTCCGAAGTTGAAGCTCATAATCGGCTGTCCGCCCTGGCAGATTCCCTGCAGCGGCAGCATTACCAGCTGACTGCAGGATGAAATGATCGTCATTGCGCCCACTGCGATATCCCCGCCATAACGGGAAAGACTGCTGTTAAAGCTGATATTTAATATACTTTCGGTGCTGAGCATGACAAATGTGGAAATCCCAAGCGCCAGACAGGGGAGAATCACTTCCGGAACCAGCTTCATACTGGAGAGACTGAGGCGGATCAGGGATTTCGGACCTGTCAGAAAACGAAGAACCCACACTGCGCTGACAGCCTGACTTATCACGGTGGCGACTGCAGCTCCCTGAACACCCATCCCGAGTCCGAAAATAAGGATCGGATCCAGAATAATATTACAGATGGCACCAACTACAGTCGTTATCATACTGATTTTTGCAAATCCCTGTGTTGTGATAAAAGGATTCAGACCCATCACAATCATTACAAACACGGTTCCGAGAATGTAAATGCGCGAATAGGAGAGAGCGTAGGGCAGAGTTACATCACTGGCGCCGAACAGTCGCAGCATCTGCGGTGCAAATATGTAAAAGAGAATCGTCAGCAACGCAGTAAAAATCAGAAGCACGGAAAAACAGTTTCCCAGAATCTTTTGTGCGTTTTCATGATCATTTCGTCCCATTGCGATGGCCGCCCGCGGGGCGCCGCCGGAACCTGCCAGCATGGCGAAAGCATTTATCATCATTAAGATAGGTAAAAAAAGGCCTACTCCTGTAAGAGCAGATGCGCCTGCATCCGGGATGTGGCCGATATAAATGCGGTCGACAATATTGTAGAGCATGTTGATAAGCTGTGCGACAACGGCGGGGATGGCCAGGTTAAGCATCAGTTTTGGGATGCTTCCGGTTCCCATATCCTGTTTTGTTTGTTGTGACATTCGTTTTCCTCCTTTTGTTTCCTAAAGTATAATCCTGTGATCTGTATTAAATTGTAACAGAACCAGAACAGAATCACAACTGTTACAGATTTATAAATTGAGATGCCGACAAACCGCGATGCAGATATCACGATGCCGGAAGATCATTGTGCGGGCAGACTTGTGATACTGTAAGATGTGACGGATCTGCGACTGAAACATCAAATTTAACATGAAATAAGGTTTCAATCCTGTCAGGAATGTGATAAAATAATTTAAGTACAGGCTGATTCGGCAGGTCGGCAGAATATGTAAAAACAGCGCAGGGGGTATTGATATGGACAGGAACGATTCATTGACACCGCAGAAAGCAAAATATAAAAATATGCTTCCAATTCTCATTCCGGCATTGCTGGCGGTGCTGCTTATCGTTGCGGAGCTCTATGTGATGATTCAGAAACCTGGAAATCTGGTCGGAATGGCTGGAATTGCCGTAGTGCTTCTGGCCTGCGTGGCGGTGCTGATCAGCGCGGTTTTAAAAGAAGCCGCCCGCAGCAGGGAAGAGATTATACAGGGCAGACAGGAAAGCAGGGAACAGTTTGAAAATACAGCCAGATCGGAAAAAGCAGCTTATCTTCTTCTGAAAAAAACGTACGGCCTTCTGACAGAGATGGATGAGACGATTCAGACAGACCGGACAGATGAGATTATTTCTGCCCAGAAAAAGCTCTCGAAAGTGATTATCAGGAGAAATAAGGAAAATACGGATGCTCTCCTCAACTCGAACGACAGAGTGGTCGAGAAGCTGACAGAAGTCTGCGATATTGACCGGAAGGATCCTGCAGAATTTTTTGACAGACAGCGGGAATATCTGGATGAATCCATGAAAGCTCTTATGAAGCAGCAGGAAGAGTTTGCGCGCCGGCAGGAGGAGTTTGCCTCGCAGCAGCAGCAGTTTTTTTCCGGCATCAGGCAGATGGAGCAGAATCTGAAAAGAGAGATTCTGTCGGTTGAGGATTACATGAATTCCGTGCAGGAACAGATAGCAGAACATCAGAAAGAACTGATCAGTTCTGTGAGGGATGCTGTTTCGGCAGGATCGCCGGTTCAGCCCGCATCCCGGACTGAGACGGATTCCTTCGCTGATACAGGGTATAGTGAAGAAGAGCTCATGGAGGAACCTGTATTTGATTTTGGTTTTGATGCAGATTTCGTGGCGGAAGCTGAAGAAGCAGATGAGCATGAGCCGGATTTCGGTCTGGATGCCGGATTTGAAGCAGAGAGAGAACCGGACGAGGAGCCGGCGCTGGATTTTGACAGGGATATTATTTTTGGCCTGGACGAGGATCCGGACGAAACAGAAGCGTCTGATTATGCTTCTGATAACGATGCCGGCCTGAATGAAGATTTTAGTATGGATCCGGATTTTAGCGTGGATGCAGATTTCAGTGAGAATGCCGGATTTGAAGAGGAGCCGGAGAAAAGTCCGGATGAGATGCCGGATTTTGGAGAAGGGCTCAGTTTCGGAGCAGAGCCGGGGTTTGCCCGGGGCAGCGATTTTGAGGAATCCGTAATGGATTCTGTCCAGGAAACGGGTTTCGGGGAACCGGTGCTGAATTTTAGTGAGGAGGCAGGTTCAGAAGAACCGGTACTGGATTTTAGTCAGGAGACAGGAATTGAAGAGCCGGTACTGGATTTTAGTCAGGAGACAGGAATTGAAGAGCCGGTACTGGATTTTAGTCAGGAGACAGGAATTGAAGAGCCGGTGCTGGATTTTAGTCAGGAGACAGGAATTGAAGAGCCGGTGCTGGATTTTGGAACAGATATGTCTAATGAAGAAGAAAGCGTTTCGGATTTGGAGAGCGGCGGATTTGGAACCGGTTTTGATTTTCAGTCAGATTTGTTTTCGCAGGATAATCCTGTACAGGATACAGAATATGAGGGAAACAGTCCGGAAAACGCTTTTGTGAGCATGGAGTCAGATCAGGAAACCGATGATTTTCTGATGGAAGGAATGCCGGAAGCGGAAATGTTCCGGATGCCGGAGTCGGTGGAAGAAGAAGTATCGCAGATGCCGGAAGCGCTGGAGGAGGCGGAAATGTTCCGGATGCCAGAGTCAGAAGAGGAGTCAGATAAACCGGAAGAACCAGAACCCTGGAAGATGCCGGAGCCGGAAGAGGTATCGCAGATGCCGGAGGGACCGGAGTTTTCACTGATGCCGGAGCCGGAAGAAGAGGTATCGCAGATGCCGGAGTCGCTGGAGGAAGCAGATATGTTCCGGATGCCGGAGTCAGAAGAGGAGTCAGGTAAACCGGAAGAACCAGAACTTTGGAAGATGCCGGAGCTGGAAGAGGCGGCGGAGGGACCGGAGTTTTCACTGATGCCGGAGCCGGTGGAAGAAGAAGTATCGCAGATGCCGGAGGCACTGGAAGAGGCGGAAATGTTCCGAATGCCGGAGTCGCTGGAAGAAGAGATATCACAGCCGGAGGAAGCGGACTGGAAGATGTCAGAGTCGGAAGAGGTATCGCAGATGCCGGAGTCGCTGGAGGAAGCAGATATGTTCCGGATGCCGGAGCCGCTGGAGGAGTCAGGTAAACCGGAAGAACCAGAACTTTGGAAGGTGGCGGAGCTGGAAGAAGCGGCAACACAGATACCGGGGGCGAAAGAGGAGCCGGAAGCGGCGGAAGAACCGGAAATGTCGCCGGAGATGAATATCGCGCGGGAATATTCCAGAATCAAGGAATTGATGCAGCAAAGGCCGATTCCAGAGAAAAAACCGCAGGAGAAAGCTGCTGTGACAAAAGAAAAAGCGCCGGAAAAGCCGGGAATTTCGAGGAATTCATCCAATCCGAACAAGATGATGACTCCGGCGGAGATTGCCGCTCTGATTGCGAGTCTGTAGATAAAGAAAGAATAGGAAAAGGGGCCACAGGCCCCTTTTTTTTCAGGTAATATTGTATTTCAGATTATGAATTCTTCAGGTCTCTGCTGTAATAGTTACGATTTCGCGTATGATCTGTACCGCTGTCTCCATTCCTTCCACACTGATATGTTCGTATGGACCGTGGAATCCATAGCCGCCGGTTCCCAGATTAGGGCAGGGCAGCCCCATAAAGCTGAGTCTTCCACCGTCCGTACCGCCGCGAATGGGTCTTGAGAGAGGTGTGAGGCCGGCCTTTGTTATCGCTTTCTCGGCTATGGTGACAATATATTTATGTTTTTCGATTACTTCGAGCATATTGGAATAGGAATCGGTAATTCTGAGTGTGACCGTGCCCTTTCCATATTTGCGGTTCATCTCGATTTCAAGGGCGCGAAGCTTGTCCAGTCTGAGCTCGAAGGACTGTTTATCGTGATCGCGCACGATGTAGGAGAGGGAAGCGGAGCTTACATTTCCGAAGATGTCTGTCAGGTGAAAAAATCCCTGCCGCCCCTGTGTGTGGGAGGGCGTCTCAGAATGAGGAAGGAGGGATTGGATCTCGCAGGCTATCAGCGCGGCGTTGACCATGATGTCTTTTGCCTCTCCGGGATGGACATTGACACCGCGGATAGTAAAATCAGCGCCTGCCGCATTAAAGTTCTCATAGGCGATCTCTCCCTCATAGTCACCGTCCAGCGTATAGGCAAACGCTGCCTGAAAGTAGTCGAGATCAAAGAGATCCGCTCCGCATCCTATCTCCTCATCTGGGGTAAAGCCGACCCAGATATCGCCGTGTGGTTGTCCGGAAGCTATGATTTCCTCCAGTGCGGTCATAATTTCAGCAACTCCGGCTTTGTCGTCGGCGCCGAGCAGGGTGGTTCCGTCCGTTGTGATCAGGGTGCGGCCCTTTAATGTGGCAAGAGATGGAAAATCGGATACTTTCAGGTAGTCGCCGCTTCCGGCAAGCAGGATGTCGCCTCCGTCATAATCGGGAATAATCTGTGGCTTCACGGCTTCTCCGTCATAATCGGGGGAGGTGTCCATATGGGAAATAAATCCTATGGCTTTTTTGTCCTCGCAGCCTGTGGTGGCGGGAAGCAGCCCGTAAACATAGCAGTGATCTGTCAGTATCACTTTTTTCAGTCCAAGGGCGTTTAGCTCATCCCTGAGGACCCGGCCAAGTTCAAACTGGCGGTCCGTGGATGGAATTCTGACGGCGCCGTCTGTGGAATGATTATCATCAGAAGTAGTCCAGTAAGAGACATATTTTAAAAAACGGTCTTTTACATTCATACAGGAACCTCCTTAATACTGGTAAATTTTCATGTGTGAATTATATCCTGTGGTATTATACCATATTGTACCAGAAAAGAAAAATTAAAAAAAATATAAAAAATATGTTGCAATTCTTAAAAAAGTGTTATATAATAAGTCTTGTCCTTAAGAAATACAGGGACAGCAAAAAAAGCGCCACTAGCTCAGCTGGAAGAGCACCTGACTCTTAATCAGGGTGTCCAGGGTTCGAGCCCCTGGTGGCGCATTCAAAAGTGTTATTTACAGAAGATAAATACGCTATAAAGTACTAATGATGAAGCAGTCAGGCTCGTTGTTAGTGCTTTTTTTTTGCAGAAAACCGTCTCTGTCATACTTTGTGTGATAAAGGCGGTTTTCTGCGACTGAGCATGTCCGAAACTAAGAGAATATCTTCTGGAGATCAGAAACCTGACTGCTGAGAGAGTATCTGGGAGCGATCAGAAACCTGACTGCTGAGAGAGTATCTGGGAGCGATCAGAAAACTGATTGCTGAGAGAGTATCTTCGGGCGATCAGAAAACTGATTGCTGAGAGATCATCTCTCAGCAATCAGTTTGCAGATAGGATTACCCATCGAGGAAAATTTTTCTTCATATTCTGTCATAATATTTCCCTCATTCATAGCAGGATCGTGGTGAAGATCGCGGGTAAAAGCGCGGATTTTCCAGCCACATTCGTTTAGTTCTTCCATGGAAAACATGAAAAGATTCTGATTATCCGTCTTAAATTCGATACAGCCATTCCCGGCAAGAATGCGGTCATAACGTGCCAGAAACTGCCGTGATGTAAGTCGTCTTCCGGCATGTCTGTCTTTTGGCCATGGATCAGAAAAGTTCAGATAGATTCGTTCTACTTCTCCCGTGGCAAACACGCTGTCAATATCTGACGCGTCCATGCAGAGAAATCTGAGATTGGGCACAGACAGCTGTTCCATCTTCTGGATTGCGCGATAGAGGACGCTGGAATAGCGTTCGATTCCAATGTAGCTGATCCCGGGATTCAAAACTGCAGAATCCATCAGAAAACGTCCTTTTCCCATTCCGATTTCGATGTGAAGCGGTTGTGAGGCAGGAAAAAGGTCCTGCCAGTGTCCCTGATGTTCCTGTGGTTCGCCGATGCAGAAAGCACTGTTTCTGATTGCTTCGTCGGCGCAGGGAATATTTCGGAGTCTCATGTGAAAAACCTCATTTCATTCTGGCTGCGGACAGCCGGTTAAATTCGAGAATATCATGTTTGTCTGCAGATTACAAGAGAGTGTTCAGAATTAATTAAGACTTTTGGAAAGAAAAATGGTTGCATGTATTTTTTGGGAAGATTATACTGATACTAAAATCAGTCTTTACGATAGTGGTTTCTGAAAACGCCCTGATAAACGGAAATGGAGTGGGAAATGTTTCATAGTAAGAGCTGGAAAAAAATAATATGTGTGTTATTCTGCCTGTGTGTGCTGATTCCCACGGCGCCTCTGACTGCGGCGGCGTCCGAATACTGGCCGGAGGGCCCTGTGGTCGAGTCGCCGGCGGTGATCCTGATGGAAGTGTCAACGGGTACAATATTATATGAAAAAGACAGTCTGCAGCTGAATTATCCCGCAAGTATTACAAAAATTATGACGACCCTGCTCGCGCTGGAGAATTCCGGACTGGGGGATGTTGTGACTTTTTCCGATAATGCGATCGACAAAACGGAAGGTTCGAGTATTTCCAGGGATTACGGCGAACAGATGACGATGGAGCAGTGTCTCTATGCGGTAATGCTCTCCTCCGCGAACGAATGTGCCTACGCGGTGGCGGAGCATGTGGCCGGATCAGTGGAAGCCTTTGTGGATATGATGAACGCAAAAGCAGCGGAGCTGGGCTGTGTGAACACCCATTTTTTAAATCCTCACGGACTATTTGATGAGAATCACTACACCTGCGCGTACGATATGGCCCTGATCGCACGGGCAGCTTACGAAAATGAGACATTTCGGATTATCACGGGGACAGCGCGGTACACAATTCCGCCAACGAATAAACATGATGAAGAGACACCCCTGCAGAATCACAATGAAATGCTTTATCCGTGGCAGACCTTTAAATACCGGTATGATTACTGTACCGGTGGCAAGACCGGTTATACGATCTCTGCGAGGAGCACGCTGGTGACCTATGCGGAAAAAGAAGGGATGACGCTGGTCTGCGTCGTGCTGCGCTCGGAAGCGCCGAATCAGTGGTTCGACAGCCGGACGCTGTTTGACTATGGATTTGACAATTTTCAGCTGCTGAATATTGCGGACAACGAGTCGGAATATAAGGCGGCGGAGACGATGGAGACGGGTGCGCTCAATCATTACAGGGCATTTGTGGATATTGATGAATCTGCAAATATTGTGCTGCCCAAGACGGCTGAGTTTTCCGACGCGGAATCGGTGATTACTTATGATGAGATCAGTCAGGATGTCGTGGGGACAATTTCCTATACTTACGCCGGACATGATGTGGGAAAAGCTGATATTGTGAGGACAGGTGCCGGAGTGGAAGGGTATGTGTTTGACAATGAACAGACGGACCCGGAACAGACTGCGGATTCCGGCACGGAGACCGTGCAGACTCTGTCAACCGTACAGATCAGGCCGCAGTATGTCCTGTTTCTCGGTGTTGTATTTGCCATTCTTGCCATCCTGATTTTTTCCATGAAGAAGTTTGCGGACAATTTCTACATCATTCGCCATAACATGGAGGTGCGGCGCAGCAGAAGAGCACAGTTTAAACAGGTGAAGCCGAGGAAGAGCAGGTGGTGGAGACGTAGGAGATAGGAGAAAACAAAAAGAAACGACATATAATATACAAAAAGAATGTCGTTTCTTTTTTAATGGGACATAGTTTTATTTTTCATAAATTATCTGACAATTAAGGCTTCCAGCGTTCCCTTAAGTTCATGGACGTCTCTGGTAAAAAAGAGAATCCCCTCGGAAACTTCAAGTAGCGTCTCGAATTTGTTTTCAAAGAGCGGGGAATGACGGATCATATGCAGCAGATATGATTTTATGGACGGCCCGGTCTTTAAGAGCAATGGCTGGCAGTCTTCCATGGTGCAGATGGCAGCGTCTGCTTTCCGGAACAGGTAAGCGAGATCTTTTTCGTGTTCCAGCTGTTCTGCAGTCTTGTTCGGGATAAAATAGCCCAGGTCATCTTTTGGCATGCTGAGGGCTTTTACGGCGCGCTGTACCTGTTTGGTCAGAGCATCTGATGCGGGATAAAGCGACTCAAAATAACTCATAAAGTCCGCTGCCGAGCGGAAATGTCTGTTTTTTCCTTTCTGCAGAAGTTCTGTCATCAGAATCCGCCTGATGATTCCTTCACAGGTTTCGCGGGATGGATTTTTTCGCAGAGATTCATCCTTCTGATTCATGGCGGCTCCTTTCCGTGAATTTCCAGTTGAAAGACAGAAAAAAGTGTCTTTTTTTCATTATAAGACATATACTGCAAAAAAACAAGATGTGTAAAAATTGACAAAGAAAGACAGATAATCTATATTAGATATAATGGGAACTGTCCCGGAAGATGCAGGCGCGGTGGGCGATAGGAGCATGAATTTCATGAAACATTTGACAGATATAGCAGCAATTAAGGAGAAAAGTGAACAACTGGAAATTCCGCTTCCTAATCTGATGACTGGTTATGTGCTGGAGAGTCTGATGTATCTGATAACGGAATCAGATTTTGGGGAATATCTGTGGCTGAAAAGCGGCAGTGTTTTCGGAACGGAAAAATATTTTCACCGCAGCTGCGCGCCGGAGCTGGAGTTTGTCAGTCTGACGGAAGACGGGGAGGGGAAAGGCGGGCTGACCAGCCCCGGAGAGGAATTGTCGGTAAAGACTGGTTATGTGATTCTTGCGTCTGTATTAAAGGAAGAGAAAGTGCCGGGAATCCGGTGGCGCGGAAGGGCTTCCTGTGAGGATGATATCATAGAACTCGATATTGAGGGTGATTTTGCGGGGATGACGGTGCCGGTACATATCGGAATTACAGAGATGTCCCGCAGGCTGGCGCCGGAACCGCTCAGGCGGGAGCTGGAGCCGTTTTTGGAGAATGGAAGAACGGTTTCCTATCTGCAGTACCCTTCCGAGAGTGTTCTGGCAGAGTTTGTGTTTGAGATACTCAGGGATACAGAGATGATGCCGCTGATGAGGGCTTATGATATTACGTACCGGATTTTAAGCAGCGAGCCGGTGTACGGGCGCCATATGCGCGATCTGCTGCTGGAGCTGTGCAGGGAAGAACAGTTTCCACTGGAGCCGGAGCGGGTGGACGAGATCCTCTCCTACCGGGAATATGCTTATATGAAAAAGCGCTGGGGCAAATATCTGCGCCACCAGAAGAGGAAGAGCCCGTCCTGGGAAGAGATGATGGACAAACTGTCCGCGTTTCTGCCGGATGTCTGGAAGGCGATCTGTAAAGACGAGCTGTTTTTCGGGGACTGGATGCCGGAGCTGGGCCGGTATCTGGACTGACGCGGGCGAAGGAGGGATATGCGGTATTTAAAAGATCAGCTGCAGGATTACCGGGATTCGGGCAGTTATCCGTTTCATATGCCGGGGCACAAACGGCGCGGCATGCATTTTTCAGATCCGGCGGGAGTGGATATCACGGAAATTGACGGATTTGACAATCTGCACGGAGCTGACGGTGTTTTAAAAGAAGCACAGGATCGCTCCGCGGCGCTTTACGGATCGGACCGCTGTTTTTATCTGGTCAACGGAAGTACCTGCGGTCTTCTGGCCGCAGTCTGCGCCGCAGTTAAAAAGCGCGGAAAACTGCTTCTTGCGAGAAACTGTCACAGGGCTGTTTATCACGCTGTTTTTCTCAGTGAGCTGACGGCGGTATATGTTTCTCCTGTGATTACCGGAAATGATCTTCAGGGGCAGATTACGCCTGAACAGGTGTCCCGCGTGCTGAAAAGTGAGCCTGATATCGCGGCGGTGATTGTCACATCCCCGACATATGAGGGGATTGTCTCCGATGTTGCGGGGATTGCCGCGGCAGTCCATGAACATGGAATCCCGCTGATTGTGGACGAGGCGCACGGCGCACATTTCGGATTCGGGGGAGGATTTCCGGAAAATGCGGTGCGGCTCGGCGCGGATGCCGTGGTTATGAGCCTGCACAAAACGCTGCCGTCTTTTACACAGACAGCGCTTCTGCACTTAAACGGGGAGAGAATTGACGCGGAGCGTGTGGAGATGTATCTGTCGGTTTTTGAGACGAGTTCTCCCTCATACCTGTTTCTGGCGGGGATGGATGAGTGTGTCCGGCTGATCCGGGAGCGTGGAGAGGAATTGTTTTCCCGTTACAGGGGAATGCTTGACGATTTTTATGAGAGTGCTGCGCGTTTGAGGAATCTGCATGTGATGACGCGCGCAGATCTGCGGGAGGAAGAAGCTTTTGACTGGGATGACGGAAAGATTATAATTTTTTCCGGCGAAGCCGGCATATCGGGAGGAGAGCTGTATCAGCGGCTGCGCGCGCAATATGGTCTGCAGATGGAGATGGCGTCGGGGAATTATGTGCTCGGCATGACGAGTATTATGGATGAGCCGGAGGGATTCCGGCGTCTTGTGCAGGCACTTTCTGAGATCGATTCCGGCGCGGCCGGGGGCGATGGCAAAAGCGGAGCGGTTACAGGGTTTACTGCCCGCATGTATCAGGAAAATCCGCGGGAAATGGATATATTTCAGGCGCTGGAAGCCCCCTGCGCGAACGTGCCGTTTTCGGAGGCGTGCGGCCGGATTTCAGCAGGTTTTGTTTTTCTCTATCCTCCGGGGATTCCGGTTCTGGTTCCGGGAGAGGAGATCGGCAGCTCATTTGTGGAGAGAATCTGTGAGTGCCACAGACAGGGTCTTCGTGTGGAGGGAACTGTGGATTTTATTTCCGGGCGGATAAAGATTGTATATTTCTAAAGTCTATATTATACTAGAAAGCAGAACAAATGGGAAAAATCTACTGTATCATGGGAAAGAGCGCGTCGGGAAAAGATACGGTGTTCCGGCGTCTGCTCGCGGATCCGGAGTATGAATTTGCGACGATTGTTCCGTATACGACGCGCCCGATGAGGGCTGGGGAGAGCGACGGCGTTGAATACTATTTCTGCAGTGAACGGCGTCTTGAGGAGTTTATTGCGTCTGGAAAAGTGATTGAGCAGCGCGCCTATGACACGGTGTACGGCGTGTGGAAATATTTTACCGTGGATGATCATCAGATCGATCTGAACCGCCGGAATTATCTGATCATCGGCACACCGGAGTCTTACTGCCGGATCAGAAATTACTTCGGAAAAGAAAATGTGCTTCCGATATATATAGAAGTAGAAGATGGTCTGCGGCTTTTCAGAGCGCTTGAGAGGGAGCGGCGCGAACAGGTGCCCGGATATGAGGAAATGTGCCGGCGGTTCCTTTCGGACGCGCAGGATTTTTCCGGGGAAAAGCTTGCGGAGGCGGGAATCACAGAGCGGTTTGAGAATCTGGAACTGGAGAGAACGCTGGCAGAGATCCGGAACTATATCCGGTCGAAAGAGGCGGAGGAAGTCCAAAGCGGGGAGCGGGCTGATCCATGACAGATCGGACAGTATGAGAGAACAGGCCGGGAATAGAAGCAGAAAGAGGGGGATGGCATGGATATCAGGGTGGACAGCGCGCAGCAGGTGACGCAGGTACCGGATACCGGGCAGGTGGAAAAAGGGGACGGTTCGTTTAAATTTACGCTTGCGAGCGCCATAACTGATGCGGATCTTCAGGCAAAAATTGATGCGCTGCTGTCGGATATCACCGCGCAGGGCAATCGTCTGGCGGAACACATGGATATCCGTGATATGAAGAAGTACCGGGGACTGATCCGGGAATTTATGAATGAAGTAGTGTTCCGTTCACATAAGTTTTCCAGAGAGAATTTTCTGGACCGGAGGGGGCGTCACCGTGTCTACGGGCTTATAAAGCTGATTGACGCCAATCTGGATGAGCTGGCACAGGAGCTGGTAAAGGACGAGAAAGATCACATTTCAATTCTGGGCGTGATCGGGGAGATCCGGGGACTGCTGTTGGATATTTTAACCTAGGAGGACAGCTATGGCAGGATTTAAAGACATCCTTGGGCATGAACAGATTATCACACATCTGCAGAATGCCATCGCAATGGATAAAGTATCACATGCATATATACTGAACGGGCCGGACGGGTCGGGAAAAATGATGCTGGCGGAGGCTTTCGCGCAGACGCTTCAGTGTGAGCATGCGGGCACGCCGGCGGAACCCTGTGAGGAGTGCCATTCCTGTAAGCAGGCCATGAGCAGGAATCAGCCGGATATTGTGTACCTGCAGCACGAAAAGCCGAATACAATCTCGGTAAACGATATCCGCACGCAGATCAACAATGACATCGTGATTAAGCCTTACAGCAGCCGGTACAAGATTTATATAGTGGATGAGGCGGAAAAAATGAACGCGCAGGCGCAGAACGCCCTTCTGAAAACGATTGAGGAGCCGCCCGCCTACGCGGTGGTGCTGCTGCTGACAAACAATGCGGATCTGTTTCTGCCGACGATTCTCTCAAGGTGCGTCACATTAAATATCAGGGCGGTGCAGGATGAAAAAATCCGCTCATTTCTGATGAAACAGTACGGGGTGCCGGATTATCAGGCAGATGTCTGTGTGGCATTTGCGCAGGGAAACGTCGGGAAGGCGATACAGCTGGCCGCGTCGGAGGATTTTAACGCACTGAAAGCATCCGTACTTGCGCTGGTAAAGCGCATTAAGGAGATCGAGGTATACGAGCTGGCGGCGGCCGTAAAGCAGGTCGGGGAGCATAAGCTGCAGATGAATGACTATTTTGATCTTCTTATGGTCTGGTACCGGGATGTGCTGCTCTTTAAGGCGGCAAATGATGTCAATACCCTTATTTTCAGGGATGAAGTATATGAGATTAAGAGACAGGCAGAGAAGATCTCTTACAATGGAATCGAGACTATTTTAAAAGCGCTGCAGAAGGCGAAGATCCGTCTGGATGCAAATGTCAGCTTTGACCTGGTCATTGAACTTCTGCTGCTGACCATAAAGGAGAACTAGCATGATAAGAGTAGTGGGAGTTCGTTTCCGGAATGCCGGAAAGATTTATTATTTCGGGCCGGGAGATCTGAAGCTGCCGGCGGGGACACATGTGATTGTGGAGACGGCGCGCGGGATTGAGATGGGAACCGTTCTGATGGAGCCCAGGGAGATTTCCGGGGAGAATGTCGTGCAGCCGCTAAAACCGGTGATACGGGTTGCGACGGAGGCAGACGAGAAGACGGCGGCGCGCAATCACGCCAGGGAAAAAGATGCTTTTTCGATCTGTCTGGAGAAGATTGCGAAGCACAGGCTTGAGATGAAGCTTGTGGACGCGGAGTACACATTTGACAACAACAAGCTGCTGTTTTATTTTACGGCGGACGGCAGGATTGATTTCAGGGAGCTGGTCAAGGATCTGGCTTCCGTTTTCCGCACGCGGATTGAGCTGCGGCAGATCGGGGTGCGGGATGAGACAAAGATTATGGGAGGTATCGGCATCTGCGGGAGGCCGCTCTGCTGCCATACCTATCTGACGGAATTTGCGCCGGTCTCCATCAAGATGGCGAAGGAGCAGAATCTCTCGCTGAATCCGACCAAGATATCAGGCGTCTGCGGGAGACTGATGTGCTGCCTGAAAAATGAGGAGGAGACATACGAGTATTTAAACAGCCGTCTTCCGGGCACGGGTGACCGTGTGACGACAAATGATGGCCTGCGGGGCGAGGTTTCATCTGTGAGTGTCCTTCGCCAGACCGTAAAAGTTCTGGTGGAAGTGGACGGTGAAAAAGAACTGCGGGATTACAAAGTGGATCAGTTGAAATTTAAGCCCAGACGGAGAAAAGAAAATAAAAAGTTTTCCCGCGGCGGGGAAAAGCTGTCCGCGGAAGAGATAAAGGCACTGGCGGCGCTGGAGGATAAAGGTGCAAAATCAAAGATTGACGACGCAAAATAAGTTCCTGAAAGAGGGCGAACGGCTGGATGAACTGCAGAGGAACGGTTATGTAATCATCCAGAATCCGGGGCGTTTCTGTTTCGGGATGGATGCGGTGCTTCTGTCCGGTTTTGCGAAAGCGAAGAGGGGAGAGAGGGTTCTGGATCTCGGGACAGGGACGGGGATTATACCGATTCTGATGGAGGCAAAAACGGACGGGGAGATGTTTACCGGACTGGAAATACAGGAAGAAAGTGCGGATATGGCCCGCCGCAGTGTGCGCTGCAACGGTCTGGAACATAAAATTAAGATTGTACAGGGGGATATCAGGGATGCTTCAGCGATGTTTGGGGCATCTTCTTTTGATATTGTTACCACAAATCCGCCCTATATGATCAGCGAACACGGGATAAACTGTGCGTCGGATGCAAAACAGATCGCCAGGCATGAAGTTCTGTGCACGCTGGAGGATGTTCTGCGCGAGAGCGCACGGATAATAAAGCCCGGAGGCCGGTTTTATATGGTACACAGACCGTTCCGCCTTGCAGAGATTTTTGTGAAAATGACGTCTTTGCGGCTGGAGCCAAAAAGGATAAAGCTTGTGCATCCATATATCGACAGGGAGCCGAATATGGTTCTGATCGAGGGCCGTCGGGGAGGAAAATCCGGGCTTACGGTTGAGAAACCGCTGATTGTGTATAAAAAGCAGGGTGTATACACAGACGAAATCTACGATCTGTACGGGTACTGACAGACTGTATGGCAGATATTTATGGGAAAAGAAGGGATAAAAAAGTATGTACAATGATATTACAATCGGTTCGCTGACACTTCCGTTTCATATGTACGGTGTGATGATCGCAGCCGGATTTTTCATGGCGCTTCTTGTGACGCTGCGGCGGGGCAGGAGAGAGGGATTTGATGAGGACATTATTTATGGTATTTTTTTCTGCGCGATCGTCGGCGGAATGGCGGGGACGCGCATTCTTTATTATATTGTGGATCTGCCTGCGATTCTGAAAAATCCCTCCATTCTCTGGAATTTTAAAAACGGTTATGTGGTATACGGGGGGATTATCGGAGGGGCGCTTGTGAGTTACGGATATCTTCGCAGGAAAGGGCAGGCATTTCTTCCTCATTTTGATCTGGTAATGCCGGCCGTGGCGCTGGCACAGGGATTCGGGCGGCTCGGATGTTTTTTTGCGGGCTGCTGCTATGGGCGCGGGACAGACGCCTGGTATGGGATCACATTTCACAATTCCAATTATGCGCCCAACGGTGTAAAGATGATTCCTACCCAGCTGATTTCCTCGGCCGGGGATTTTATAATCTGCGGGATTCTGCTTTTTTACGCCGGAAAAAAGCCGCAGACCGGCCGTGTGGCGGCGCTGTATCTGCTGTTGTACGGAGCCGGGAGATTTGCGGTCGAATTTCTGAGAAATGATTACCGGGGAAGCTTCGGACCGCTGTCCACATCACAGTTAATTTCGATCGGTGTCGTGGCAGGTGGAGCGGCGCTGTATCTGCTTGCTCCGCGAATGAAACGCTCTGCCCGCTGAGAACATCTGTCTGTCTCATTCATACCAAAATTATAATACAATATTTTCCGGGGTTGTGCTATAATCTATGAGAAAAGTACCAGATAAGGCGGAATTCTCACAGAATTCGGAAAGCAGGTAGATTGTGGAACGCATATTGGTGGTGGAGGATGATCTGGCTCTGAGCGCAGGTCTCTGTTTTGAGCTGGACAGCGCGGGATACACGGTTGTCGCAGCTTATAATTGCAATAAGGCGGTATCGCTGGTGTCACAGGAATCGTTTTCCCTGGCGGTACTGGATGTGAATCTGCCGGACGGAAGTGGTTTTGACCTGTGCAGTACGGTAAAAGAGATCCGTCCGGAGCTGCCGGTAATTTTTCTGACGGCAAATGATCTGGAGCAGGATATTCTCAATGGTTTTGATCTGGGAGCAGAGGATTATATTACCAAGCCCTTTAATATGAAAATCCTTCTGCGGCGGGTGGAGGTGGCGATCCGCCGCGCAGGTCCGTCAAAAACGGCTGAGGACGGCTGGGGAGACGGCTGGCTGCAGCTGGATTTTGGCGCGTTGACAGCTGTGCGGGGCACGGAAAAGCTTTCAATCACTCCGAATGAATACAAACTTTTAAAGATTCTCACCGCCAGCGCAGGGAACATCGTCACCCGCCAGATTCTGCTCGAAAAGCTCTGGGACAGTGGCGGGAATTTTATTGATGATCACACGCTGACTGTCACGCTCAACCGGCTGCGTGGGAAAATTGAAGATAAGGAACACAGTTATATCCGTACAGTCCGCGGGATGGGATATATCTGGACCGGGAGGCAGAATTGAATAAGAAACAGGCCATTGTGTGCCGGCTGTTTTTTGTGGCAGGTGCTGTCATGTTCATGGCAGTACTTTTTTGGCTTTTGTGGCGTGAAGTGCCGGCTGCGGCAGTGCGGAGAAAGATACTCGCGGTTTTCGGAGGTGTGATTCTTCTGGCGGCGCTGTGGGCGCGGTATCAGAGATGGCAGGTGTCCCGGTTTGCCGACGAACTCTGCCAGACTCTGGACGCTCTGATTGCAGGGAGAGAGCCGGAGCAGTATCATCCCTACGAGGATTCACTGACGGCAAAGGTACAGGGAAAGCTGATGCAGTACTATGATATTATGCACGAGGGCAGGCGGCAGAGTGAGAAAGACAAACAGATTATTCAGGAGCTGGTCAGCGATATTTCCCATCAGGTCAGAACGCCTGTCTCTAATATAAGGATGTTTACCGGGATTCTGCAGCAGCATCATCTGCCGGAGGAAAAACAGGCGGAATTTCTGGAACTGATGGAGGGACAGGTGGACAAACTGGATTTTCTGATGCAGTCGCTGATCCGCATGTCGCGCCTTGAGACGGGAACATTTGTTTTGAATATAGAGAAAGCGCGGCTGACGGATACCATCGCGCGGGCAGTGAGCGCGGTGTGGACAAAGGCAGAGTGCAGAAATATTGAGATTAGCGTGGAGTGTGAAGATCATGTGACGGCGCAGCATGATCCGAAATGGACCGCTGAGGCTCTTTTTAATCTGCTGGATAACGCGGTGAAATACACGCCGGAAGGGGGCAGTGTGACAGTCAGTGTCTCTCCCTGGCAGTTTTACACGCGGATAGATGTCCGGGATACCGGGATGGGGATACCGGAATGTCATTATCATGATGTATTCAAAAGGTTTTTCCGCGCGCAGGAGGCTGCCGGAAAAGAAGGAGTGGGGCTCGGTCTGTACCTGGCCAACGGAATTATCATGCGGCAGAGAGGATATATCTGCGTAAAATCAAAAGAGGGGGAGGGCTCGGTATTTTCCGTGTATCTGCTCACCTGAACCGGAAGATAAGAGAAAGAAGAAGGAAAAAAATGGATATTGTAACAGTAAGTCATTTGAAGAAATATTTTGGAAAAGGAGAAAAACAGGTCAGGGCGCTTGACGGGATCGATCTTGCGATTGAAAAGGGGAAGTTTACCGCGGTGATCGGTGCTTCCGGTTCGGGTAAGACAACATTGCTGAATATGATCGGCGGAATGGATATTCCCGACGAGGGGGAAGTGATTGTGGACGGGGTAAAACTTGCGGGGCTGAAAGAAAAACAGCTTGCCGTTTTCCGCCGCAGAAAAGTGGGAGTGATTTATCAGCAGTTTAATCTGATTCCCATTCTCACGGTCAGGGAAAATATTCTGTTTCCCGTGCATCTGTCGGGGGAGACGGAAGACTCTGCGTTTTTTCAGGAGATCGTCCGTCTGCTTTCTCTGACAGATCGCCTGGGTGCCTATCCGCATGAACTGTCCGGAGGGGGACAGCAGCGTGTGGCGATTGCCCGTGCGCTTGTGGCAAAACCTGCCATCCTGCTGGCCGACGAGCCGACCGGCAATCTGGATTCCAGGAGCGGATGGGATGTTCTGGGGCTTCTGAAACTGTCGGTGGAGACGTATCATCAGACCCTCATTATGATCACACACAATCTGGAAATCGCCCAGATGGCTGACCGGGTGGTGCGCATCGAAGATGGCCGTATCCGGAATCAGGAATGAGGGGTGTGAGATGCTTAAAAATAATAATCTGAAAATCTGTTATCTCCTGGCGCTGAGGGATCTGGGATTTCACAAAATGCGGACTCTTTTTGTGATACTGGCTGTCAGCCTGGTCACCGGAATGTTTACGTTTGTATTTCTTCTGGGCACTTCAGTGGAGGAAGCTTATCTGTCTGCTTTCCGGTATTCCTATGGTTCTACGAGTCATATTATCTGCACCGGTCTGACTGCGCAGCAGGCGCGGGATATCTCGCAGGATCCGGGAGTAAAAAGCACCGTACAGTATACGTCGGTCGGTTTTGTGTCGGACGAGATGATGGGCAGCCGCCATGTGGAACTTGCGGTGGCGGATGAAGCCTATGCGCAGAGTGTATCCTCTCTTCCTGACCGGGGTCGTATGCCGGAACATCTCTCTGAGATTGCGCTGGATGAACTGACAATGGATTCCCTGGGGATTTTGCGGGAAGAGGGATATGAATTTACGCTGCAGTGGACTGATCCGTACGGAAAAGTGCATGATAACCGTTTTACCCTCTGTGGCTGGTGGGAAAGTTCTTTTAATTTTACTCAGGCCTGTGCATGGATTACGCCGGAGCAGGCGGAAAAGCTGCTGCCCGGATATAGTGCGGATGAGGCGGAAAATGTGACGCTGGGTGTCTGTCTTCATCAGCCGGACGATCTCACAGGCCAGGCAGAGACTCTTTTACAGACACATGGGATAAAAGAGACAGAGTTTACCATCAATCCGGGCTTTCACAGAGTCAGCAGAGAGCAGGCGCGGGGAAAGTCGATGTCGTTTTATACGCCTGCCGTCCTGGTGCTGCTCTGTGGGTTCCTGATGGTTTTCAGTATTCTGAAAGTGTCTGTGTCGCGGGATACGCAGTATTTTGCGATACTGAAAATGACCGGGATGACGCCGGAACAGATAAGCAGGATACTTCTGATTTCTGCGGTATTTGTCTCCATGGCCGGTATGGTCCCCGGATTTCTTCTGGGATTTGCAGTCTATTACGGGATGCTTCCCATGATTGTGACAGGTTTTGACGGGCATCCGGCATCATATCTGCTGAGCTGGCAGCCATTTGTATGCGCGGCAGTCTGTACACTGGTTACTGTTATTCCGGCTTACCTGATTCCGGCCGTCCGCATCTGCCGGCAGACGCCGGCTGCGGTTCTGACTGACGATGTCCCGCGTTCCGGGCGGGGCGGGCGGAATGGTACAGGGCGCATAACGCTGCTCCGGCTCGCGTCTGTGTCATTGAAAACGGGAACAGGTCAGACAATATTGTCCGCGCTTTCTTTGCTGGCGGCGTTTGCGATGATTTGCGGCAGCTATATCAGTTATGTCAGTTATGAGGAGGAGATTTATCTGGCGGCTTTCTGTCCCTGGGACTATATTATCAGTGACGGGTCGGTACAGATCAGCGCACAGCGGTATAATGAAAAAAACCGGGGAATTACCGAAGAAATGGTGGATCATCTGCGCGCGTTTCCGGAAGTGAGCGCGGTGAGCGGGCTTAAAAGTCATGAAATGGAACTGACGGCTTCACCAGAACTTCTTGAGATTTTAACGGCATATTATAATGATATTGATGAGGGCGAGGGTGTGCCGCGCCGCCAGCTGATGGACTGGCAGCCTGACTGGGATCCTGCGTTCCGGAAAGTAGAGGAAACCGGAAAATATACGGCGATTGTTATGGGGGTGGAAGGGGCGTTTCTCGATTATATTACGAAATATGAGCCGCTGACGCACGGTTCTTTTGACCCGGAACATTTTGAGAGCGGGGAGTATGTTCTGACAGCAGGCGCTTACGATGAAGAACTTTCCACCCTGCCGGCAGGAGCCCGGGTTGAACTGAACGGGCGTACATTTGAGGTGATGGCGGTGGCGGTCGGCGATCCTGACATACTGAGTGGAGGAAACAGCCCTGCCGCGGTCTTTCATCTTCTGTACTATGTGCCGCTGAGCGTGTTCGATGAACTTTTTCCGGGGCAGGCATACCGCCAGCTTGCGGTGGAGATGGTTCCGGAAAAACAGGAGACATCCGGGATATTTCCGGACGGTCGCGAACCGGAGACAAACCGGGGGATCTATGTGAGATCCAGAAAAGAATATCAGGAAAGATTTGAAAATTCCAGGTGGAATGTGATTATTGTAAATCTGATGATCGGCAGCGTCATGCTGATGATCGGACTGCTGAATTTTATCAATGCGATTCTCACAAAAATGCTGGGAAGGCGGCGGGAATTTGCTATGTATGAGAGTCTGGGCGTCACGGGGGGACAGCTGCGGAAGCTGATTTTCATGGAGGGGATAATTTTTGTCGCACAGATTGTGGCTTTTGTGGTTCCGGCGACGTTTCTGATTACCTGGTTCGGCATGCCGGTGATTTTTTCAGGGATGAATACCTGGTGCATGGTCTACCGGTATACACTGGCGCCTCTGTGGATCTTTCTGCCGGTTCTGATTCTGCTGGCTGTGGCAGTTCCGCAGGCAGGACTGGGACTGGTGAGAAAGGGGACGATTACGGAGCGGCTTAAGTTTATGGAGTGAAGTATCATCTTTTTTCCGGGAGGCCGGAAAAGTTGCAAAAATGTACCTCTTCCGTACCATTGTTTTGATATCTGTCTGTTACTGTTGAGACAGGGATGAAAGAAACAGGCGTTGTATGGAGGCGGGATTTATGGAAATGATTATAAAGGTGACCGGACTGAAAAAATACTATGGAGAAGGAGAGACTCTGGTCAAAGCGCTGGACGGTGTGGATCTGGAAATTGAGAGGGGAAAGTTTATCGCGATTACCGGCAGGTCAGGATCAGGGAAATCCACGCTGCTCAATATGCTGGGCGGTCTTGATATTCCGTCAGAGGGCAGTATACGGATTGGCGGCACGCAGCTTGAAAAGTTAAGCAGCGAACAGGCGACGATATTCCGGCGCAGACAGATCGGTTTTATTTTTCAGAATTATAATCTGATCCCTGTGTTAAATGTATGGGAAAATATTGTGTTTCCGATTCTGATGGACGGCTGGGAGCCGGATAAACAATTTATTATGGAGATTGTGCGTCTGCTCAGGCTGGATGAGAAACTGGACAGACTGCCGCTTAATCTCTCCGGCGGGCAGCAGCAGTGTGTGGCGATCGCCCGTGCCCTGGCTATAAGGCCGTCCGTTATCCTGGCAGATGAGCCGACAGGTAATCTTGACAGCAGGACAGGTGATGATGTGATCGGAGTCATGAAAATGGCGGGAATCCGGTTTTGTCAGACAATCGTTCTGATCACGCACAATCCCCTGATTGCGCGGATGGCAGACTGTGTGATCAGGATGAAAGACGGGCGTATTGAGAGCTGAGTCCGGTCGGGTTCCGGCAGCCGGCGGGCTTCTCTTTTTATTTTTTCCTGTGGCTAATGAAAAGGATAAATCGTCCGATATAAACACTATAAAGTGATTTCAAGGAAGAAAGGAGATGCCATTTATGCGTATAGAAGCTTATAATCAGGTGGCAGCAGTTTACAGCACAGGCAGGGCAGCCGGCGCTAAGAGGACGGCGGAGACACCGGCCGGCAGGGATGAGGTACAGATTTCTTCCTTTGGGCGTGATTACCAGATTGCAAAGCAGGCATTGGCAGAGACTCCCGATATCAGGGAAGAGAAGGTCACGGAAGCGGCGGCTAAGGTTCATTCCGGCAGCTACAGCGTTGATGCAGGAGATTTTGCAGACAGACTGCTGGAGCGGTACCGTTCACTGATGTTATAGGAAATGAGGGCAGAACGTGGCTAGTTTAATGGAAGAGCTTTTGGAGGTCCTGGGAGAGGAAGAGGCGCAGTATGAGGCGCTGATAGAGCTGGGCGGCGCCAAGAAGGACGCCGTGATCAGAGCGGATATCACACAGCTTGGCAGGATCACGGTACAGGAGCAGGATGCGGCGAGCATGCTTTTGAATCTCTCAAATAAAAGGACGCGGGTGCTGAATGATATGGCGACGGTTCTTGGAAAAGAACCGTCTGACATGACGATTGCAAAAATGATCGGCTATCTCGAAAAACAGCCCGAGGAGCAGAGGCAGCTTCAGGAGAAGCAGGAGCAGCTTCTGAAAGTGGGGACACAGATGCGCACCATAAACCAGCAGAATGAAGTTCTGCTGAAACAGGCACTGGAAATGGTGGAATTCGACCTTACGCTGCTGAGAAGCATGCGGCAGGCGCCAGAGACTGCAAACTACAATAAAAATGCCTACAATACTGGCGAGCTGCTTGGAAGCAGCGGTTTTGATGCAAAACAGTAGGCTGAAGGGAGGAAACTGCCATGGCAAATGGTTTTGGAACTTTATTTATCGGCGTCTCGGGTCTGCAGAGCAGCCAGAACGCGCTCAATATCACGGCGAACAATCTTGCGAATGTGGATACCGCGGGGTATGTCCGCCAGCAGGTGATGTTTGGGGATCGCAATTATCTGACATTTAATACGACGGCGGCTATCAGCAAACAGCAGTCGGGTCTTGGAGTTCAGATCTGCGATGTGGTACATACAAGAGATGTGTTTCTTGACAGGCTTTACCGGTCCGAATCGGGCCGTTATTCTTTTTATTCGGCCACAGCGGAAGCGGCGTACGAAGTTGAGACTTATTTTCAGGAGCTGGAGGGTGTGGCGTTCCAGGGAGCCCTGGAGGATTTCTGGAAATCATTCGAGGAGTTCTATAAGGGACCGGATGACAGCGTGAATCAGAATCTGGTTCTTCAGAAGGCACAGCTTTTCATCAGCAGGGGAAAGGCAATCTACGACGGTCTTAAGAGTTACCAGAATAATATCAATACACAGATCTCCGATGATATTGATCAGATCAATGAGCTGGGCAAGAGCATCTATGAGCTCAACAAAGCGATTTTAAGTATTGAGGCCGGGGATCTCGAGACTGCGATGACACTGCGCGACGCGCGAGATCTGGCGCTTGACGAGCTTTCGAGTCTTGTGGATATCACCTACACTGAACAGGCGGACGGAGTTGTGAAGGTGAGCATTGAGGGAACGGAATTTGTCGACGGGGCGCGGGTTTATGCGATGGCGTCAAGAAGAGATCCGTCGACGGGATTTCTCACACCGTACTGGCCGCATCTCTCGAATCTGAATAAGGATTCCTATGTCAATGTGTTCAACTTTAAAAATGATATCTCATCGGCGAACGGCAATGATATGGGAGAACTGAAAGCCCTGATACTTGCGCGGGGCGATAAGGTGGCAAATTATACCGATGTGACGGGCAAGACGCTCGATGAATACAATAATGGCGCGGGAATGTCCGTCATGATGAAAGCGCAGGCGGAGTTCGATCAGCTGATGCACGGTGTGATTACGGCGCTCAACGATGTATTCTGCCCGAATGACACGGCGTCTGCGGTGTACGGGACCGGGGCAGGTTTTCCGATCACGGCGACGGCGGCGGACGGAACCCAGTATACGATTAACGCGGACACAAAGGTACTGGATGTCAATAACTGTTCCTACGGCATAGATATGAAGCTGCCTCCGCGGGAGCTTTTTACCAGGCGTGGGACGGAGCGTTACACGGAAGTGACGGCGAACGGGGAGACCTATTATATTTATAACGAGGAAGATCCGGAGGATACCTCAAAACAGTACACGGTACAGAGTGTGAGCGTTAACTCTGAGCTGGTGGATTATGAGGCTCTGATTCCCCATCTGATGAAAAACGGGGATGTCAACCAGCCGATGGCATTAAAGCTTTCGGAGGAGGTGTGGAGCAGGGAAAATCTGACCCTTAATCCGGGAGACCCGAGACCGTGCAGTATCAAGACCTATTATATCGCGATGTCGGGTGAGATGGCGACATTTGAGAATATCTATTCATCCGCGGCGTCAAGCCTTGCGGGAAGTGTTGCGTCTGTTGATAATCAGAGACAGCAGGTAATCGGTGTGTCATCCGACGAGGAGCTGACAAAGATGATCAAATTCCAGAATGCGTACAATGCGTCCAGCCGGTTTATCAATGTGGTAAACGAGATGATCGAGCATCTGATTACGCAGCTTGGATAAGAGAAAAAGTAACCGTATACACCGGAATATCCTAAGAGAGGTGGATCTATGCCGTCAACATTTTTTGGACTGACAATCGCGTCATCGGGACTGAATGCATCCCAGGTGGCTCTCAATACTACCGCAAATAATATAGCAAACGTACAGACAAAGGGCTACAGCAGACAGCAGGCGAACCGTGTTGCGGGGGATGCGCTCCGCACTTACACAAAATACGGTACGATGGGAACCGGTGTGACAACCGTATCCATAAAGCAGGTCCGCAACAAGTATTATGATGCAAAATACTGGTTTAACCAGCCCAATGTCGGACTGTATGAGACAAGACTTGATTACCTGCTCCAGATTGAAAATTATTTTCTGGATGACGGTGTATCGTCAAAAGGATTTAAGACTATTTTAAATACAATGTTTAATTCCGTGGATTCCCTGAAGAATCAGGCGGGTGATGCAAATGTGCGCCAGCAGTTTATCGCGGACGCCCAGAAGTTTGCAACATATTTTAACAGCCTTTCAATCGGCCTTAGTGAGGTTCAGAATAATGCAAATGAGGAGATCAAATCCACAGTGCAGAATATCAACGCGATCGCAGAGAAGATTGCGCTTCTGAATAAGCAGATTAATGTCATTGAGGTACAGGGAGGCTATGCCAATGAGCTGCGTGACCAGAGAGCGCTTCTGGTTGATGAGCTCTCTAAAATTGTTCCGATTGAGGTATCGGAGGAGATGGTGCCAAACAGCAATGATCCTGAGAACCCTCTGGGCGGAACCTACTATAGTGTGAGAGTCAGCGGACAGCTGCTGGTTAATACCTATGATTACTATACGCTGGAGTGTGTTCCAAGGGAGAACCGTATCAACCAGTCTGATCTTGACGGGCTGTATGATATCTGCTGGAGCGATACCGGCAATAGCTTCAATGCCGGAGCGAGCCATATGTCCGGAACCCTCAAGGCGCTGTTTGATATTCGCGACGGTAACAATAATTCCAACTTTGGCGGTGTCATAACCGATATTCAGAACGGCAGCGTAAAGATTGAACATCCCAATATCACGACAGTTGCGGGTATGACAATGCCGGAATCCGGTCTGCTGACAATTAACGGAAAGAACTTCCGCTACAGTGGTTTTACCTATGAGACAGATCCGAACGACCCGTCGAAGGTGGTATCCTATACCTTTGAGATGGAGGATATGCTCTCCGGCGATGAGGTGAACAGGGCGATCGGTGGTCCCGCGTCGATCGGCACGTCGATCGATTCAATGGGGATCCCGTATTATCAGGGACAGCTGAACGAATATCTGCGCAGTTTCTGTACCCTGTTCAATGATATCCTCAAAAAAGGAGAGGATCTGGACGGCAAAAAGACAGATTATTACGCATTTTTTACTGGAAAAGATGAGATATCCGGGAAGGAATATATTTTTGACGGTAAAAAGACAGATCTGATTACAGGCAATCCGGCGGCGGCGGATGGGAGTGGTACCGACAATTACTACAAGCTGACAGCTGCGAATATCTGTGTATCCAGTGTCTGCCGTGATCCGCGTCTGCTGGGTGCGACCGCGGCAGATATTACAGGATCGGGTGTCGACACGTACGACCTTATGGGGAATCTTGCACTTTTAAAGAATGATACCATTATTTTCCGTGGCGCGACCGCGGCGGGCTTCCTGGAGTGTATGATCGCCGATATTTCGGTTGATACACAGGAATCCGAGATATTCTACGAGAACTATTCCAATGTGTCGTACACGATTGATAGTCAGCGGATGTCTGTGTCGGGAGTGGATGAGGATGAGGAGGCGCTTGACCTGATTAAATTCCAGAATGCCTACAACCTCTCCTCCAAAATGATTTCTGTCATGGCTCAGATTTACGACAGACTGATTCTTGAGACAGGCGTATAAGAAAACGGAGGTCAGACCATATGCGTATTACCAATAATATGATGATGCACAACACATCAAATAATATCAATGGAAATAAAATCAACGTGGATAAGCTGAATCATCAGATGTCCTCGCAGAAGAAAATACAGCGTCCATCTGAAGACCCGGTTATCGCAATCCGTTCGCTGCGTTTCCGCTCTACCTTAAGCGAGATCGAGCAGTATTATGAGAGAAATATTCCGGATGCGGAGTCCTGGATGAGCGTCACGGAAACGGCCATCAAAAACATGGAAAATATTCTCCGTGATATCCGCACCCAGTGCGACTACGGCGATAACGATTACCTGAAAGATGAGGACCGTGATACCATTCTCACCCAGCTCGCAAAGCTGCGTGAACAGGTATATGCGGAGGGAAACGCGGACTATGCAGGGCGCACGGTGTTTACCGGCTACCGGACAAACAAGAAGCTGACCTTTATGGTCGATGATCCGAATACAAATTATCACATCAAACAGGGATTTTCTTACAATGCGCTTGAGGAACACAGATATTATTCTGATCAGGTGACAATGCCGACGACAAAAGATGAAGTGCTGACGGGGAGCATCTCGGACCCGAAAGAAGGGATTTTTAACAGGATCCGTCTGAGCTACGGGGAGATTGAGAGCCTTGACGGGCAGACACAGACTCCGGGGGCAAATCCGGGAGATCCGGCCACCACGACAGCAAAGATAAAGTATTCGTTTTTCTCAGCTGTCCAGGAGCCCGGAACGACGCCTGTGCTCGACAAAGACGGGAATCCTGTCACGGACGCGGATGGAAGAACAAAATATGAAAAAGAAATAGAAGTGACGATTTATGACAGCGAGAAGGACTGGGCGGCCGCAAACACAGATCCTGATCATAAGAATGAATATAAGATAGAAGACGGGAAAGCCGTATTTTTAAAGGACAGCGGAGAGCTGGTTCTTGCTGATGATGTCGCCGCGGATATCAGGAGCAAAAAGGCGGATGTCACCGTGGGTTATAACAAAACGGGATTTGATAAAGGTGAGCTTCGCCCGGAGTATTATTACGACTGTGAAAATAATACGGATCCACAGAATCAGATTGTCTACAAAAAATTTGACGAAGATGGCAATGAGATTCATCAGGATATCAATTATGTTGTGGCTGCTAATCAGACTATCACGGTCAATACCAATGCGTCGGACGTCTTTGACGCCTCTCTTGGAAGAGATGTGGACGCGCTGATGGATGCCGTACGGTTTGCCATTGATGCCAATGATAAGGTAAAGCGTCTCAAAGAGATGAAGAAAATGGAGGAATATTCCTCTGAGGAATGCCAGAAAAAGCTGGACGACTGGCTGGAGGCGGCAAATAAAGAGTGCGATTATGCCAACACCAATATGCAGAAGCTCTATAATAGTTATATTGGCCGCTGCGATGTTTATCTGGAAAAAATAAATCTGTCGCTCACAACTGTCGGAAGCAAGGGACAGAGCCTTGATCTGATTAAAAACCGTATGTCGAATCAGCAGACCACCGTCGAGACACTGAAATCGACGAACGAGGATCGTGAGCTTTCGGATATTATTATTGATTACACGGCGGCATACTCGGCCTATGAGGCTTCCCTGCAGGCGGCATCAAAAATCAATAAAAATACATTGCTGAATTATATCTGATAACGTGTATCGGCAGTCCGGGCATACCTGCATACCGCAGCCCGGACTGTACTGCACCTTAAAGAGAAGCAAAAGGAAACAGGAGAGGGATAGATGAAAGCGGATACAAGACTTTTCGGGGAAATAGATATCGAGGAGGAGAAAATCATCCATATGGAAAACGGAATGGTTGGTTTTCCCGAACTGCAGAAATTTGCCCTGATATTTGATGAAGAGAAGGAAAAGAAAGAGAATTCCATCATGTGGCTGCAGTCCATGGATGAACCGCGGGTGGCTTTTCCGGTCATGCATCCGACCGCGGTAAAGCCGGATTACAGGCTGACCGTCAATGAGGAAATGCTGCTTTCACTGGGAGAACTGCAGGAAGATAACACCTGTCTTCTGGTGACGGTGACAGCGGCGCCGGATGTCAAAGAGACATCTGTAAATCTGAAAGCACCCATTGTCATCAATACGGATACCTGCAGAGGCTGCCAGATGATCGCCGAGGATGACTACCCTGTAAAGTTCAGAATATACGAAGCGTTAAAGGGAAGAAAAGAGGAGGCGGTGGAATAGCATATGCTGGCATTAACACGTAAAAAAGGCGAATCACTGGTTGTCAATAATAATGTAGAGATTACCGTGCTGGAAATCCGCGGCGACCAGGTGAAAATAGGAATCACAGCGCCAAAGGAGGTTCCAATTTACCGCAAAGAAGTATATCTTCAGATACAGAATGAAAATAAAGCGGCTCTGAGTATCGATGCGGTGGAGGCTTTAAAGAATCTTTTCTGATCGCAGGTTAATAAATACAGCTATGCTTCCGATATAGAAACTAGAGAGCATCCGTCTGTGCACAGGTATTCTGTGTGCGGACAGGAGCGGAAATGACGAGCAGAATATCACACGGAGGTGGTAAGAAATGGAGATAGGGAAGGCAGAAGGCAGTGGAAGAATGCCGTATCAGGGAAGTTCGGCAGCACCGTCAGTAACGCCTGTGCATCCTGAAGTGGCAGCAGTTCCGAAGACCAGTCCCCAGCCGGCGTCACAGACAGCAGCGCATGTTCTTATGCAGGATACGCAGCAGCCGGCGCCACGGCCGGTTACACAGAAGATGTCGCCGGGGTCTGTGGCGGAGCAGAATGCACTGCGCTCAGCAGAGCAGGCGGCGGTACGGGAAGGTCGTGGAAAGGCCGTGTCATCCGCAGAACAGAATCCGGCACAGGGCAGCGTTGCGCAGCAGACAGTACAGGGCACGGGGCAGAGCATAGTTCAGGGAACGGCGCAGAATCCGGCGCTGCACGACGCGCAGCGTGATACCTGGAAAGAGAAGAATGCAAAGGAAGCGGAGGAGAAAGAGAAGCGCGCCGCACAGAATCTCCAGCTGAAAAAAGCAGTGAACGAGCTGAACCGTCAGATGAAGGAATCGGAAGCTGTATTTGGAATTCACGACAAGACAAACCGCGTAACAATCAAAATTGTTGACAAGGCTACGAAGGAAGTTATCCGGGAATATCCGCCGGAACAGACGCTTGACATGATTGCAAAAGTCTGGGAAGTGGCTGGAATCCTGGTGGATGAGAAGATGTAGACAGGGAAAGGAAGGGAAGACATATGCCTATACGTATTACAGGGTTGAATTCAGGACTGGATACTGAGTCGATTATATCGGCGCTGGTATCGTCGTATAACTATAAAACAGACAAATATAAAAAGGCGCAGACAAAGCTGTCCTGGAAGCAGGATGCATGGAAATCGCTCAACACAAAGATCTACAGCTTTTATACAAGTCTTGACAGCATGCGGTACAGCTATGGCTACAGCATGAATAAGGCGACGATCTCTGACAGCACCAAGGCTTCCGTGTCGATCAGCGGTAATGTTGCAAACGGTGTGCAGACGCTGAAAATCAGCTCTATCGCTCAGACCGGATATATGACAGGAGCCGAGCTTAAGACGGAGGACGGGAAAAAGGCAGGATCCGGAACCACACTCTCAGATCTCGGTTATAGCGGTTCGGGAAAAATCAGTGTGACGGATAAAGAAGGCGGAAAAACGACAGAGATCGATGTCACAGGTTCCATGACCATCGGGGAGTTTACGAAAAAGCTCAATGAGGCAGGCGTCAAGGCGAATTTTGACTCTTCCAACGGGCGTCTCTTTATCAATTCCAAGGAGACGGGCGCCGCGAACGACTTTACCCTGAAGTCGCTGGATGCGAATGGAGAGAATGCGCTTTCCGCTCTTGGTCTGACGGAAGAGAAGGGCATGAAACGGATTGATGGAAGCGACGCGAAGATTATTCTCAACGGCGCGGAATATACTTCCAGCACAAATGAATTTGTTGTCAACGGGATGTCAATCTCGGCGAAAGCGGTGACGGGGGAGAATGAGACGCTTTCCATCAATGTTGAGACAGATACCCAGGGACTTTACGACAAGATCAAGAATTTCATTACAAGCTATAACTCTCTGATTAACGAGATTACCTCTCTGTACAATGCGGATTCCGCGAAGGGCTACGAGCCGCTTACAGATGAGGAAAAAGACCAGATGAGCGAAACGGAGATTGAGAAGTGGGAGGAGAAGATCAAGGAATCCCTGCTCCGCCGCGATGATACGCTTTCAAGCCTGATGTCGGGAATGGTATCGGCAATGTCAAAATCCTACACTGTGGATGGAAAGTCTACCAGTCTCTCCGACTTTGGCATTATGACACTTGGTTTTCTGAATGCCTCCAAAAACGAGCACAATGCTTTCCATATCAATGGTGACGAGGACGATTCCGCGGTCTCCGGAAAAGAAGATAAGCTTATGGCGGCGATCAAGGAAGATCCGGACAAAGTGGTTGACTTTATGAAGCAGCTCACCCAGGGACTCTACGATTCAATCGACAAAAAAATGAAGGCGACGAGCCTGAGCAGCAGTTATAAAGTGTACAATGACAAAGAAATGGCTTCCGAGTACAGTGACTACACGGAGACAATTACCAAGTGGGAGAAGAAGCTGACCTCAATGGAAGATTACTATTATAAGAAGTTTTCCGCGATGGAGACTGCGCTTGCGAAGCTGCAGTCACAGCAGAATTCACTGGCCAGCCTGTTAGGCTCATGATGCGATAACAAACTGCCACAGATGGAGGAATAACCAGATGGTAAACCAGAGCGGATATGCAGCATATGCGAACAGTAAGATTATGACTGCGACACCGGCTGAACTGACGCTGATGCTCTATGACGGTGCGATTAAGTTCTGCAACATTGCAATCGTCGGGGTGGAGGCGAATGACATAGAAAAAGCGCATAATAATATTGTTAAGGTTGAGCATATTATAGAAGAATTTCAGGCGACCCTTGATCGCAGATATGCCACAGCGCAGGACTTTGACAATGTATATGTATATCTGAAGCAGCGTCTGCTGGAAGCAAATGTCAAAAAGGACAGAGAAATCCTGGAAGAAGTGCTGACACATCTGCGGACAATGCGCGATACATGGAAAGAAGTTATGAAGCTTTCCGCTATGCAGAATGCAGAATGACAGAGCAGAACAGGTGCAGACATTCCGTCTGCGCCTGTTTGAATTATCAGAAAGGATGAATCTATGCCGGATAATTACATAGAGATTATGATTCAGAGTCTGGAAAAGAAAAGCCGGGTGCTGGATGAAATTTTAAAACTGAGCAGAGACCAGAAAAACTGGCTGGAAGACCCTGAACTGACTCCGGAGACATTTGAGGAAAATGTTGGGAAGAAGGCGGAGCTGATTGATCAGCTGGATGCTCTTGACGAGGGTTTTGAGACTCTCTATGAACGGGTATCCGGTCAGCTGAATGCGGATCGCGGCAGATATGCGGAGGAGATTCGCACGATGCAGAAGCTGATTGCAGAGATTACAGAGAAAAGCGTGGAGATTCAGGCGGTGGAAGCGCGCAATAAATCGCAGGTGGAAGCCCGTTTCTCGACAATCCGCAAACAGATCAGACAGGTGAAGGACAACCAGAAGGTTGTGAAAGAATACTATAGAAATATGCAGAAAATGAATTATGTAGAGCCGCAGTTTATGGATAATAAAAAGTAAACAGATCGCCGTGGACTGTTGGACTGTTCTCCCAGCGCAAAAAGCGTGAAGTCAGTGTACTGAGTTTTAAATACACCGGCTTTACGCTTTTTGCAATTACTTTTCAGTTCAGAAGAGAGAGTATATTTTCATTCATTTTTACTGCATGTGATAAGACAGACTGACCGGCCTCGCTCAATATTCTGCTTTTGGAGAAGGCAACCATCTCGCTGGCCATGTCCGTGTCGCGAAGTCTGGATTCCGCAGCCTGGGAATTCTCTTCTGCGTTAGCGCTGTAATTGAAAGCGTGTTCCAGTCTGTTCTGGTAAGCACCGTACATAGCGCGTTTGTCAGAAAGATAATCGATGGCATAATGTGCGGCTCTGATCATAGCCTGTGATTCCGCATAAGTTTTGGTTCCGTTCTGAACGATTCCAAGAACAATTGTGTTCATGGGGATTTTAGGAATCCGGAGGGAATCGTGATACCTGCTGCTGAACTGGATGTGCATAAATTCCGGCTGGCGCACTTCGGTGAGAACGGATTTAAAAACAGTTCGTATTGCGACATTTGGTTTATTTTGTCCGCTGACATCCATTTTTGTGTAATCATTGGCATGGAGCTGGACACTGACAGATTCTGTCATTTCTTTTATTGCGCTCTGGATATATTCTTTTGTTATCTCGTCGTAGTTTGCAGCGCTGGAACCGTCTGCATTCTTATAGGTAATATCCAGATCATACCGGTCCTGATTCTGGTGAGACGGGTTGGAGGCATCATATTTCACATAAGAGTAGTGACCATTGGGAGAAGCTAATTTTACATATTCACCCGCGTTAGGATTTGCTTTCATATCGACAGAGATACTGTTTGCAATTTCGCTATAGTTGTATTTAAAACTGGCGTCAAATTTCCGTTCCGGGAGACTGCCGCTGGCACCTGTATAATCTGCTTTAAATGTGAATTTAAAAGTATCGGCACCCATTGCAAAAGGTTCAGTTCCAAAGGAGCTGTAATCGACCGACCAGTGTGTGCGATAATCATAAATATAAAGTTTACTGTCCTCTGCAGCATACTGGGTATAATGAAAATCATAACCTCCCTTTTTGAACAGGTCAATCAGTTCTTTTGTCAGATCCGGACCGCTATTTATCCCTTTCGCTTCCAGCGAGGCGACATTAATCTGCATAAGATAATCGGTGCGCTCTCCGGGTTTGCCGTCTGGTTTGGTAATCGGAGTTTTTTGTGATGAATTTGTGTAATCAGGTCCGTCCGGAGCATAGACAAACATAACGCTGTAATGGTTGGTACAGGTTTTGCAGTTGGAATTAAAACCAGTTCCTATCAGATCTTTCAGCTCAAATCCGCCGGGTTTACCAAGATTCTGAAAATCAATAAATGCTCCGGGATGTGCAGAACCGTTGCCATCTGTGCTACCGGGTCTTCCGGTTGTTATCATATTATTGTTGTTGTTTTTGTCAATTGTAACTACGTCGTTTGTAAACGGTCCTGGCTGTGAGATATTTCCGGCGCCAACCAGGTCTTTAAGACTGTAATCCGGAAGCTGTGGGGAAAGTCCTGCCAAAAGGAGTGTCGTCTTCTGAGACAGAACATAGTCTGCATAAGCATCCAGATCCTTTTTCATCTGATCTTCTGCATCTTTGGTATCTGCCAGGAACTGTATCGCAGTACTTCCGTCTGTACCGGCAAAATCCACAGTGGCCGACTGGGAAGTACTATCGTAAACACTGGAAGCATTTGCCATATTGGAAATCTGCTGCGTGTCAAAATCACGGCCGAGAGCATTTTCTTCCGGAAAAGTTACAGTACCGGTAGGATTAGTATGTGTGGAACTTTCAATGTTACTATCTGCGGGCAGATCAATCCCGGATGTGAGCTGGTAGTCAGTTTTGATATTTTTACCACTGATCACCATTCCGTCAAGACCGTCAATCACAGAATCCA
This sequence comes from uncultured Roseburia sp., assembly GCA_947062675.1. GTDB lineage: Bacteria > Bacillota > Clostridia > Lachnospirales > Lachnospiraceae > Roseburia. Next base: position 77,208 of record CAMSQM010000007.1, read on the forward strand.
CACTGGTAATGTCAGACAATGTAAAATTAAATGACAAAAATGTATCGTTTGTTCCATCAGTGTCGCTGTAAGTATAAGTCCTGAGCGCACTGATATCATTACCCTGTTCCCAGGAAGTGATTCCCATGTCCGCCCATGATTTGTATGAGCCTGCGACAGCGTTTCCATTGCTGTCGGCAAGCCAGATTCCGTTCTGATCGGGATCTGTTTTGCCGGCCTTTACCTGAAACTGTACGTCTGTGGAAGTACCGAGACTGTCGGCCAGTGCCTGGGAAACACGCAGATTCTGCATTACGGAAGACTTCACCGCAGTTTCATTTTCAGATCCGACAGTAGTAATCTGCCAGGTATATTTTACTTTGCCGTCGTGCATTTTGTTGATTGTATCAATCATATCTGAAGTGCTGTCGACAGTGTCAGGTGTGAAAAAATCGATGGTTGTTCCCATATAATCAATATGCCAGGAACCACCATGCATGTTTCCAATGCCGAATGAACGATCATCTTCATCCTTAAGCTGGCTCCAGCTCATCTGCATACCGTCGATGACAATGCCGGAGCCGTTGGCTGAAATATTCAGGGTCCTTGTAATAACAGGGACTTCATCGCCGTCTTTGCAGGTAAACTGAAATTTATGCCCCGTTGCAGGATTCGTATAGGTATAATTTCCGCCTTTAAAGATTTGTTTGCCGGACGCATCGATCTGTACCATGCCTGGATCCACCTGGTCCCATAAAATTCGCTCCCCATGAAATACAAATCCGCCGTAAGTCGCTTTTCCAGTCAGACTGTCATATGAAGAGTTAAAAATCAACAGGTCATTTGGAGGAGTATCCGAGGATATGTACATCATGGTGCTGGAATTGTCAAAAACTTTCTGCCGGTTAAATTCGGTCTCTAAGGATATACGGTTCAGTTCTTTTTTTATTTCAGTGATTTCCTGATCGATTGCAAACCGGTCTTCCACGTTGTTCGTGTCATTTGCAGCCTGAATGGAAAGTTCAACCAGTCGCTGGAGCATATCCTGCATTTCGCTCATTGCCCCGTCTGTTACCTGGATCCAGGAAATTCCTTCTGTGGTATTTCTCTCACCGCGCTCCAGACCGCGGATCTGACTGCGCATCTTCTCGGAAATTTTTAATCCGGCGGCATTGTCCGCCGCTTTGTTGATCTGAAAACCGGAAGATAATTTTCTGGCGCTTTTTTCCAGATCTTTCGTCTGGATGCCAAGCTGGCGGTTTGCGCCAAGGGCGCTGAGATTATTTGCAAGAACATTCATTTGTCCTACCTCATTTCATATCATAATGTGCGTATGCAAACGGCGGTCTGCCGATTATTATAATGTAAAAAATGATTCTCAGCCTTTTGCAAAATATTACTGAAACTATGTACTGAAATTAATTGTAACATGAAGTCTGCCATAGTTCAATTGAAATATAAAATATGACCTGGTCAGGAATCCACTGATATTTTTCATATTTAGATTAAATTTACTGATTTCCAGAAATTTTTTTCTTGACTGACTAAAACATTTGTATTAAGATAAAATGACAAGAGAAGGAGGTAAAAATGAATAATGTCATATCTGGATGAAACAGGATCAGGAAAGCGGGAAAATGCTTATTACGTCAAAACGGGTGTCCGTCGTGCGGGGAGTTATTTTGAAGATCGTACGAATATGCCGCGTAAGGTGTATGTGTACGAGTGGGACGAGAGAGAACAGAGGCATATCGGGCATCTGATGGATTCTTCTCAGTATTATAGCTGATTTGTTTATACATGCATGGATTTTACACTTTGCAGGATAAGTGTAAAATCCATGTTTTATTGTACGACAATATACTACAAATATAGAATGGTTGTGCATAAGGAGTCTGAAATGGAAAAAGAACGAATGCAGAATGGCTACATGATTCAGTTATATCAGTATGCCAGAAGGTACCGCTATAACTATGAAGACTGTATCAGTTATTTCAATTATCTGATAGATTATCCGGAACATAATGGAAAACCGGCAGAAGAAACAAAAGAAGAGACAGACAGTAATGCATGTCATTACATAGTTTTTGGTGAATTTGATATGCTTGAAATTATTCCGGTGGATTCGTTCCGGAAGTATCATGATGTCTCAGGGCTGGCTAAAAAACATCTTGGACGAAGACAGAATGTTTTGCTGTATAGCATTGGCGATGTCAATGAGCAGAAAATAAAATTTAATACAAAGGATAAATGCTGGTGTTACAGGGTGCCGGATGAAAAAACGATTCAAAAACGGTTTTTCTGCCTGTCTCTCCTGTCTGTGACAAATGAAGTTCTCGCAGAAATTAATATTTTCCAGCTGCTGCCGGAGATTCGCGGGAAGATTCTGAGTATAACAGATGATCTGAACGAAGGGCTGGAAGAATCCGAAAAGCTGGTCTGTGAAGTTTATGGAGCGCTGAATGCCACAGAGATAGGAATTGTATGGCTTTGCAATCAGTATACAGATGTATTACTGATTATTGATTATCTGAAGCATATGAAACTTCAGATAGAGAGTGGAAGAAAAGACGCAATGCTGTTTCTTGCGTCAAATACAACGATTGCCACTAAGTTTGACAGAGATCCTGATAATCTCTGCGGGAAAAATGATGGAATATTTCCCAGGGTGAAAGGGTGCGGAGCTGTTCAGATTTCAGTGCATGATAAACTAAAAAATCGGAGAGAGGCTGAAGAACTGGTCGAAGATATCATCAGGGACTGTGATCCGGACGAATGCAGGGTATTGTATTCTTCGGGAGAATATGATCTTATAATTCAGATGCCGGCTTCTGACATTCTTGAAAAGATGCAGCAAGGGGGCATACTGAATAATGCGAAAAAAGATGAAAAAGGAAAATACGAAAAAGAATTACGTTCCATTCTGAGAAATAATACACAGCTGCTGCTGGACAGAAAAGAGATCGAAGGTAGTATTTTTTATAATAAGATTGATGTGCAGTCATTTGTTCTTATAGTCGGGGAATCTCATAAGAATCCTGATAATATGATGAATCAGAATGAAGGCTGGGAAGAATGGAGAGAGCTGGCGGATAAGGATTTACTGTTAAAAGAAGAAAAGATCACAGAAACTGGTATTTCAATGGAAAAAGATAGTAATAATACATATTATAATAGAATACGCAGAGATATGGAGAAACTAATTCGCCCCTCTGCAGGTGCCATTGATATGCTGGATTTATTATATGCTGATTATCTGAGCACCGTTTCAAGTGCTTATAATCAGACATGGGTTGCAGACTTTCATTATCAGTTTAAAGGTGTGCTTCATGCGATATCTTTGTGGATTGAAAGGCAGGGCAGACAGGATCTGAGAGATGAGAGTATTCAGGACAGACAGTGGCAGGATTTCAGCGATCTTACGAATGCTTTCAAACAGCAGGTTTATCATCTTTCACAATCCAGCCGGATGGTATTGGATATTCCACGCTGTCATTTTCGGATGACAGGTCAGTATGATTTGCTGGTTCACACTTATTATGGATTTGCGAAGATCATTCTGGAAGTAATCTACCTGATGCAGGGAAAAAACAGTCAGTCCGATCTGGTACCTCTTGTCACGGTAAATACCGTACCTCAGGTGAAATCAGAACTATATTTTGAGTATGGTTATAACGATGAGATGCGCGTGATTAATCTGAATATACCGGCATCAATTATTTTTGATCCGCAGAGAGGATTCAGGTATCTGACGCATGAGCTTTTCCACTATGCGGTTCCACAGTCGCGGGAAAAAAGAAATTATCTGATGGGGTGTTTTGTAATCAGCGAATGCTTAAAGATGCAGTTTATTCATATTTTTAATCAGATGCTATATACATCGGCAGAAGGTACGGTTGATATTGAACTGAAGAAGTTACTGACAGAGGGAACGGATGGAAATGCTCCGGATGCTTTTGGATTGTCACCGATGGCACGCAGTATCTTTTTTACGAATAGAATAACGGAAACAAATGCAGAGGAGTCCGGAAAATACTGGCTTGACGATGTAATTTTAAAGTTTGTTCAGTCAGAATCAGGGGAATGGCGCAATGAAAATATGGCAGGCCGTGGTGAAGAGGATACACGTGTACAATATCTGAAGAAGCTTTTTGACTATTGTATGACAGACCGTTCTGCTAAATTTTTTAATGAATTATGCGAGTATCTGATGAAACTGTGTGCGAAGGACAGCTCAGGGATATTTTCCCATGAGGAAGTTAAGAGGGGAATGATGAATAATATAGAGCTGTTGTCGGATATCAGGGAAGGACCATATTTCCGGAAAGCATTTGACAGGCTGTATGATCGTTTTCAATATTGTATATGTCACAAACAATATTGCCTGTCTCAGTTTACTGCACTAAGGCAGGGTTATGCGCGAAATAAAAAACCACGCATGATTATTGAGGATAATTTGTGGGGGGCTGTTCAGGAAGCCTGCTGTGATATAGCAATGGTTTCACTCACGTCCATGTCACTGGATGATTATCTACTGTTTTGCATTCAGGCATGGAGGGATTCCAGTTGTGGGGATTTTGATCAGAATATGCTTGAGGAAGCCCAGTGGCTTCGCTGTGGTTTTGTTTATAAACATTTTTCAAATAAAATCTGGAAGAACAGAGAACTGGATAGTTATAAAAATGATTTTGTGAAAAAGTATGCCTGGTTTTTTACGAACGGTAAGAGCGCCGAGGCTGGCGGAAGATCTGATTATGGAAAATGGATAGCCGCATATTCTGAAGCTTATTCCTGGTGGGAATGTTTTATGGGAGAATGTGTAAAAGATTTTGGAATAAGCAATAAAAAGTTTTGTGTCATACCCTTTTATGACACTGTATTTTCGAAGGTACTTTCAGGTTTTGATGTGAACACAAAACCTGAAAGTTTTAAAGATACAGACTGGGGGAAAAGACTGGAGGAAATCTGTGCAGATCTCCGGAACAGTGTTTATGATAAGTATAATGTTCTTCTGAACAGTATTCTGCCGGACGAAAACGAGCCGGAGAAAGAATCATACGTTACAAATAATCCACAGGTGTGGAGCCAGTATCGAAACGCCCGGATCCGGTTTGATCTGGCAGTGGCACAGCATTTTCAGATTCAGAAATCATTCAGAGAGCTTTCAGGTATAAACAGGAGTATGCAACTATACCAGAAAGAACATTCAGGTACTGATTTCTGGGAACCGGAAATCCCTGTAAAAGAAAAGACGGCTGAATTTATAAATGGTATCTGGGAATTTCATGTTCGTTCATTAGAAGAATTATTATTTTATTTGCAGTATTGTGAGAAAAAGATGCAGAATGGAAATGTGAAAGAGCCGATATGGTTTCGCGGGCAGCCGGATGACGCATATAAGCTGGTTCCCAGTATTATGAGAAATTATAGCGGGGAGAGATGTAAGGAATACAAATCTCTTCGTGCATATCAGCATGGTCAGTTTGAAGAATTTAAACACTGGGCAGACGGGGCACCGGAGATGCTGTCGGGAGTGCGGTTTACAATTTCGGATTATCTGGCACTTATGCAGCACTATTTTATTTCCACATCATTGCTGGACTGGTCTGAGAATGCATTTTCTGCGCTGTATTTTGCACTGGAAAGCTATTTTGAATCTGCAGAAACGGAGAGCAGAAAAAATGTCTCACTATATCTTCTGCAGCCAAAAAAATATAATAAAATAGTTCGGGAAAAGTGTAAGGTCCGGCGTGACGAGCTGAAAAAACAGAATGCAGGGACATGGATTGAAAATAATATTCCTTATCCGGAAAAGTGGCTGGAATATTCTGTGCCAAATCTTTCAACCCGGCAGAATGAAATCAATTTTGACGCTTATCTGCTCGGGAATATAGAATTTGATGATATTTTTGCCGCATGTAAGGAATCAGATAATTATGAGAGAGAACGGATTGATAATATACCCCTCTGTCTTCCGGTTGCTGTCCGGACTTCACGTCTGAATGCAAGGATTCAGACACAGAGCGGTACTTTTGTAGCGTTTAATCTTTATACACTGCCTGAAATCAGTAAGCAGAGACAAAGGGGTAATCAGGCATTTGATTATATTTCACTGGAGGAGGTACAAAAGGAAATGATGCGGAAAGGTTTTGCCGGGCACGACGAAAATCCGGTCTTTCTGTATAAAATTACAATTGATCACAGCTGCTGCAGGAAAGTGACAGAATGGCTGCGCGGAATGGGAATCTCCAGGGAAACAGTATATCCCGAACTGGAACTCAAAAAAAACAGATTTTGATCTGTTACAAAAAAAGTGTAAAAAAATAATTTTCCGGCTATAAAGTATCTGCACTTTGGACCGATATATAATACAAGTAAGCGGAAAGCTACTTGGAACATCCCGCAGCGGAACAGTCCG
>CAMSQM010000008.1 GCA_947062675.1 uncultured Roseburia sp.
GATACATCCGATGACGAGCGTTGTCATGGTGGAAGTGGCGCCGGACTTAAAGACCTGTAAAGCTTATATCAGCGTGCTCGGCGACGAGGAGGCAAGGAAAAACACAATCGCCGGCTTAAGAAGTGCGGAGGGATATATCCGCAGAAAGCTGGCGGGGAGCGTCAATTTAAGAAATACGCCGGAAATAACATTTATTTCCGACCAGTCCATCGAATACGGTGTGAATATGTCGAAAATGATAGATGAGGTCACACGTGATATCCGCGATCGCGCATCTGACGGTGCGGACGGTGAGGAGGGGGCAGACCGCGAAGGAGTCCCCGGCGGGGAAAGCGCAGACGGCGCGGATGAGGCGGGAGATGAAGATGACGAATCTTGACGAATTACTTTCCGGGGCGGGGAGCGTCACCATCGCGGGCCATATCAGGCCGGACGGAGACTGCGTCGGCTCCTGTCTTGCCGCGTACAATTATATCAGGACGTATCACAGGGAAATCCGTGCCGGGCTGTATCTTGAGCCCATTCCCCACATATTCAGATTTCTGGCGCGGTCGGAGGAGATCATTCACGGGTTTCCTCAGGAGGAGCAGACTGACCTGTTTCTCGCGCTGGATTGCGGCGATACGGGCCGGCTTGGCGGAATGGCGCGCTGGTTTCAGACGGCGAAAAAGACGGTATGTATTGACCATCACATCAGCAATACCGGTTTTGCCGATGTGAATTATATTTATCCGGAAAAAAGTTCCACTTCCGAGCTGATCTTTGAACTGTTGCCGGAAGAACGCCTTACGAAGGAGATCGCTGAGTGCATCTATACCGGAATGATTCACGACACGGGGCTGTTTCAGTATTCCTCCACCTCCCGGAAAACCATGGAGGCTGCGGGGAAGCTGATGGAGCTGGGAATCGATTATCCGGGAATTGTGGAGAAGACATTTTTTGCCAGAACCTACAGTCAGAACAGGATAATGGGGCTGGCTCTCATCAAAAGCTGTCTGCATCTTGACGGAAAATGTATTTCCAGCGTGATCACGGAGGCGGAGATGCGGGAGTACGGCGCTGCACCCAGACATCTCGAGGGTATTGTGAGTCAGCTGAGGGTCACGAAAGGTGTGGAAGCTGCCATTTTTCTGTATGAGACGGGGGACGGCAGCTATAAAGTGAGCATGCGTTCCGCGGACCAGGTGGATGTGTCAGAGATCGCGGTGGCGCATGGCGGCGGCGGACACCGGCGTGCAGCCGGGTTTTCGATGCAGGGCGACAGTGCGGAGAGTGTGAGGATCCTTGTCGGCGAAGTTGCAGGACAGCTGAAAAAACTGCAGCGCGGCGACGGCTGAGAACGGGAAACAGATATCACAGGAAGGCTGTGCGGGGACGGGGATTCCGGCAGTACGGGGCACCCTGATATGCGCGGCAAATGTGTGCAGATGGAGGGAAATATGGACAGAATGTCATATATGATGGCGGTTCCTTCGAGGGAGGAAGACCTGATGGAACCGGAGACACTGATGGAACGTATCCGCAATATGGAGTATCTGCAGATTTTCAAACTGGAGCTGGAGGAAGAGACGATTCAGCTGGAGGCGGTATACAACGAGACAGTTTACAGGGCGGAGATTTATCCGGCTGATTTTGAACTTCCGGAGCTTTTCCGCGTCCAGCACTTCTTCCCGGATGTGGACAGCGAAGAGCTCGGTGAAAGGGAGAGCGGACTGGCCGTGGATCTTATGTTCGCGGGAGATGGAATGGCTTCCTATCATTTTCAGCTGAAGCTTGTGGATGCCCTGCTTCCGGGCGTGCTCGCGGTCGTGGACATCAGCTCGGAAAAGATTCTATCCGGACGCTGGGTCGGTCTCGCGGCGTCATCAGCAGTGCCTCCGGCCCCGCGGTATCTTTACACCGTGCAGGCAGTTTCCGGGAAGGAGGGAACTGTCTGGCTCCACACGCATGGACTGAACCGCTGCGGAAGTGTGGAACTGGAGATCCTGGATTCCACGGTGGAGACATATTCGACGCACTATTCGATTATCGAAATGATGGCGAGCCGTCTGATTGAGAAGGAAGAGCAGCCCGGGCCGTGGGAGCCGATGTTTCTTGCAAGGCTTTCGGAGGACGCACTTCTCGTGACAACGCTTCTGCCGTGGGAGGACGCCACGGAGTTTTACGACGAGGGAATTCTGGGCGGGAAATCCGACCGGGTGGACGGTCACAATGAGGACACCTGCTGCATCTTTACATATACATCCGGGGAGGCGCTCGAGGAAAAGCAGGTTTCTCCGGTTATGGTGTTTGACGGACTGCTGGAGGAGAATCCGGTCTATATGCTCAGTACAAGGGAGACGGAGCGGATGAAATCGCTCGCGATGGAGCGTCTCTCCTACGTAAAACAGCTGGCCGGGAGTGATAACTGTGAGATTCTTGTGAAAATCGGGCTGACGGTGGATGAGGACGGCGATTCGGACGGAAGCGAGATGGAACATATCTGGTTTGAACTGCTGGAGCTCTCTGATCTGGCGGTGAAAGGAAAACTCACTCAGGAGCCGTACTACATCAGCGATCTTCATGAGGGGGATATCGGGGAGTATCCGGCTGACCGGATCACGGACTGGATTATTTTCACAGAAGAAAGAAGGATCACACCGGACGATGTGTATCTGCTGGAACTGTGACGGCGGAGAAGAAAAACAGTATGCTGAACGGGATAGTGAATGTTTATAAAGAAAAGGGATACACTTCCTTTGATGTTGTCGCAAAGCTGCGCGGAATTCTTAAAATGAGAAAAATCGGCCACACAGGGACGCTTGACCCGGAGGCGGAGGGCGTACTTTTAGTCTGCACCGGGAGAGCGACGAAAGTCTGCGGGCTGCTGACGGACAGGGATAAAGAGTATGAGACCGTTCTGCTGCTCGGCGTCACAACGGATACGCAGGATCTGTCCGGAACGGTGTTAAGCCGAAGGGAAGTATCCGTGACGGCGGAAGAGGTGGAGGCGGTGATAAGGGGGTTTGCGGGAGAATACCTGCAGGTCCCGCCGATGTATTCCGCCCTCAAAGTCGGAGGGAAAAAGCTCTGTGATCTGGCGCGGGCCGGCGTCACGGTGGAGCGGAAGGCGAGGCCGGTGACAATTCATGAAATCACCATATCGGAGGTCTGCCTGCCCAGGGTGCGCATGCGCGTGAAGTGTTCAAAAGGCACTTATATCAGGACGCTGTGTCAGGACATTGGGGAAAGACTTGGCTGCGGCGCCTGTATGGAATCGCTGCTGCGCACGCAGGTGTCAGATTTTTCCGTGGAGACGGCGCTGCGGCTGTCTGAAATTGAGGATCTGGTCCGGCAGGAGGCCTCAGGCGTGCCGCCGGAACAGTGGAAGAGCAGTATGTTTTCATTTCTGCAGCCGGTGGATGTTGTGTTTCTCGGGCACCGGGGAGCGGTGGTGCAAAAAGATTATTACAGGCTGCTTTATAACGGGGGAAAGCTTCGCGGGGAGATGTTGTGCGGTGTACTCCGCACCGGGGAGCGGCCCGCGGACGGTGCGCCGTCCGGCGGCTGGACGGACCGGCAGCAGTATGGCGAAACCGCGGCTGTGGAACCGTCTGACATCATGACGCCGGCGGAGGCGGAACGATTCCGGATCTATGATGAGGAAGGAAATTTTGCCGGAATCTATGAATACAGTCAGGGACGGAGTGAGTATAAACCCGCAGCGCTGTTTCTGACGGCATGTGACAGGACGTGACAGCGCCGCAGTCATGCCTGATGAAGGGGAGGCTGCGGGTTTGTATGGTTTCTGTGAGGATACAGTGTGAGGGGCTGGGTTATGGAATACATCAGGAATACAATGGATTTTTATGTCAGGGAGGACACCGTGCTCTCGCCCGGAAAGTTTGACGGAATTCACCGGGGCCACGGACTTCTGCTGGAGCACCTTGCCAGAGGGAAAGACAGGGGGCTCGCCAGTGTTATTTTTACATTTGATATTCCTCCGGGAAAACGTGTGAACGGCGAGGATATGAAGGTTCTGACTACAAACGAAGAAAAAATGCATATTTTTGAGGGAAACGGGATTGACTATCTGGTGGAATGCCCGTTTACGCCGGAAATTATGTGCATGGAACCGGAAGCGTTTGTTGAGAGAGTGGTGAAAAATCTTCACGTGAAATGCTTTGTGGTCGGGAAAGATTTTAAATTCGGACACAACAGGCGGGGGGATTACCGTCTGCTGATGGAACTCGCCGGCCGCTATGGATATGAAGTGTCTGTTCTGGAAAAGATAAGGGAGGATGCGAGGGATATCAGCAGCACCTTTGTGAGGGAGGAGATCGCGAAGGGGAATATTGAGAAAGCGAACCGTCTGCTGGGATACCGCTATTTTGTCACCAGCGTTGTCGAACACGGCAACCGTATCGGGCGCACGATCGGGATTCCGACCATCAACCAGCTGCCGCCGCGCGAAAAGCTTCTGCCGCCGAACGGAGTCTATGTGACCGAGGTGTTTATCGAGGACCGGAAATACCGGGGAGTCACAAACGTGGGCTGCAAACCGACGATACCCGGGGAAAATCCCACAGGGGTTGAGACGCATCTGCTGGATTTCCGCGAGGATGTCTATGATACGGTGGTCACGGTGGAATTTTTAAAGCGCATCCGCGAGGAGAGGAAGTTTGCGTCCATCGGGGAACTGCAGCTTCAGATGCAGAATGATATCGCCTACGGGCGCGCATATCTGCAGTAGGGACGGTTTTGTCATAGTTTGCTTACATCAGCGGATTCCCGCAGCCCGTGTTTGGATATATTACACAATTGTTACAAAAGTGTGTTGACAGCGTAAAATATGCCTGTTATACTCTTATATGGACAAGAGGTAAGAGACATCGGAAAACACGGGAGGTTTTTATGAAAATAAGAATGGCAAAGATAGCGGGAGTTCTGCTTGCAGGCACGCTTGTACTTACAGTGGCATATACGGCGTCCGGGAATGAGGCGGGCAGTACCAGGGGACTGTACGCGGGCGTTTCCTCCGAATTAGACGGCGGGATGGCGGATGATCAGCAGGAAGTCAATACAAAAGTCGCGTCCGGGGTTACGGATGCTGTTTATACATATCTGGAAGAGAGAGGATCCGCGGAGGCGGATGTGACGGAGACGGATGCCGTAACGACCGCGTCAGGGCAGCAGGCGGAAGGTGAGCCTGAGACTGCGGAGGCGGAGAAGATCTGTGGTTACACGAATCTCGGGGTAGCCAGTGTGGACGGCAATCTCAATGTTCGCAAAGAGCCGTCCACGGAGGCGGACGTCGTCGGCAAGATGCCGGATGACGCGGGCTGTGAGATTTTGAGCGTCGAGGGAGAGTGGACGAAGATCCAGTCCGGCAAAGTGGAAGGATATGTGAAGTCCGAATACCTTTTAAGCGGAGCGGAGGCTGCGGCGCGTGCGGAGGAAGTAAAGCAGGTGATCGCGACGGTTACCACGACGACCCTGTTTGTGCGGGAGCAGCCGAACACGGAGTGTTCCATCGTCACGATGATGCCGGAGGGTGAGGACCTCGAGGTGATTGAGACGCTGGATAACTGGGTGAAGATCAATGTCGACAGCGACGAGGGCTATGTCTCCGCGGACTATGTTGATATTTCCACGCAGCTCGCCAAGGCGCAGACCATGACGGAGGTCCGTTACGGTCAGGGCGTGTCGGATGTGCGCGTATCCCTGGTACAGTATGCGACGCAGTTTGTCGGCAACCCTTATGTCTGGGGCGGGACAAGCCTGACGAGAGGGGCGGACTGCTCGGGATTTGTTTTGAGCGTGTTTGCAAAGTATGGCATTTCACTGCCGCACTCCTCCGGAGCGCAGTCGAACTGCGGCAGAAGGATTTCTGCTTCCGAGGCACAGCCGGGCGACCTGTTCTTCTATGGCAACGGCAGCCGTATCAATCACGTCGCGATCTATATCGGCAACGGTCAGGTCGTGCATGCGAGCTCTCCGAAGTCCGGAATCAAGATTTCCGGGGCATATTACAGAACGCCGGTGAAGGTGGTCAGAATTATTAACAATTAAGTAACAATTGATATTTACAATTGAATCGTACTGTGTTATATTAGGTTAGCGGAACCCGTATTCGGTAGATGGACAACCCAGCCTTCTGCTGAGTATTTTTTAGAAAGGGTGATGGGGAGACGGCGTATGGCCGCGCCCCGGAGGCATCCCGCAGCGATAGTGGTCCGGCAGGCATCTGCAGCCGGAGAGCGGGAGGACGCTTCCAGAATAATTATTATCGAGGGAGGATCATAACATGATCACAAAGGACAGGAAACAGAGCATTATTGAAGAGTATGGCAGGACGCCGGGGGACACAGGATCACCGGAAGTGCAGGTTGCGATTTTAACCGCGCGCATTCAGGAGCTGACAGATCATCTGAAGGCCAACCCGAATGACCACCATTCCAGACGCGGCCTTTTAAAAATGGTAGGCCAGAGACGCGGCCTGCTGGCATATTTAAAGAAAATTGATATTGAGAGATATCGTTCTTTGATTGAGCGTTTGGGTCTTAGAAAATAGGAATCCGGAGCGGATTACAGCGTCCGCTTTCAAAATAGAGCGGGGTGTGTTTTCCGCTCTATTTTTCATGTATAGATAGAAGAAAGAGTGAAGAGAAGAAGGAGAGAGAGCATGTACAAAAGTTTTTCAATGGAACTTGGAGGCAGGACGCTTACCGTCGATATCGGGAGAGTCTGCGCGCAGGCTAACGGGGCTGCGCTGTTAAAATATGGGGAGACGACGGTTCTGTCGACGATCACGGCGTCGGACAAACCGCGGGACGGGATTGATTTTTTCCCGCTCTCCGTTGAGTATGAGGAGAAAATGTATGCTGTCGGAAAGGTTCCGGGGGGATTTAACAAAAGAGAAGGAAAGGCGTCGGAAAATGCGGTTCTGACCTCGCGCGTTATCGACCGCCCGATGCGTCCTCTTTTCCCGAAAGATTACCGCAACGATGTCACAATCAATAATATGGTGATGTCCGTGGATCCGGCCTGCCGTCCGGAAGTGGTCGGTATGATCGGCTCCGCGCTTGTGGCGACGATTTCCGATATTCCGTTTGCGGGGCCCTGTGCGACGACGCAGATGGGGATGGTCAACGGCGAACTTATTGTGAATCCGTCCCAGAAGGAATGGGATGAGGGTGATCTGCAGCTGACAGTCGCGTCGACTGCGGATAAAGTGATTATGATCGAGGCGGGAGCGAACGAGATTCCGGAAGATCAGATGATCGGGGCGATATACAAATGCCACGATATCAATCAGTCGGTGATCGCTTTTATCAGCCGGATCTGCGAGGAGACCGGAAAGCCGAAGCACACATACACCAGCTGTGCAATTCCGGATGAGATGTTTGCGGCAATCCGGGAGCTTGTGACACCGGAAGAGATGGAGGAGGCGGTATTCACCGACGAGAAGCAGAAGCGGGAGGAAAATATCCGTCAGATTACCGGGAAGCTGGAAGAGGCGTTTGCGGACAACGAGGAATGGCTTGCCGTTCTGGGGGAGGCCGTTTACCAGTATCAGAAGAAGACGGTGCGGAAGATGATCTTAAAAGATCACAGACGTCCGGACGGCCGCGCCATTGATCAGATTCGTCCGCTGTCTGCGGAAGTGGATCTGATTCCCAGGGTGCACGGTTCCGCAATGTTTACGCGCGGGCAGACGCAGATCTGCAATGTTGTGACGCTGGCGCCGCTCTCGGAGGTTCAGCGGATCGACGGTCTCGACGAGAATATTACAACCAAACGGTATATGCATCAGTATAATTTCCCGTCCTATTCAGTCGGAGAGACCAAGGTATCGCGGGGGCCCGGCCGCCGTGAGATCGGGCATGGCGCTCTTGCGGAAAAAGCGCTGATGGCGGTGCTCCCTTCCGAGGAAGAGTTCCCTTACGCAATCCGCGCCGTCTCCGAGACCTTTGAGTCCAACGGTTCCACTTCGATGGCGTCCACCTGCGCATCGTGTATGGCGCTGATGGCGGCGGGCGTGCCGCTTAAGGCCATGGTGGCCGGAATATCCTGCGGTCTGGTCACAGGGGAGACGGATGACGAGTATATTGTTCTGACCGATATCCAGGGTCTTGAAGATTTCTTCGGGGATATGGATTTTAAAGTTACCGGAACACACAAGGGAATCACGGCAATCCAGATGGATATCAAGATTCACGGCCTCACAAGACCGGTTGTCGAGGAGGCCATCGCGCGGACGAGGGAGGCAAGACTCTATATCATGGACGAGGTGATGTCCAAAGCGATTGCAGAGCCGCGGAAGGAAGTCGGGGAGTATGCGCCCAAGATCATCCAGCTGACCATTGATCCGATGAAAATCGGGGATGTCGTCGGACAGCGCGGCAAAACCATCAATGAGATTATTGAGCGCACCGGGGTCCGCATCGATATCACGGACGACGGGGCTGTTTCCATCTGCGGCACGGACAGCGCAATGATGAATAAAGCTGCGGAGATGGTAAAGATTATCACGACGGATTTTGAGGAGGGACAGATCTTTGTCGGAACGGTAGTCAGCATCAAAGAGTTCGGGGCGTTTATTGAATTTGCGCCGGGCAAGGAAGGGATGGTTCACATCAGTAAGATCGCGAAGGAACGCATCAACCGTGTCGAGGACGTTCTCACGCTTGGCGATAAAGTGAAGGTGGTCTGCCTTGGCAGGGATAAAATGGGCAGAATCAGTTTCTCGATCAGGGATGTCCCTGCGGGCGCTTAAGCGGCGGCCTGTCAGAAAAGTGTGCAAAAGCATCGGATGTGCGATCGGAGGAGAAAATGGGATTTGGTGAATTGCCGGAGGAGATCTGTGAAAAGCTCGATATCCTGGCCGAAGCGGGCAATCAGTTCGAGGCGGACGGTCAGCGCGGGGAAGCGCTTGCCGTCTGGAAAGAGGGGCTTGCCCTGATTCCGGAACCGCAGCAGTTTTACGGCGAGACCGTGTGGTTTCTGGCCTCGATCGGGGATGTGTATTTTCAGCAGGGAGATTATAAAGAAGCCCTTGCGTGCTTTGACAGCGCGCGGGGCAATTTAAGCGGGGAGGGTTACGGTAATCCCTTTGTCATGCTTCGCCTTGGAGAATGTTTTCTTGAGACCGGCGACGAGAAGAATGCCCTGGAATATCTGCTGCGGGCATATATGCTCGAGGGCAGAGATATCTTTGAGGGAGACGACGGGGACGACGAAATGAAGTATTTTGAGTTTCTCAGAACGCATGTCGATCTGGGGGAGGAATAGAAACGGTGCAGCTGAGACACCGGAATATCTGTGGATTTCCTGCAATAAGCGGGGAGTCTGCAGATTTTTTTTATATCACGGGAGACGGTGTTCTGTGATACAAAAACTTACCGCGGCGATCGCACCGCGGCGGAGAGTAATTCCGGACCCTGCGGCGGCACCTGACGATTCCCGGCGGCACTTGACGATTCCTTTTGTTATCGCGTATAATAGATGAAGCACAGATTATGGAGGACAGAAATGTCAGTTGAACAGAGTAAAATCAGAAATTTCTGCATTATTGCACATATCGACCACGGTAAGTCCACGCTGGCCGACCGTATAATAGAGAGCACAGGGACCCTGACAAGCCGTGAGATGCAGGCGCAGGTTCTTGACAACATGGAGCTGGAGCGTGAGCGCGGCATCACGATCAAATCACAGGCAGTCCGCATCATCTATAAGGCGGCGGACGGGGAGGAATACATTTTCAACCTGATCGACACACCTGGACATGTGGATTTCAATTATGAGGTGTCCAGAAGCCTTGCGGCCTGTGACGGCGCGATTCTTGTGGTGGACGCGGCGCAGGGGGTGGAAGCGCAGACGCTGGGAAATGTATATCTGGCGCTGGATCATGACCTGGATGTGATGCCGGTGATCAACAAAATTGATCTGCCGGGCGCGCAGCCGGAAGAGGTGATAAAAGAAATTGAAGATGTTATCGGGATTGAGGCGCAGGATGCGCCGCTGATTTCCGCGAAGACAGGACTGAACGTCGGCCAGGTGTTAGAGCAGATTGTGGAAAAGATTCCGGCGCCGTCGGGAGACGTGTCGGCGCCGCTAAAAGCGCTGATTTTTGATGCGCTTTATGACTCCTACAAGGGCGTGATTGTGTTCTGCCGCATCAGGGAGGGAAGCGTTAAGGTGGGCGATCCGGTCCGGATGATGGCGACAGGGGCGATGTCGGAGGTCACAGAGGTGGGATATTTCGGGGCGGGGCAGTTTATCCCCTGTGAGGAGCTTTCGGCGGGCATGGTCGGTTATCTGTGCGCCAGCCTGAAAAATGTCAGGGATACCCGCGTCGGGGACACGGTGACGAATGCGCAAAGACCCTGCGAAGAGCCGCTGCCGGGCTATAAAAAGGTGAATCCGATGGTCTACTGCGGGATGTATCCGGCGGACAGCGCAAAATATCCGGATCTGCGGGATGCGCTCGAGAAGCTTCAGATCAATGACGCGTCCCTGCAGTATGAGCCGGAGACGTCGCTCGCGCTCGGGTTTGGTTTCCGCTGCGGATTTTTAGGCCTGCTCCATCTCGAGATCGTGCAGGAGCGCCTGGAGCGGGAATTCGGTCTTGATCTGGTGACGACGGCGCCCGGCGTTATCTATAAAGTGCATAAGACGGACGGGACTGTGACGGAGCTGACCAACCCGTCCAATCTGCCCGGCCCGACAGAGATCGCCTATATGGAAGAGCCGATGGTGTCGGCTGAGATTATGGTGACAAGCGATTATGTCGGTTCCATTATGACACTCTGCCAGGAACGCCGCGGCGTCTATATCAGTATGGAATATCTGGAGGCGACACGCGCACTTCTGAAGTATGATCTGCCTTTAAATGAGATAATTTACGATTTCTTCGACGCATTAAAATCCCGCTCAAGAGGCTATGCGTCTTTTGACTATGAGCTGAAAGAGTACGTGCGCTCGGAACTGGTAAAGCTGGACATCCTGATCAACCGTGAGCAGGTGGACGCGCTCTCCTTTATCGTGTTTAAGGACAACGCCTATGAGCGGGGAAGAAGGATGTGCGAGCGGTTAAAAGAGGAGATTCCCAGACACCTGTTCGAGATCCCCATTCAGGCCGCGGTTGGCGGAAAAGTGATCGCGAGGGAGACCGTGAAAGCGATGCGCAAGGATGTGCTGGCAAAGTGTTATGGCGGCGATATCTCCCGGAAGCGCAAGCTTCTCGAAAAGCAGAAGGAGGGCAAGAAACGTATGCGTCAGGTGGGAAATGTGGAGATCCCGCAGGAGGCTTTTATGAGCGTATTAAAGCTGGATGAGGACTGATAAAATGAAAGAAATGGAATTATATATTCACATTCCGTTCTGTGTCAAAAAATGCCAGTACTGTGATTTCCTGTCTTTTCCCGCAGGAGAGGATGTCCAGAACGCCTACGTTGAGGCGCTGCTGCGGGAGATCGCCTATTACGGGCCGCGCTGTTTTGAGTATACGGTGACGACAATCTATATCGGGGGCGGCACGCCCTCATGGCTCAGGGAGGAGCTGATGGCTGCGGTGATCAGGGCGGTCCGCCGGAGTTTTTCCGTGGTGCAGGGGGCGGAGGTCACGATCGAGTGTAACCCAGGGACGCTGACAGAGCGCAAATTTGCAGTTTACCGCAGTCTGGGTATTAATCGTCTCAGCATCGGAATGCAGTCGGCAAATGACGCCGAGTTAAAGCACCTGGGCCGTATTCATACATTTGATATGTTTCTGCGCACCTATGAACTGGCGCGCAGCTGCGGGTTTACAAATATCAACGTGGATGTGATGAACGCGCTCCCGAACCAGACCATTGAGCAGTATGCGCAGTCCTTAAGGCAGGTGCTGCAGATAAAACCGGAGCATATCTCCGTCTATTCGCTGATGATAGAAAAGGGGACGCCATTTTACGATCTTTACAAATTTGACGCGGTCAAGCAGCATGCGGGCATGCAGCCGGTGGCGCTGCCGACGGAGGATGAGCTGTACCGGATGACGAAGCTGACAGAGCGGACGCTTAAGGAAGCCGGATATATCCACTATGAGGTGTCCAACTTTGCGCGCAGGGGATATGAGTGCCGTCATAATACCGGTTACTGGGAGCGTGACAATTATCTGGGGCTGGGGCTGGGTGCCGCTTCCCTGATGGAAAATATCCGCTACAGCAATACGAGAGAGCTCTACGAATATATCGGAGGCGCGGAGCGCATCCGTGGAATCACCTGGCGCAATGAGGTGACGGAAGACCGCGGCGAGGGGGAATATACCTATACGGATGAGATTCCGGCGACGAATCTTCACGTCTCCGCAGAGCGGATTACGCGGAAAGCGCAGATTGAGGAATTTATGTTTCTGGGCCTGCGGATGATCGAAGGTATCTCAAGGGAAAAGTTTGAGCGGGCATTCGGAGTCGCTATCGAGGCGGTCTATTATGAGGTGCTGCTGCAGCTGCAGCAGGAAGAGCTTGTGGTAAAACGTGCGGGGAGGGTATACCTGTCGGAAAAAGGACAGGATCTCAGCAATTATGTTCTCTCACAGTTTCTGCTGTGACCGTATGTCAGGCATTTTTTAAAACATTAAGAAACCATCAGAATATCTTAAGAAAGAATTTGGTAGAGTTTTCCATGCGGACAGGCTAAAATAATAAAAAACATAGAATGTAAAGGCAGAACAGAATGGATCTGAATAGAGAAAGACGCAGGAAAAAACGAATCAGGAATCTGATCAGTGTTGCCTACTGCTCCATCCAGCTGCTGGCGGTAGTACTGGCGTTCCGCGGACTGGGATGGCTTCTGGAGCGCTCCGGCGAGGAGGAACAGGTGGAAGCCATGATCGGCAGCATTATCAATGACACGGAGGAGGCGGCGGAGAGCGGGCCTCTGATCTGTCTGGACGCAGGTCACGGCGGGAAGGATGACGGTACGACTCATGAGAACCGGACGGAAAAGGATGACAATCTGAAGGCAGTCCTTGCCGTCGCCGCATACCTGGAAGAAAAGAATGCCCGCGTCGTTCTGACAAGGGAAAATGATTCGTTTCTGAGCCTGGAGGCGCGCTGCGAGGTTGCGAACAGGAGCAAAGCGGATATTTTCGTTTCCCTGCACCGCAATGAGGGGGATGGAAACGGTGTGGAGACCTGGATTGAGGGGAAATCCTCCGACGAGACCATCACGCTTGCAGAAAATGTCCAGCAGGGGATTGTGGATGCCGGAGTCTCACGCAACCGCGGGATAAAAAAAGGCACGCAGAAGACGAAGGAAAAAGATTATTATGTCAACAGTAACACGGACATGCCGTCCTGTCTGATAGAGCTGGGGTTTGTCAACAGTGCGGAGGACAACCGTCTGTTTGACGAAAAGCTTGGCGCGTATGCCGCCGCGATCGGTGATGCGCTCCTGGCGTCATACCAGAGTTATCAGGGCGCTTCCGGAGACGGGGCCGGAGACGCGGGAACGGGCGGGACAGACCCCGCGGGCGCTGGCGGATCCGGCGCGCAGGGCGCTTCCGGAGACGGGACCGCGGGAGCGGAGCCGGCAGACGGGACGCAGAGCGCCGCGGACGGCGCGGGAGTCCCGTCTTATCCGAAGATTGCGGACGTGCAGAATCTGAGCACTGAGAACATGGACTGGGGGCAGGGCAGCCAGGTGGATGAGAAAAACCGTCCGACCGGGGCCCTCACGGCGCAGGAAAAATACGGGGACAAAAACGCCCTGTTTATCGGTGAGGATAATAAAACAATCTATCTCACGCTCGATGAGGGGTATGAATACGGCTGTACGGGGTCCATCCTGGACACACTGAAGGAAAAGAACGTGAAGGCGGTTTTTTTTGTGACGGAGCCTTACGCGAAGTCGGAGCCGGAGCTGGTGAAGCGGATGATCGCGGAGGGGCATGTCGTGGGCAATCACAGTGTGACGCATCCGGCGAAAGGACTCACGTCACAGACGATAGAAGAACAGCAGAATGAAGTTCTGGGCAACCATAAGTATATCATGGATAATTTTGGCTATGAGATGCATCTGTTCCGCTATCCGGCCGGGAAATTCAGCGAGCAGTCGCTCGCGGTGGTCAATAACTGCAATTATAAAAGTGTGTTCTGGAGTTTTGCCTATCTGGATTATGATGTAAACAACCAGCCGGACGAGGCGGAGAGTCTTCAGAAAATGAAGGATAAGCTGCATCCGGGCGCAGTATATCTTCTGCACGCGGAGTCGGAGACAAACACGGCCGTGCTGGGGCGTTTTATTGACCAGGTCAGAGCCGAAGGGTACGAGTTCGCGCTGATTGAGTGACAGGAAACGATCTCTTTTCCGGTGGAAAGCAGGATATGCTATCCTCGCCGGAAAGGAGATTTTTTCTGTTGCGGTCTGCAGAGCCGGCGGGAACCTGTCAGTTTCCGCGGGAGTATTTCCGGAATACATTGTAATTGAGAGCCGGTTTGTTTATAATGGATACAGTGGGCACATGGAGGGTACATTATGGAAAAAAATATGATATTTGCGGTACTGGGAATTGCGGAGACGAAAAATGAGGATGAAATAAAAAGCGCTTACCGCGCCGGGCTGGCCGGGAATAATCCGGAGGACGATCCGGAGGGGTTCCGGCGGCTGAGGGAGGCCTATGAGCAGGCGCTCGCCCTTGCGCGCCAGAAAGAGGACGACGGGCAGGAGGAAGAAGAGGATACGACGCCGGCCGGACAGTGGATGCGGCGTGTCAGGGAAGTCTATACCAGCCTGCCGCGCAGGATTGACAGCGGACAGTGGAGAGAGCTTCTGATGGATGACGTCTGTGTGGATCTGGAATACGGGGAAGAGGTAAAATGGAGACTGTTCCGGTATCTGGCGGACGCTTATCAGCTGAAAAGTGAGATCTACCGGCTGCTGGACGGGCGGTTTGGCATAAGGGAGGGGGAGGCGGAATTCCGGGAGCATCTGCCGGATGGATTTGTGGATTTTATGCTCCGCCGGATTGCGGATGAGGAAGGAGAAAATGATTTTCCGTACGAGTGGTATACGGGGCCGGATAACGCGGATTACGATACGTTTCAGGGCCAGCTGTACGAACTTGAGGAGTGCCTGTCAGAGGGAGACGGGGGAAAAGCAAAACAGCTTGCGGCGGCGATGGAGTCTTCCGGCATTGATCATCCGTATTACCGGCTTGCGAGAGCGCGCCTTGCCGCAGAACAGGGCGACCTTAAGGCGGCGGATGAGGCGGGAGAGCTTGTCGCGTCATATCCGGACAGTCCCAGGATCCTGAATGCCGGCGCCGGCATACTTTACCAGTGCGGGAAGAAGGAAGAGGCGGTGGAGATTTTCCGGCAGGTTACAGAACGGTTTGGAAATTTCTACATGGCGGAAAAGCATCTGGCGATCCATGAAAAGGAACAGGGGAAGCTGACAGAAGCAATACGCCACTGCCTGAACGCTCTTGAGAACACAGCGGATCAGGAACTCGACGACATGTTAAAAGAGCTCGACGCGGCATATATAGAACAGTGCCGGGAAGCGCTCGCGGCGGGAACTCTCGCACAGGAGGATGCGGACAGGGTATGTATTTCCTATATCCGCGCCGGGCGCAATCAGGAAGGAATCGACTTTCTGCTCACGCATCCGGAGTATGCGGACCAGATGGAGGATATGCACAAATACCTGTGCACGCTCTACTACCGCGACAACCGGATGCAGGAAAGCATTGAGGAGAGCCTTCTCTGGAGGGAAGAAGCTCTTGCGCGCCTGCAGGTCATGGAAGAAGAGGACAAAGAAGATGGCAACTGGCAGCTTGCCCTGACCTGGTCCTATCAGGGAAAGGCGGAAAAAAAGCTGGCCGGGGATGAGGAGGCCGGCAGCACAGAGAGGACGGAGAGGTATAAAAGGGCGCGCACGGCGTTTGATGAAGCACAAAAGCTGGTGCCCGGTCATCCGAACCTGATGCAGGATGTGCTGGACATGATGATCCTCGACGGGGAATATGAGAATGCGTCCGTGCAGGCTGACAGGATTCTCGCCATAAACGAAGAATGGTTTCCGGCTCTGGTGCAGAAGCAGAGGGCCTGTTATGAGCTTGACCGCGCGCAGGAAGTTGTGGATCTCTACTACCGGGCAAAAGAAGTATATGAAAAGTATGCGCCGGTCTATGAGCTGGCGGTGCAGACCTTTCTGGATTACGGGCAGTTCGGGGATGCGAAGGATATATTTGAACAGGCGGCGAAGGCTGAGGTGACGAGTCATGAGCTGGAGCTTCTGGAGATACATATGGAGCGGCTTCAGTGTAAAACAGACGTTTCTTATTTTGATGCGCTGCGCAAAGCGCTCGCGCTGCTGGAAAAGTTTCAGTCGGAGAATGCGGAAAAGAAAATGCTGGCAGGGCTTTACTATGAAATGTCCATTATCGAGGACTGTCAGTATTACGAGCAGTTTAAACATCCGGGTAAAGGGATGGAATATATTCAGAAGGCTATCGCGCTGGTGGAGGGGGAGCCGTCCGGAAAAGAGGGCAACTACTATTTCACTTACGGGTGTTTTCTGCAGGAGGAGGAGAAGTACCGGGAGGCGATCACGGCTTTTGAGGTCAGCGCGAAGTGCAACGGGATGACAGAGATGACCGCGGTCAATCTGGCAGAGTGCCGCGACGGACTCGGGGAATGGGAGGAGGCCATCTCCTGTTATGAGAAAGCGCTTGAGATCAATCCGGAACAGGAATTTGTAAACGGCAGGATTGCCAGTATCTACAGGCGGGAGGGAATTGAGCGTGACAGCATTCCGCTGCTGCGCAGAGCGCTGCCCTATGCGGATGCCCAGATTGAGCGCAAGCCTGAGAGCGCCTATTTTTACCGGATCAGAGGAATTATTTACAATGCCCTTGGAGATTATGAGAGGGCGACCGCAGATGCCGACAGGGCGATCCGGCTGGAGAAGAATGAACCTTACGGGCCCAACCTCAAGGGAAGGATTCTCTTCCGCATGCGCAAATATCAGCAGGCCCTGTTTTACTTTAAAAAGGCCATTGCCTGCCCCGAGGTCTCGGAGAGCGGAGAGGAATGGGGCATATTTGCGAACGCGGCGGAATGTTATCAGAAAATGGGAAAATACGACGAAGCGGAAGAGTGGTACAGGAAGGGTATCCGCAAATATGAGGGTAATAAAGAAGGCCAGGGCTGGTTTTACTGGGAACTGATTCAGATGTTCCAGGAGCTGGGGCGCTATGAGGAAGCGCTCGCTCTTCTGGAGGAGTCTTTCCGGAAAGAAAATATGGCTGAGGAGCGCTATCAGATGCGCCGGATCCGGCTTAAGTTTGCGGTCTGCAGCAGCCTGCACACAAAAGCGCTGGAGCAGGAGTCCGCGGAAGACGTAAAAGAGGTCCGGAAGCTGGAGAGCGCGCTGGAGCAGGAGACCTTACAGCTTGCCAGAGAATATGATTCCATTGACATGTGGGATATACTGGCGGATGTCCGGTATTTTCTGTGCGGGGAGGAAGATGCGGCCTGTGAGACGAGGAAGATGGTTATGGACCGGATCGAAAAGTCGAAAGACTGGTGGGATAAAGAGCAGTATATTGTGGAGTGGATGCGTGTCTGCCGGGAGCGCGGCGACATGGAGGAAGTGGAAAAGTGGGGCAGGTATTATATAGAGGGGATCACGGAACATTACTGCTATTCCACGGAAGAGTATCCGCCGGTGGAGCAGTATCTGAACGATCCGGACGATAGCCGTCAGAATTACAGTAATATGATCATTTACTGGATCTGTATGGGCGATTCTGAGCGGGCGCAGGAGGGACTGAGGAAGCTTCGGGAGATGAACGGCTGCAGGGACTGCAGGCGGAATATCTGCGTGGAATACGAGAAGACATACGCGCTTTACTGTGAGGCGTCGGGCGACTCTGAGACGGCATATGAATATTATAAAAAAAGCGCCGCCAGGAAACCGCACGCATATATCAGTGGTTATAAAGTGAGGAAATATTATGATAATAGGAATTGATCTGGGAACGACGAACAGCCTGGCGGCCTGTTTTACCGGCGAGGGGGCAGAAATTATCAGCAACCGCCTTGGGAAGCGTCTTACCCCGTCCGTGGTCGCGGTGGACGGGGAGAACAATATTCTCGTCGGGGAAACTGCGAAGGAATACGGTCTTGTGCACCCGGAGCGCATGGCGCAGGTGTTCAAGCGGTCGATGGGCAGCGGGAAAAAGTTCAGGCTGGGCGGCCGCGAATTCCGCGCGGATGAGCTTTCATCTTTTGTACTCCGCTCCTTAAAAGAGGATGCGGAAGCATTTCTCGGGGAGCCCGTCACGGAAGCGGTGATCAGTGTTCCGGCATATTTTGACGATAAAAGGCGCAAGGCGACGCGCAGGGCGGGGGAGCTCGCGGGCCTTACGGTGGAGCGCATTATCAGCGAGCCGACCGCGGCGGCGATCTCCTACGGGCTGTATGAGAAAACAAAAAATACCCGTTTCCTGGTGTTTGATCTGGGAGGGGGAACCTTTGACGTTTCCATTCTGGAGCTTTTCCAGAATATTCTGGAAGTCCGCGCTGTTGCGGGTGATAATTATCTGGGCGGAGAGGATTTTACAGAGATTCTTGTAGCGGAATTCCTCGAAAAAAACGGGATGGACGCCGACCGCCTGTCGGAAAAAGAGATCGCAAAACTGTACAGGGAAGCGGAGCTGGCCAAGAAGCAGTTTTCAGAGAAGAATGAAGTCACGCTGCGCTATCCCTATGAGGGGGAGGAAAAGACGCTTTCCGTCACGCTGGACCGGTATGAAACGCTGTGCGAACCGCTGCTGGAAAAGATACGCAGACCCATTCAACGCAGTCTCTCCGATGCCCATGTCCGTCTCTCCGAGGTGGATGAGGTGGTGCTGGTCGGCGGTGCCACAAGGCTGCCGGTGGTGCGCAATTTCATCGTGAAGCTGTTCCGCAAGTTTCCGGACACCACGGTGCACCCCGACGAGGCGGTTGCCCTTGGGGCGGCGGTGCAGGCTGCCATGAAGGAGCGGCGCGAGGAAGTGAAAGAGGTGATCCTCACGGACGTCTGTTCTTTTACCCTTGGAACGGAAGTGTCGGTGGAGCGCGCCCGCGGCCTGTATGAATCAGGTCATTTTCTGCCCATTATCGAGCGCAATACAGTCATTCCGGCCAGCCGGACCGAGCGCGTCTATACGCTGCACGACAATCAGGAGATCATCCGTGTCCGGGTGCTGCAGGGAGAAAGCCGTTTTGCGCAAAATAATCTGTATCTCGGGGAGCTTGAGATCCGGGTACCGAAAAAGAAGGCGGGGGAGGAAGCCGTGGATATCACGTACACCTACGACATCAATTCCCTGCTGGAGGTGGAGGTGACCGTGGTTTCCACCGGTGAGGTGAAAAAACAGATTATCCGCGGTAAGGATAATGATCTGACGCCGGAAGAGATCGGGGAGCGCATGAAAGAGCTCGCCTATCTGAAGATTCCGCCGAGAGAGCAGGAAGAGAACCGGCTTCTGCTGCTGAAAGGAGAGCGGATCTATGAGGAGAGCACAGGGGAGGAGCGCGTGCTGCTGGACGTCTGGCTCAGAGCTTTTGAGGATGCGCTGGAAACCAGGGATGCAGGGGTGATCGGGGATGCGAGGCGTGAGTTAAAAGAGCGCCTTAAGGAGTTTGAGGAGTGGAATCAGGACTAAGGGAACTGCTGTTAGAAACGGATTCCGGGAGGATTTGAATGCTGAAGTGGAAAAAAATGTTGACTTCTTTTGTTCTGACAGCTGCGGTTCTGCTGGGCACATCTGTGACGGGAACCGCGGCGGTCACTTCAGAGGAGACATTCCGCAGGGAATGGGAAGCGGTAAAGGATGACTGGACGCTTGTCTCCCTCTCTCCGGGCACGGATGAGACACAGATGAATTTTGCGTGGTACAGCCTCGACGGGGAGGCGGTCAGCTTCCGCTATGGCAGAAAAGCTGATTTAAGCGATGCGAAAACTGCGACGGTCAGGCAGTCCGCGGCACAGAAAGGGTATAAGAGCAACAAAGTGACCCTGAAAAAGCTGAAACCCGGAACGACTTATTATTATCAGGCGGACAGGAAGGAGACAGCCCGGTTCCGGACGAACGACAGCGGCGATGCTTTTGAGTTTATCTATGTGGGGGATCCGCAGATCGGCAAATCCAGCTCCATAAAAGCAGAGAAATACGGCGATGTGACGGAAGCTTTTTTAAAGGCGCAGAGGAAAGCGGTCAGGAACGACGCTTACGGATGGAACAGCACGCTGGAGGCGGCATGGGAGAAATCAGGGCGCGATGCAGATTTTATTCTCTCGGCGGGCGACCAGATTCAGACCAAAGCCAGGAAGCTGAAAGATACGACGGTCAGTGAGATCGAGTACACCGGCTACCTGTGTCCGAAGCTGCTTAAGTCGCTCCCTGTCGCGACGACAGTGGGGAGTCATGACGATGACAATCCGAACTATGATTATCATTTTAATGTGCCGAACCAGAGTGTGCTGGGAGCGAACGACTACGTGGGCGGTGATTACTGGTTCACCTATGGCAGCGCCCTGTTTCTGATGCTCAATACACAGGACAGCGACACAGAGGAACATAAAGAATTTATTGAGGAGGCCATCCGTAAGAATCCGGAGTGTACCTGGCGGATTGTGACGATGCACCAGGATATCTACGGTTCGGCAAAGCATTCGGTCAGCGATGAGATCCTGTCTCTCCGCCGGAAGATGGTGCCATATTTTGACGCAAATGATATCGATGTGGTTCTGACCGGACATGATCACTCCTACACCCGCTCGAAATTTCTGCGGGGAGATAAGGTGGTGGAGACCGGGATCAGGAACGGGACTGTGACGAACCCGGACGGGATTCTCTATATGACGGCAAATTCCTCTTCCGGCAGTAAGTACTATAAACTGCTGCCGGAAAAACAGCCCTATGTCGCCGCCAGATGGCAGGGAAAAGTTCCTACATATTCTATTGTAAAAGTCACGAAGGACACTTTTTCCATCCGCACTTACCGCACAGACAACGGGAAAAAGATCGATGACGCCCTGACAATCCGCAAAGAGTCCGTGGACCGGGATCTTGCAAATGCGTCCGTGAATGCGGTTGGGGATCAGCCTTATACAGGTAAGGACGTAAAGCCTTCACTGACCGTGCGGATGAACGGGACAGTGCTGCGGAAGGGAACGGATTACACCGTACATTTTTCGGATCACCGGAAGATTGGCACCGCACGTGCCACGATAACGGGAACCGGAGCATATACCGGGACAAAAAGTATTTCTTTCCGGATTGTGCCCGCAAAGATAAAGATTTTGTCCGCGGTGTCGGAACGAAAAGGGGAGGCGTCTGTAAAATATAAAAAGGCGGACGGCGGCCTGACCGGTTATCAGGTGATCTGTTCCCGCGATAAAGAGTTCGGGAGTTACCACAGTAAGAAAACCACGAAGCTGAAAACGACTTTCCAATCCCTGAAAAAAGGAAAGAACTATTATGTGAAAGTCCGGGGATATAAGAAAACAGCCGGGAAAACTTACTATGGGGAATACAGTAAGGTGATGCAGGTAAAGATCCGGGAATAAGTCCGGACTGGCGCCGGCGCGCATGAATTTCAGGGGTTTTATGCGCGCCGGCGCCTTTTTTCGTGAAAAAAATACAAATATACTATTCCACCTGACCTTTTTTGTGGTATAATGAATAAGATACCTATTCTATGTTTTGCAATGTGGAATAGAATACAAATAAGAGAAAGAGGGGCACGTGAAAATGGGGTCTAAAACATTTAAAGGTGGCGTCCATCCTTTTGAAGGGAAGGAATTAGCGAAAGATCAGCCGATCGTGGAAGTCTTACCAAAAGGCGATCTGGTGTATCCGCTGTCACAGCACATAGGCGCTCCGGCCAGTCCGATCGTAGCGGTGGGCGATAAGATCTTAAAGGGACAGAAGATCGCGGAAGCGGGTGGATTTGTCTCATCCCCGATCTATGCGTCGGCTTCCGGTACGGTAAAAGCAATTGAGCCGCGGCGGGTTGCGGTGGGGGACATGGTAAAGTCCATCGTGGTGACCAATGACGGCGAGTTTGCCGAGGCCGGCTATTCGCCATGTGACAATGTGACGGCGCTTTCCACGCAGGAGATTATCGACAGGGTAAAGGAGGCCGGCGTCGTCGGTATGGGAGGAGCCGGGTTCCCGACGCATGTAAAATTATCTCCGAAGGAGCCGGATAAGATTGAGTACATCATCGCCAACTGCGCGGAGTGTGAACCGTATCTGACGGCGGATTACCGCAGAATGCTGGAGAATCCGCAGGAGCTGATAGAGGGGATGAAGATTATTCTTCAGATTTTCGCCAACGCGAAGGGGGTTCTGGGCATTGAGGATAACAAGCCGGACTGTATTGAAAAGCTTTCCGCGATGGTGAAGGATGAGCCGCGCATTGAGGTCTGTCCTCTGCAGACGAAGTACCCTCAGGGCGGCGAGCGCCAGCTGATCTACGCGGTGACGGGGCGGGCGATCAATTCCGGTATGCTTCCGGCGGATGCGGGGTGCATCGTGGACAATGTGGAGACCATTATCGCCGTATACAATGCGGTGAAGCTGGGAAAGCCCGTGACGAGCCGGATCTCGACGATTACCGGGGATGCTGTCGCGAAGCCCGGAAATTATTTATATAGCATAGGAACCAGTTACGCAGAGCTGATCGAGGCCGCAGGCGGTTTTAAAACACAGCCGGAGAAGATCATTTCCGGAGGGCCGATGATGGGATTTGCCATGTTCGGGGTGGATATTCCGACGACGAAGACTTCATCTTCCCTGCTGTGTCTGACAAAGGACGAGGTGGCTGAAATTGAGCCGTCCGCATGCATCAACTGCGGGCGCTGTGTGCAGGCATGTCCGGAACTGCTCGTCCCGTCAAGGCTGGCAAAGTTCGGCGACAACGGACTTTCCGGAGAGTTTGAGCAGTGGAACGGCCTTGAGTGCATCGAGTGCGGAAGCTGCAGCTTCGTCTGTCCGGCGAGAAGACAGCTTGCACAGTCGATTAAGACGATGAAAAAGCAGGTTCTTGCAGCAAAACGGAAAAAATAAAACATAAAAAACAGATAGAGAGAATAGAGAGAGGTGGATTACCGTGAGTGATTTTTATCATGTTTCATCATCACCGCACGTGCGCTCCAAGGATACCACAGGCAGAATAATGCTCTACGTTATAATCGCGCTGATGCCGGCCAGCCTGTTTGGTATTTTTAATTTCGGATTCAGGGCACTGCTTCTGATCCTGGTGACCATTGCGGCCTGTGTGGCTTCGGAGTGGGTGTTCAATAAGATCGTACATAAAAAGGATACGATTACCGATTTAAGCGCTGTCGTGACGGGACTTCTCCTGGCGCTGAACCTTCCGGTGACGCTGCCGTGGTGGGAGGCTGCCCTTGGCGGTGTGTTCGCGATTGTCGTTGTAAAATGCTTATTCGGCGGACTGGGACAGAACTTTATGAACCCTGCGCTGGGCGCAAGGTGTTTTCTTCTGATCGCCTTTGCCGCGGACATGACTAATTTTGTCACAGATACCTATACAGGAGCGACACCGCTTGCGGCGATGCGCAACGGTGAGGCCGTGAATACCATGGATATGCTGATCGGACGGATCTCCGGGACCATCGGCGAGACTTCCGTGATTGCAGTTCTGATCGGTGCGATTTTCATGATCTTAATGGGAGTGATTGATCTGCGCATTCCCGCTTCCTATATTGTGACGTTTGCAGTCTTTATGCTGCTGTTCGGCGGACACGGATTTGATTTAAATTATCTGACCGCGCAGCTCTGCGGCGGCGGTCTGATGCTGGGGGCGTTTTTTATGGCGACGGACTATGTCACATCCCCGATCACACCGGGCGGACAGATTGTTTTTGGTATCTGCTGTGGTATTCTCACGGGATTGTTCCGTACCTTCGGGGCCAATGCGGAAGGAGTGTCTTTCGCGATTATTCTGAGCAACCTCTTTGTGCCGATGATTGAGAAATATACCATTCCGGCTGCATTCGGCCAGGTGCGCAAGGCAAAGAAGCAGGAAGGGGGCAGATAATATGAATAACAAAATAGTACATGACGCTCTGGTTCTGTTTGCGTTTACGGTTGTCCTGGGTTTTCTGCTCGGCGTTGTATACGGCGTCACAAAAGAGCCGATTGAGAAAGTTAATTATGAGAAGACGCAGGCCGCCTACAAACAGGTGTTTGCAGATGCGGATTCGTTTGAAGCATATGAAGGATTTGACGCGGACGCCGCGAACGCACTTGTCGCGGAGAACGGCTTTGCGGACGAGATTCTGGACGCGCAGGTGGCTAAGGACGCCGGCGGCAGCGTGATCGGCTATGTGATCACGGTGACGGCGAAAGACGCCAGCCAGTCGACCATCACTTTTTCGGTGGGGATCCAGAATGACGGCACAGTCAACGGCTATTCAATCACATCAATCGCGGAGACGCCGGGCCTTGGGATGAAGGCGCAGGAGGAGAGCTTCTACAGCCAGTTCCAGGGAAAAGCGGTGGATTCCTTTACCGTCGTGAAGTCAGCTCCGGCGGCGGACAATGAGATTGAGTCCATTTCCGGTTCAACGATCACATCGAAAGCGATGGCAAACGGCGTGAATGCCTGCATCTGTTACTTCCGGAATGTTCTGACAGGAGGTGCGAGTTCATGAACAAGAACGTAGAACGTCTGTATAACGGTATTATTAAGGAAAACCCCACATTTGTCCTGATGCTGGGAATGTGTCCGACCCTGGCGGTGACATCTTCCGCTATGAACGGACTTGGAATGGGGCTTTCAACAACGGTGGTTTTAGTATTTGCAAACCTGCTGATTTCGGCATTCCGCAAGGTGATTCCGAACGGCGTCCGTATGCCGGCCTTTATCGTCGTCGTCGCGTCGCTGGTGACGATGGTGCAGTTTATCATGAATGCCTACACGCCGGCGCTCTCTGAGTCCCTGGGCGTGTACATTCCGCTGATCGTGGTTAACTGTATTATTCTTGGCCGCGCGGAGAGCTACGCGTCCAAGAACCCGGTTGTTCCTTCTATTTTTGACGGAATCGGCATGGGTCTCGGGTTTACGTTCGGTCTGACGGCGATCGGTCTGATCCGTGAAGTGTTAGGAGCCGGCCAGATCTTCGGGGCGCAGGTACTTCCGCTTGCGGACAAGGCAAACGGTGTGGCCGGTTTTACGCCGATCACGATTTTCGTCATGGCTCCGGGAGCATTCCTCGTGCTGGCGTGTCTCGTCGCGGTGATGAATATTGTGCGCGCAAAGATGGAAGCAAAGGGCAGGCCGCTGGCGGCGCCGTCCGGGTGCATCACGGGCGATTGCGCGAGCTGCGGGCAGTCTGCAATGTGTACCGGTAAGTCGGCAGGCACAGCGGGCAATCAGCCGGAATAGGAGGATAGATACAGATGAAAGAATTACTTTTAATCGCAATCGGTTCCGCAATTGTAAATAATGTCGTGCTCAGCCAGTTCCTTGGTATCTGTCCGTTCCTGGGCGTCTCCAAAAAGACGGAGACGGCAGCCGGGATGGGCGGGGCGGTTGTATTCGTTATCACAATTGCGTCGATTGTGACCTCGCTGATATACAAATTTATTCTCGCGAACGAGTTCCTGTTAAAAAAGGGGATTGATCTGACCTATCTGCAGACGATCGTTTTCATTCTCGTGATCGCGGCGCTGGTTCAGTTTGTGGAGATGTTCTTAAAGAAATCCATCCCGGCACTTTACCAGAGCCTTGGCGTGTTCCTTCCGCTGATCACGACAAACTGTGCAGTGCTCGGCGTAGCGCTGACCAATGTGACCAAGGAATACAATATTTTAGAGAGCATTGTGAACGGTTTTGCAACTGCGGTCGGATTCCTGATCGCGATTGTCATTATGGCGGGGCTGCGCGAAAAGATCGAATACAACGATATTCCAAAACCATTTCAGGGCACTGCGATCGTGCTGATCACGGCAAGTCTGATGTCCATTGCGTTTATGGGATTCTCAGGAATGATTTAGGAGGAAAAACAGCATGAACATTACGGCAATTTTAGTTGCAGCCGCCGTGGTCGGCGGTGTAGGTATCATAATCGGATTTTTCCTTGGAATTTCCGGAGAAAAATTCAAAGTGGAGGTGGATCCAAGGGAGGAAGCGATCATGGGCGTCCTTCCCGGGAATAACTGCGGAGGCTGTGGTTATGCGGGCTGTTCCGGTCTTGCGGCAGCCATTGTAAAGGGGGAAGCTCCGGTCGGGCAGTGTCCGGTCGGAGGTGCTCCGGTCGCATCGCAGATCGGTGAGATCATGGGCGTTGCCGCCGAGGAGGGCAGCCGTCAGGTGGCTTTCGTCAAATGTGCGGGAACCTGTGAGAAGGCCGGTCGTGATTACGATTATACAGGCAACGAGGACTGCGGCGCGATGGCTTTTGTGCCGAACGGCGGGCCGAAATCCTGTAATTATGGCTGTCTGGGCTATGGAAGCTGTGTGAAGGCCTGTCCGTTTGACGCGATTCATATTGTCGATGGAATCGCGCTTGTGGACAAGGAGGCCTGCAAGGCCTGCGGCAAATGCGTGGCGGCATGTCCGAAGGGCTTAATCGAGCTTGTGCCTTACGATGCGAAGCATCTGGTGCAGTGCAGCTCAAAGGATAAGGGCAAGGATGTCATGAAAGCCTGCTCCGTGGGTTGTATCGGCTGTCAGCTCTGTGTAAAGAACTGTCCCTCCGATGCGGTTCATGTGACCGGCAATATCGCGTATATTGATCAGACAAAATGTACGGGCTGTGGAATCTGCGCACAGAAGTGTCCAAAGAAGATTATTTTGTAACAGGATGTTTTCCGAAGGGTATGTTACTGATTCCGGAAAGCGGAGGTTCCCGAAGCGTTCTCGCGTTCCGGGAACCTTCTTTATCTGACAGGTGCTTGACCCCTTCCCATCGCCCGGGTATAATACTAACAGCAGGATACGGGGTGACAGGCTACGGGGATGAAGGAGAGCGGGAAAAATGAAAAAAAAGGAAACAAACAGAGCTGAAATGCAGGGGAAAAACAGTCAGGCCAGGAAGCTGAAACAGATGATAAAACAGGCGCTGATTTCAGTGGTACTGGGAGGCGTGATGCTTTTTTGTGTGATTGCCTTCAGTATGCTGCTGTCTTACGTGGAGAAGCAGCAGCTGAAAGCGACGATGGCTCTCAACCAGTATCGCATCGGTTCCAAGACCCTGACCTTTGAGGTGCAGTCTTATGCGGTTACGGCGGATAAGAAATACCATGACGCATACTTAAAAGAACTTAACGAGGACAAAAACAGGGACAGGGCGATTGAGGCACTTAAGAGCTGCAGGCTCACCGATGAGGAGTGGGCAGGCTTAAATGAGGTCGCGTCGATGTCGGAAAATCTGGTGCCGCTGGAAGAACAGGCCATTGCCAGCGCGGACACCGGTGATATCGTGACGGCACAGAGCTATGTGTTCAGCAGTGACTATGAGGATACAGTCGAGCTGATCAACGCGAAAACAGATACGACAATCGAGGCGATTCAGAACAGGATAGGCCGCCTGGAGTCTGTACTGACGGTTATGCAGTTTTTAATGGAAGGGCTGTTTATCCTTACGTTTATCTTTATCGTGGTCCGCTTTATCAGGACGATACAGTTTGCGGACAATGAGCTGCTTCAGCCGATTGTGAAAGTATCCAGGGAGATGGGGGCACTTGCAAAAGGAGATTTCAGTACCAGCCTTGACCTGAAGGCGGATGACAGCGAGGTCGGCCGGATGGTGTCCTCGATTTCTTTTATGAAACAGAACCTTCTCGGAATGGTGGAGGAGATTGCGGAAGTGCTCGACGAGATGGGCAACGGCAATTATAATTTCCAGATTCAGAAAGAGTATGTGGGAGATTTTATCAAAATTAAGGAGTCATTCCAGCTGATCGCCGGGAGAATGCGCGAGACGCTTCAGACAATCCGCGATGTCTCGGGGCAGATTGACCGCGGGTCCGAACAGCTTGCATGTGCCGCGGAGGATCTCGCCGAGGGCAGTACGAGCCAGGCGGGTCAGGTGTCAGAGCTTGTCGCGACATTTGAGAGCATGACGAAGAGTATGGAGAACAGCGCCGTGGTGGCGGAGGACTCCGTCCGGATCGCGGGTCAGGCGGGCCTGACGCTCGAGGTGGGCAACCGCAAGATGCAGGAGCTGAAAGAGGCGATCGGGGAGATCAGCAAATGTTCCGAACAGATCGGCACCATTATCGGTACAATTGAGGATATTGCTTCCCAGACGAATCTTCTTTCGCTGAATGCGGCGATTGAGGCTGCAAGAGCCGGCGAGGCGGGGAAGGGATTTGCCGTGGTGGCGGAGCAGGTGAAGAACCTGGCAGATGAGTCGGCGAAGGCGGCAGGCCGGACAACCAGCCTGATCGAGACCACGATTCTGGCAGTCGACAGGGGAATCACAATCGCTGACGAGACGGCGGCCAATATGAACGAGGTAATGGAAGGCGCGCGGGCGGCAACGGAGAAAATGGATCAGATTGCGGTGCTGCTCAAGCGGGATGTGCAGGATATGTACCGGGTCAGCGACGGAATCGCGCAGGTTTCAGCCGTCGTGGACAATAACTCTGCGACGTCGGAGGAGACTGCGGCGGTCAGCGAGGAGCAGAAAGCCCAGGTGGAGACCATGGTACACCTGATGAATCAGTTTGAAATATAAAGGAGTGTGAGAGATGCTGCACGATGATGTCAGAGCGGAGCTGATCAAACAGTTTCCGGCGGAAGTGGTGGAGATGAAAGAGGATTCCGGCGAGGCATACTATGCCTGCCCGACCTGTAAGCGGGCAGTCACGGTCAATGCGGAAAAATGCCCCGGATGCAGTCAGGTGCTTGGATGGGAAAATGTGCGGAAGCTGGAAAAGGCAAAGGGGGTGCGGATGGCGTCGGTCGAATTTGAAGTGCCCTCGGATTTTTCCAGGGGAGACTGCCGGAAATGTCCGCTCTCCTATATTGAGAAGGGGCAGTATGTGTGCCCGCTGAATATGCGGAACCATTGCGGTCTGAAGCTTTCGTGAGAAGAGGCGGGAGTGTGCGGAACCGGGCGGGGCGCCGTCTGCCGGAAGGAGGTTTGCGGCGATGGACAGGATACAGACAGTGATTGCCGGAGCCGGGGTGCTGTGTTTTCTCTGGTTTGCAGCGCCGCTGGTGGCGAACGGAATTCTCAACCTGGGCAATCTGACAGGGATGGGGATGTCCGCCCTGCTCATTATTTACGGAGTCGGGCAGAAGAGAATCCACGTATACATTGCAGAGATTGCGCGCGCGCGGAGCGGCCGGGTAATTCTGCTGATGATCTGTGCGATGGCAGCGCTGGTGGCGGGAACCGCTCTGGCGGAAACATACTGTATGGTGAAAAGCGCGCGGAATGCACCGCCGCCGGGTACGCCCGCGGTGGTGCTCGGCTGCAGCGTAAAAGGAACGCGGCCGGGCACGATCCTGGCTGAGCGGCTTAACGCCGCGTACCGTTATCTGCAGAAGAATCCGGGATCACCCTGTATTCTCTCCGGAGGGCAGGGACCGGGCGAGGAGATCACGGAGGCGGAGTGCATGTACCGTTATCTGACCGGGAAAGGAATTGATGCCGGCCGGCTGATTCTGGAAGAAGCGTCCACAAATACGGAGGAAAATCTTTTGTATACGCGGGAGATCCTGGAAGAGAGAGGGCTTGGCAGCAGGATTGCCATAATAACGAGTGAATTTCATGAGTACCGTGCCGGCATTACAGCGGGGAGGCTGGGACTTGTCAGCTACAGTGTGCCGGCAGGTACTCATATTGTATATTTTCCGACATATTATGTGCGGGAACTGTACGGGATATTGTATTATCAGTTTGGAAAACGGAGAGAAAGCGGGAACGGTGTCTGAATGGCAGTGAAATATTATGCAGTGAAAGTGGGAAAAAAAACGGGAATTTACCGCAGCTGGGACGCCTGCAAAGCGGTGGTGCACGGTTATCCCGGTGCGGTATATAAAAGTTTTCCGACGCTTCGGGAGGCGGAGGCATTTCTGGGCGCATCCGCGCATTCTGTGAAAAAAGCAGGGGCGGAGGCAGTGACCGGGGAGAAAACAGCAGAGCAGCTGCCTGAGATGTATGCATATGTGGACGGTTCGTTTCACACGGGCAGAAACGTATATGGATACGGAGGATTTCTGGTCCATCACGGGAAAAAGGAGATTTTACAGGGAGCCGGGGCGGACAAAGAAATGGCCTCCATGCGCAATGTGGCGGGAGAGATTCTGGGCAGCATGGCTGCGATTGAGAAGGCCCTGAAGCTGGGGCTGCCGGAGATTACGGTGTATTATGACTATGCAGGTATTGAGCTGTGGGCCGACGGCAGCTGGAAACGAAACAAAAAAGGTACGATGGCCTATTATGAATATATCTGTTCCGTGAAGGATCGGATCCGGATTCACTTTGTGAAGGTGAAGGGGCATTCCGGTGTGGAGGGAAATGAGGAGGCAGACCGCCTGGCGAAAGAGGCGGTTGGTCTGTGACAATTCATAAATCATAAAAGAATATTCCGGGAAGCTCCGGATGGAGGGATTATATGGCTACCCGCATGAAAAATATGACCGAAGGGGCACCCGGAAAGCTGATTTTTTCGTTTGCACTTCCGCTGATGATGGGAAATGTATTTCAGCAGCTCTATACGGTGGTGGATACAATGGTGGTGGGGAAGTATCTGGGCGTGGGCGCGCTTGCCGCGCTGGGAGCTTCCGACTGGCTGAACTGGATGATGCTCGGCATTATTCAGGGATTTACACAGGGATTTGCGATTCTGATGGCGCAGGAGTTCGGGGCGGGGCAGTACGGGCGGCTTCGCAGTGTGATCGGGAATTCTGCCGTTCTCTCGGTCATTTTTTCCCTGCTTCTGCTAATATCCGGACAGATCTTTGTGCGCCCCGTGCTTCTTTTGCTGCAGACACCGGGTGACATACTGCCCGATGCGCTTCTTTATCTGCGGATCATGTTTTTCGGTATCCCTGTGGTGATGGCTTACAACCTGCTGGCCTGCATTCTGCGCTCGCTGGGGGACGGAAAGACGCCGCTGCAGGCGATGGTGGTGGCCTCCGTCATCAATATTGCGCTGGACCTGCTGTTTGTGATGGGATTTCAGTGGGGAATTGCGGGCGCTGCCGCCGCGACGCTGATCGCCCAGCTGGTGTCCGGCCTGTTCTGTCTTTATCACATTGCGAAGCTGGAGCTGCTGCGTTTCAGGGCGGAAGATTTTCAGCCGGAGCCGAAGCTGTTTTCGAAGCTGCTGGGGCTCGGCTTTCCGATGGCTTTTCAGAACTGTATTATCGCAGTTGGCGGAATGATCGTGCAGTCCGTCGTCAATGGCTTCGGCGTTATTTTTATTGCGGGATTTACGGCCACCAACAAGCTCTATGGTATTCTGGAGATTGCGGCGACATCTTACGGCTATGCGATGATCACGTATGTGGGGCAGAACCTCGGCGCCGGGAGGTACAGCCGCATCCGCAGGGGAATGCGGGCTGCGCTCGTGATCGCCGCCGTCACATCCGTGCTGATTGCAGCTGTGATGCTGACGGCTGGAAAGGTCATTCTGGGCTGGTTTATCTCGGGTGAGCCCGGGGTGGCGGAGCAGACGCTGGCGGTTGCCTGGTTCTATCTGGCGGTCATGAGTGTTTTCCTGCCGGTGCTCTATCTGCTGCATGTGGTGCGTTCCGCGATTCAGGGGATGGGGAATACGCTGCTGCCCATGGTATCGGGTATCGTGGAGTTTCTGATGCGCACGCTGACGGCGCTGCTCCTGCCGATCGCGGTGGGAGAGACAGGGATCTTTTTTGCAGAGATCGCAGCCTGGGCGGGGGCGGATGTGGTGCTCGTGCTCAGCTATTTTGTGGTGTCGGGAAAGTATCTGCGCCGGGAAGATGCGGTATAGTGCGAGAGCCTGCCTGCGGGAGATGAGGCATCAGGCGGGTGCTGTGCCCGCGGGAGATGAGGCATCAGGCGAGAGCCGTGCCTGTGTGAGATACGGTATAGTGCGAGAGCCGTGCCTCTGGGAAGTGAGCAGGGGGAGGGAAGCTGACGGTATTTATCAGGCGCAGACTCACAGTGGAAAGAAAAGCCGGGCCCTGTATCAGGCGGATGTTATCCGCCTGATACAGGGCCCGGCTTTTTCCTGCATAAATCTCTTCTGTAAGAAGAAAGGGACTCATCCGCGAAAGGCGGATGCGCCAGTGCTCAGACTCTCGCGTCAAATCCGTTTGACGTGTCAGACCAGTGCGAAGTCTCATCTGAAGCCTTTCTCATCGCTGTGAACAGAGAAGCGAAAGAAGCCTCTTCCTGTCTGGAGCGGCGGGACTGGCGGCCCTGCGGTGTAAGCCGCTCGATGCGGTTTACGGGTTGAACTGGTAACAGTAGTAAAATACTCTCTGCGTATGCTGCGACAATCATCCTCCCTGACAAAAGCACATTTTCCGGTTCCTGTTATTCGTTATATCGGCAGGAATGCGCGATCTGATTACCTTTTTCCGGTAACCGGATGCCGGTATCTTAAATATTTGCGCCGGTCACGGCGGATATCAGGATTCGTACAGCTTCCGGATGGAGGATGCGATGCTGCAGACGACCGCGAGATAGGTATCCGTGCCGGCGTCGCGGTTGTTCACAAAGGAGTGGAAGGCGCCCTGGATGCAGTAGGAGAGGATAATATTTTTTGTGGTGTCGCCGCGGTGCTGCGGATATTTGCGGAAAACCAGTTCCTTGACTTCTGCCTCGATCCGGTCTGTAAGGCGGCTCTGTTCCCGGCCTGAAAACAGGAGCGTGATCAGCGATGAGTGGGAGATAAAAGAAAGGCAGAGATCTCTTGTAAATTCCTCCGGATTTCCTGTCGTGTATTCCTGCCCGTGAAGAATCACATCCAGCACGGATCCGATGGTCTCGTTTTCGAGCGTATCCGAGAGCGCGTAGATATCGGGATAATGTGCATAGAAGGTGGATTTGTTGATCCTGGCGAGCTCACAGAGCTCCCTTATGGTAATTTTTTCCAGGGCCTTCTCTGAACGCAGCTTCAGAAAGGCGTTCCGGATGGCCTTTTCCGTCTTCTCTATCCGTAAATCCATGATATGCTCACTCCTGTCTGCTGTTCCTGTGCTCTTCCGGTGCACGTTTCAGGCGCAATCCGACATTTTTTTCAAACCGTCGGGTAAGCGTCACTTTGAAAAAAGTGTCGGTGGACACTGGAAAAATACTCCTTTACAATAATTATACATACAAACCAGAGGTTGTCCATTCTTTTTTCGGGGGAGGGGTTTTAATGGATTTTTACGGATTTTATACGGGGAAAATCTTTGACGCTTACAGGTGGCTGGGTGCGCATACAGGGGAGGACGGAACGGTGTTCCGGACATTTGCCCCGGGAGCGCGCAGGGTTGCCCTGATCGGGGAGTTTTCCGGCTGGGAGGAGATTCCCATGGAGCGGGCGTACGACGGCAATTTCTGGGAGTGCCGCGTCGCAGACGCGAAAGAGGGGATGATGTACAAATACAGAATTTACCGGGCAGACGGATTCTGCACGGATCACTGCGATCCGTATGGCTATGGGATGGAGCTGCGCCCGGCGAGCGCTTCGCTGCTTCGCGATCTGACGACCTGTACATTTCACGATGAAGCGTGGATGGAGCGGCGTTCCGACGCGAAAAAAGAGGCCTTAAATATTTACGAGATTCATTTTGGCTCATTCCGGAAGCCGTCGGCAGAGCCGGATGCATGGTATTCGTATGATGAGCTGGTGGAATGGCTGATTCCGTGGCTGAAAGAAAACGGGTATAATTATCTTGAGATTATGCCGCTCAATGAACATCCCTGTGATGAGTCCTGGGGGTATCAGGGGACTGGTTTTTTCAGCCCGACTTCCCGCTACGGCACAGCGGAACAGCTGAAGGCGTTTGTCGACTGCTGTCACCGGAATGAGATCGGCGTGATCCTTGATTTTGTGCCGGTGCATTTTGCGGTGGATGACTACGCGCTGGCTTCCTACGACGGGACGGCCCTCTATGAATATCCCAATGATGCGGTCGGCTACAGCGAGTGGGGCAGCCGGAATTTTATGCATTCGCGTGGGGAAGTGCGCAGTTTTCTCCAGTCGGCGGCAGATTACTGGCTCACCGAATATCATATGGACGGCATCCGCATGGACGCGATCAGCCGGATGATATACTGGCAGGGAGATCCGGCGCGGGGGATCAACCGCAATGCCGTTGAATTTTTAAGATACATGAACCGGGGATTAAAAGAACGTCATCCGGGGATTCTGCTGGCGGCGGAGGATTCCACGTCCTGTGAGCAGATCACAAAGCCGGTGGAGGAAGGCGGTATGGGGTTTGACTATAAGTGGGATATGGGCTGGATGAATGATACGCTGAATTATTTCCGCACGGATCCGGCGGACCGCAGCCGCGACTATCATAAACTCACGTTTTCCATGATGTACTATTACAATGAACATTTTCTGCTGCCATTTTCCCACGACGAAGTGGTGCACGGTAAGGCGACGATTGTGCAGAAAATGAACGGCGGCTACGACGGAAAGTTTCCGCAGGCGCGGGCGCTCTACATGTATATGTATGCGCATCCGGGGAAAAAACTCAATTTTATGGGAAATGAGATCGGACAGCTGCGGGAGTGGGATGAAAAGAGGGAGCAGGACTGGGACATTCTCGCATATCCCGTCCACGATGCGTTTCACCGTTTTATACGCGCGCTGAACCATCTGTATCTGGAACATCCGGCGCTCTATGAAAAGGACTATGAGGCGGAGGGATTCCGCTGGCTCGACTGTCATCAGGAAGAGAGCTGTATCTACGCATTTGAGCGCGCCTCGGAGGAGGAGCGGATCATCGCGGTGTTTTCCTTAGGTGATCAGGCGCAGGAGGATTACCGTCTGCCGGTTCCGGACGCCGCGGGGCTTTTGCTTCTGCTCGCCGCAGACAGCGTGGAGTACGGCGGGACAAAAGATTACAGCGGCCAGGAGAGGCTCACGCCGGAAAACGGGGAGGTCGCGCTGAGTTTTGGGCCGTTCTGCGCGCGGTATTATCTGGTGGTGGAGGAAGAACCGCCCTGTGACGCCGCTTCTGCTGTGAAGGATGCCGTATTGTCTGAATAACCCGCGCATTGAACATTACAGTATGACAATTCCATGAGGAAGTGAAGAGATGAACGAAAAAATATTCGAAAGCAATCGCGCAGCCTGGAATCAGGCGGCCGTTTATCATCAAAAAGCATTGAACCATTCCCTGCATGCCGGGTTTCAGAATCCTGAGTTTTCCACTTTTAACAGGGAGCGCGATTCTGTCGTCAATGATAAGCTGAAGCAGATAGATTTCAGCGGGAAAGCAATCGCGCATATTCCCTGTAATAACGGCCGGGAATTGCTGTCCCTGATGCGGCTTGGCGCAAAAGAAGGGGTGGGGTTCGATATTTCTGATGCCGCCATTTCGGAGGCTTGGGAGCTTGCCGGGATTGCAAAAGAAAATGCCCGGTTTGTTCGGACAAATGCCCTGGAAATCGACGAAACTTATACGAATTATTTTGATTTTATCTATATTTCGCACGGATCCTTACAATGGTTTCCGGATTTGAATGATTATTTTCGTGTGATTTCAAGATTACTTAAAAAGAATGGAAGAATCATAATTTTTGAGATTCATCCTTTCAAATACTTTTTTGAAAATGGCTTTCGCTTTGAGGAACAAAATTTTGACAAACTGACCTCGTATTTCGAGACAGGTGCGAATCATTATCCGGAAGGGCTGGATTACTTTGGCCATGTGAAATACGAATCAACGGAAGGCTTTTGGTTCATGCATAAAATGTCTGAGATTATCGTCGCGATCCTTCACAATGGGATTGAGATTGAAGAGTTTGAGGAATACCCATTTGATCTGGATGGCGATTCTGATCAGGGGACAGCGGGAAAGTTTCCGTTTAGCTACTTGATTACCGCGAAAAAGAGATAGTCCGCTATTTGCGTCAGTAATGCGGCTTTCCGCGGGGAGAAAGTCCGCGGGGGTGGAAGTATTTGCTTCTTTTGGAAAATGGGATTATACTGGATACAGCCTGTATGGGAGAAAATGGTACAGGCCGGAAGGAGCAGACGAAGATGAGGACAATCGAACATAAATCGTATGACATGGAACGGGCATTTTACGGGGCGCGGGGCGTTGCGGTGAAACACTGCACGTTTGACGGTCCCGCGGACGGGGAGAGTGCGTTCAAGGAATGCCGCGATGTGCGGGTGTCGGACAGCTTTTTCAATCTCCGCTATCCGTTCTGGCACGATGAGGGCCTGAATATTTCCGGCACGGAAATGACGGAGCTCTGCCGCGCGGCGCTCTGGTATTCCGGTGATATCAGGATCACGGACACAAAACTACATGGAATCAAGGCGCTGCGGGAGTGCAGAAATGTGAAAATGCAGGGGTGCGATGTGGTGTCGCCGGAATTCGGCTGGTCGGTGCACGGGCTGGAGATGGAAGACTGTACGGTGAGGGGAGAGTATTTTATGATGCGCTCCGACGGGCTGCAGTTTCGCCGCGTGCGCCTGGACGGCAAATATTCCTTTCAGTACATAGAAAATTCCGTATTTGAGAACTGTGAATTTTTCACCAAGGATGCCTTCTGGCATGCAAAAAATGTGAGTGTCCGCGACAGTGTCATAAAGGGCGAATATCTGGCCTGGTACTGTGAAAATGTCACATTTGAAAATTGTAAAATCATCGGCACGCAGCCGCTGTGTTACTGCAGAGGCCTGAAGCTGGTCAACTGTGAGATGGAGGACGCGGACCTGTGTTTTGAAAAGTCGGAGGTGGATGCCACCATAACCACCCCTGTGATCAGCATTAAAAATCCCCGTCTGGGGCGCATCTGCCTGCCGCATGTGGGTGAGATCGTGCGGGACGACGGGGAATCACACGGTGAGATCCTGGTGCAGGAGCCATGAACCGTATATTTCGCCATTGAGAGAGGAAAAGGAGAATGCACTGCGCCAGAGGGCGCGGGAAGCCTGCCGGGTATTGGACGGCAGGCTTTTTTATTTCAAGGGAAAGACCTTGTTACTGTGATGCACGAAAGCCGGATTCTTTTTTTGTATTTTTTTATAAAAAAGTGAACCTCATACAAAGTCATGGCGAATATAGGGTGAAGAGGCGGGGGAGGTGAGAGTGTGACAGCAGAAGAAACAGAAAGATGTGTCGATGAATTTGGCACAGATATATACAGGTTCTGCCTGAAACTTTGCGCGGACAGGGCGGACGCTGAGGATTTATATCAGCAGACTTTTCTGAAAGCGCTGGAAAAAGAGTGGACGCCGGACTGGGAAAGGAATCCGAGAGCGCTGTTTTTTTCTCTGGCTTATAATCTCTGGAAGAGCGAAAGAAGAAAACAGGCGCGCCGGAACACGATTGCTCCGGGCAGCAGTTTTGATGATGAAGCGGAAACGGTATTGCGTTCGGGGGAAAATATTGAGGAAGGTTATCTTCACAAAGAACTGATCGCGGAAGTCCGTCAGATTATTCAGACGCTTCCGGAAAAATTTCAGGTGCCGCTGATATTATTTTATCTCTGCGACTGTCCGGTGGAGCAGATAGCGGCGGTTATAAAAAAACCGCCCGGCACCGTGAAAAGCCGGCTGTTCCGGGGAAGAAA
Organism: uncultured Roseburia sp.; assembly: GCA_947062675.1. Lineage (GTDB taxonomy): Bacteria > Bacillota > Clostridia > Lachnospirales > Lachnospiraceae > Roseburia. The sequence continues at coordinate 37,747 of CAMSQM010000008.1, forward strand.
CCTGATAAAAAAGAGACTGGGGGATGCTGGTTATGAGAGATGACCGTACTGAGAGGGAAATGGAAGAAGTGATCCGTGCTTCCATGAAAATGACGGATGTTCCGTCAAAAGAACTGAATAGCAGGCTGAAAGCGGAGCTGTATCAGCGGGAAGCCGCCCTGCGAAAACAGCCCGCCGCGCATAAACTGTCACTGTGGTATCTGCCGATGGTGCTGAATCTGATCATGTTTTCCATGCTGGCTCTGTCTGCACTGATCATGACTGACAATCTTTATTTATCTTACTTTGCGGCCGGTATCTGTTTTTATGCCGGTGCGGCCGGTATACTGCTTACTATTGTGGGCGTAAAAAGAGCAGATTTTAAGGAGGATATTACAATCCGCATTGAGAAACGGGGGATATTTGCATGAAACATATTAATAAAAATAAACTTCTGTTTTACACCGGTATTCCGGTAATCGTACTGCTGATTTTACTTCGGATGGGGCTGTATTTTCTGGGAAGCGATGGCTTCAGCGGTCTTTCCATGCTGATTCCCGCCCTGCTCTGCGGCTTTCTTCTGTCCGCACTGTGTACCTCTGCTTTTTTTGCGGCATGGGTATATCAGGATTGTAAAAGACGCGGAGACGATCCGGTACTGTGGGCGGTTGTGGTTTTTGCAGCCACACCCTTTATCGGACTGCTGACTTACTTTCTGCGCCGTTCAGAAATCAGAACGATATGTCCGGCCTGCGGACGGCGGATTTCAGTAAAAGCAAATTATTGTGAGGAATGTGGAACACCTGTCAGAAGAGAGGAGAATGGTGTTATGGCAAAACAGGGAACGCATCATTTAAAATTTATTGCTGCCGGTATGGTGAGTATGGTGCTGATGTTCGTATGTCTTACAGGTTTTATCGGCAGTGCTGTCGCGGGTAACGGTATGAATACAAATGCCGCTTCGGGCGACCGTGTATGGAACAAGGGTGTGATCAGCATGAATCATAACGTATACCTGAACGGGGTCTGGAAACTGGATTTCAGAAGTGCCAGTGAAGGCTTTGTGGAAGAGCAGAGTATGACGATTGCGGACGCGGGCGCTCAGCAGCTTTACGCGGATATTTCCTGCGGCACGGTACCGGATAATGCGTCGCTTGTCCTGTGGCTGGTACAGGGAGACGTCGCAGAATCGGTTGACGTCACAAATCTTTCCGAACCGCTGGAATATCCTCTGAATGGATTCGGGAATGGAAAAATATATGTCAGGCTGCAGATCAATGGTGTGGAAAATACTGTTTCAGAAATCTGTATTCAGTAATTGTCAAAGGCGGGAAAGCCCTGAAAGGGCTTCCCGCCCGTTTTCATTTCTTTTCATTCTGATTTTTCTGCTCATCTTTATAAAATAAATGCCGTTTTTACATTATTCTTACTATTCAGGATAAAATATCGTTGATATTCTTTGAAATCAGGAATATAATAAATAGTATATTCCTGGAAACCGGGAATATGATTTTTGTGATTTATGGGAGAAAAAATTCCTGAAGAAAGAAATCGTGCGCGATGATTACATACACATGTCACAATAAAGACCGGAAAACGGGTCTTGATCTCCCCTGTACGGGGATAAGCTGCAGGACGAGTACCTGTCCGTCCTGTGGCGGGAGAGCGGATGCGCATTCCGCCATATACTGGTGCGGATATTGCAGAATTCCGGTATACACAGAAATCTGTCCTGTGTGCGGGAGTGCCGGGACATATCTCTCGACGGATCTGCGCCCGGTGTTTCCAGGGGAACGCCTGCTGGTCGAGATTCTTCTGGGGGAGCCGTTCTGTTTCCGGGAAGCCTCCGTGTGGAACGGGTCCGGCAGTCATTATTTTGTGGATGGCCGCAGGATAGCGTTTTCCGTAAATGACTTAAAACGGGCGGATACAGGGAAGATACGGGAGGCTCTTGGCAGGCTGTGGCCGCACAACAGCAGCAGGGCGTTTGATGATATGGCGGAGCGGTTTGTGCGGGCCAATGCGGGGCGCTTTGCGCAGATGACGGAGGAGGCGGGGGATTATATCCGGACCGCCGCAGGGGAAGCCGGAGGGACGGGGATGTTTGTCTCATTCAGCGGAGGAAAGGATTCGACCGTCACGTCCGATCTCGTGACGCGGGCGCTCGGCAGCAGCCGGATCATGCATATTTTCGGCGATACCACGCTGGAATTTCCGTTTACCTATGAATATGTGGAACGGTTCCGCAGAACACACTTAAGCACGCCGCTGCTAACGGCGCGGAATCGGGAAAAAGATTTTGAGGAGCTCTGCAGGCAGATCGGTCCGCCCGCAAGAGTGCTGCGCTGGTGCTGCACCGTGTTTAAGACGGGGCCGATCCAGAGGAAAATACGCGCGCTTTACCGGAGTGAGAGCCGGATTCTGACATTTTACGGAGTCAGAAGAAGCGAATCGGCGGGCAGGGGAAAATATGAGCGGGAGACGGACAGCCCGAAGATCGCGAGACAGCGGATGGCCTCGCCGGTGATCGACTGGATGGATTTTGATATCTGGCTTTACCTGCTGACGACAGGGATTGACTTTAATGATGCCTACCGTCTGGGGTATACGAGGGTCGGCTGCTGGTGTTGTCCGAACAACAGCGCCTGGTCGGAGTTTCTCTCAAAAATTTATCTTGAGCGGCAGTCGCGGCAGTTCCGCCGGCTTCTGCTGGAATTTGCCCGAAGCGCCGGCAAAAAAGATCCGGAGACGTATGTGGACGGGGGATTCTGGAAGGCGCGTCAGGGCGGAAACGGGGTTGCGGGAGCGGGGAATGCCGTCGTGTCCGCCACACCGTGTGCCGCGGAGGAAAATACTTTCCACTACGAGCTTGTGCGGCCTGTTTCAGAGGAGCTGTACGGGCTGTTTCTCCCGTTCGGATATCTGAATTTTCAGATGGGGCGAAAGCGGCTCGGGGAGGTGTATGTGCTGGATGAGCGGGGCGGGATACTGCTCAGACTGCAGGGGCGTGAGGGTGCGGGGACGCTTAAGGTGACGATTGTAAATCACAGGATAGCCGGCGCCAGGGATATGAGGACGGCGAGAGAGCGCGTCCGCTGTCAGCTCACAAAATATCAGATCTGTGTGGGCTGTCTGGCCTGCGAGAGCGTCTGCCGTTTTAACGCCCTCGTGGTCAGGGAGCGGGAAGACGGCGGTGTCCGGTACCGGATTGACGGCGATAAATGCAGGCGCTGTGGGGAATGTGTGAATCACTTTGCGGCTGGCTGTTATATGAAAAAAGTGCTTTCCGTCCGGAGGGATCGGGTCTGAAAACACTCCGGATCAGTGAGGAAGCGGGAGGAAAGGGGACGGGGCCGTGTGACAAAGAATGGAGGAGTCCGTTTCAGGGGACATGAGACATTCACGCTGCGGGAAGGATGGCTGGACAAAGGACTGGCAGCGGTGGCGGCGAATCCGAAAGTTTTTTCAGAATATTATGGGGCAGATGCCCTGGGAGTCGGGCCGAACATGGCAAAAGCGATACGCTACTGGCTCAGATGCGCTGGTCTGACCATGGAACGCCCGGGTGAGGGCGTCTGTCTGACGGAGACCGGGAGAATCATTCTGGAGCGGGATCCCTGTATCGGGGATGCTTTTACGCTCTGGCTCGTTCACTGCCGGATTGCGGCAAACCGCGGGCAGGCGACGGCGTGGAACCTGTATTTTAATGCGTTTGAATATGAGGAATTTGACAGGTATCAGCTTGTGCGGGGGATGAAGGAGCTTGCGTACAGGACTGTGGGGGAGGAGGGGAAGAGACCGCCGGAGAAGTCCGTGGAGGACGACTGTGACGCGATTGTGGCCATGTATCTGAAGAAGGCGGGGCCGGGGACGCCGGAGGAGAAGACGGTCAGCCCGTTTGCAAAACTGGGGCTGCTCGTGGCCGCGGACGGCGTCTGCTGCCGCAGGCAGCCGGATATCAGCCGTCTGCCGGAGGATATTGTGCTCTATCTGCTGGCCGCATGCCGGCAGAATTCCGGGTCCATTGAGACTGACGGGCTGCTCACGGTCAGAGACGGTCCGGGCAGGCTCCTGCAGCTGGGAGGCGCCGCGCTGGCGGAGCTTGTGGACAGGCTGCGGGCGCGTGAGAAGATTATCCGCAACCGGTCTGCGGGGTTAAGCAGGCTCTGTCTGCCTGCGGATATCACTCCGGCCGGGGTGGTGGAAGCGTATTACGGCCGGCTGCACCGGCTGTGATAATACAGGAGCCCGCATTATTGAGAGGAGATGCAGATGAAACAGTGCATCGCGCTTGTGCGCACCGGAAGTCATTTTCAAAAATCAGTAAATCTTCAGCTGGATGTGGGAAATGACACGCTGATTAAAACATATATTCCGACAGATTCTTCCGTCACGGTTCTGGACCGGTATCTTTCGGCGGTCTCCGGCAGGAGCTCTGAGCGCGCCACGGTCTTAACCGGCCCGCACGGAAGAGGAAAATCACATTTTCTGCTGGTGCTTCTCTCACTGCTGTCAGGGGCGTCTGAGGCCGGTCAGGAGCTTTTATCGGAGACAGAGCGGGTGGAGGAGCGGATGAGACGGGCGTGTCTGGCGGACTGCTCCGGCATGGATGGAATACATGTGACGAAAGATGTCTCTAAGCTGTGGAATTCCGGGAGAAAATATCTGTCTGTGCCGGTCAGCCCTGTTCCGGGGGTGAATTTAAATGATGTATTTATAACGGCGCTCTCGGAGGCGCTTTTTCGTGAAGAGGCCGGGGAAGCCGCAGCGGAAAGCCTTTACCCGTGGGGCGGCGTGTCTCTGCCCCTGCCCGGGACAGACGCCCTGTCCGTTTACCGTCAGACAGGGCGGATTCTGACGGAGAAGTGCGGATATGCGGGTATGTTTATCGTATTTGATGAATTCGGCAGGTACCTGGAGGGCCATTCCGGAGAGGGATTTTCCGGCGATATGCAGACTCTGCAGGATTTGTGTGACCTGGCGGAGAGGTCAGGGCAGGAAATATTTCTGACGCTCGTGGCGAATAAAAGTATTTACGCGTACCGGGAGGGGATTGCGGCAGCCGCAAAGAGCGCGTTTTGCGGTGTGGAGGGAAGACTGACGGAGGTGGAATTCGTGATTTCAGAGCAGAATCACTATGAACTCGCCGCGGGAGCCCTGATCCGTCAGGAACCGGAGTTTTCCGGGGCATATGAAGCGCTGTCGGGGAGCGGGGATTACGGCAGGCTGCTGGAGGAATCCGCCGGAATTTCGTATTTCAGAAGACTGTTTTCGCGGGAAGAGTTCTTTCAGAGGGCTGCAAAAGGCTGTTTTCCGATGGTTCCGCTGTTTCCCTGCGCGCTGCTGCGGATCAGTGAGCGTGTGGCGCAGAGTGAGCGCACGCTGTTCACTTTTCTCGCCGGGGACGGGCGGGGCGGCCTGAAGTGGCTCTTAAAAAACGGGCTGGAGGAACTGATCGGTGTGGACAAAATCTATGATTTTTTCCGGGGATTCTTCCGCGGGACAGCTGATCAGCCGCGCATCCACAGCGAGTGGGTGAGGGCGGAGGACGCGCTCGCGCGGGTGACGGATGAGACGGAGCGCGCCGTGATAAAAGCCCTCGCGGTGATCCGCATGATGCGCCGCGCGGAGGAATTTCCGGCGCGTGAAGATATTATCCGCCCTGCTCTCGGGATCGGGGAGGAGCAGTGCCGCGTGGCCATTGCATCTCTCGTCGGAAAAGAACTGATTATTTTCCGGCACAGTGCCGGTGAATATGCGTTCAGAGCCCGCGCCGGCGCGGATATTGAGCGCGCGGTGCGAAAGAAGATGGAGGAGTACGGCAGCCGTTTCCGGGCGGCGGGGGTTCTGGAGGAAGTTGCAGAGCACAAATATGAACTTCCGATGCAGTATAACCGGAAATATGCCATGACACGTTATTTCCAGTATGTGTTTCTTGAGACAGAGGATTTTCTGCAGCTGCCGGACGCCGGCTATCTGTTTGAGGAGGCATTTGCGGATGGAAAAATCATTGTGCTGCTCCGGACGGAGCGTGAGGAGAGCGGAAGCGCGTCTGAGTCAGTGCTGCAGAAACATCTGGATCTGTTAAACGACGCGCGCGTCCTTCTTCTGCTGCCGGACCGGGCGTATGATGACGGCGGGCTGTGCAGAAAATACCGGGCCCTGCGTAATCTGGAGCGGGATGAGAAGTTTATCGACGGAAACCGGTCTCTTGCGCGGGAACTTGCCCTGTATGCGGAGGATACCGCTTTTGAAATCAACGCAAAACTGGAAAAGTGGTATCGGCCAAAACAGGGCCGTGTCCGGATCCTGGCGGCGGGAAAGCCGCCTGTTTTCCGGGAAAGCGGGGAGGCGTTCGAGGCACTTTTAAGCCGTATCTGCATGGATTATTACAGCTGTGCGCCAAGGATCAATCTTGAGCTGCTGAATATCCGCAATCCCGGGGCAAGGTATCAGCGCGCGAGGGACCGGGTGGTGAAGAATCTTCTCGGCAGGGCGGATATGAGCGCGTACAGGCGGGGGACCGGTCCGGAGGCCATGATATACAGGGCGGTGTTTGTGCACACCGGGAGAGATGAAGGGTTCCGGAAGGTGTCCGGTGAGATCAGCCGTTTCATACAGGGCTGTGCCGGAAAACGGAGATCATTTGAAATCCTTTACAGCAGGCTTTGCGGGAAGGACTACGGCGTGCGGCCGGGCGTGATGCCGCTGCTTGTGGCCGGAAAGCTGGCGGAGCAGGAAGATATCGCCGTCATTTATTCCGGAAAACGCGCGCTGGAGCCCGGGGCTGAGGTGCTCAGCAGAATCAATGAGCGGCCGGAAAGCTATGAACTGTATCTGGAATGCATGACGGAGGAAAAGGAGGAGTATCTGGAGAGACTTGAGATGCTGTTTAGTGCCGGAGCTTCCGGCGTGACGGAAAAACAGGGCAGGAGCGCAGGGATCTGCCGGCGGATGCAGGACTGGTACCGCTCCCTTCCGCAATATGCGCGGGTCACATCTGCGTTTGCGCCGGAAGACGCTGCAAAAATCAGCGCGTTCCGGGGCGCGCTCAGGCGCATTGAGGTGAACCCTGTGGAACTTCTGTTTGAACAGTTTCCACAGATAGCGGGGGCTGCGGGAGGCGGTTTGTGCGCCTGCGGGAGAGCGTCCGGGGGAGCTGTGGACATCTGCGCCGGCGGATATCTTAAGACAGCGGGGGAAATCGGGCGCTTACAGACGCTGCTGGATGGAAAGCTTCCGGAACTGAAACGGCAGATTGCGGAAAGCATCAGAACGGTGTTCGGGATCGGAGAGGATGCAGGCATAAAGGAATTCCTGCAGGAATGGCGTCAGGGTCAGGCCGCCGCTGCGGGGAAAGCCGTGACAGGAGCCGTTGCGGGCCGGTTTCTGAAATATATAGAAAATCCGGCGGCGGATGATGAGGAGGAAACGGTCGGTGCGCTGTCGGAAATTGTGTCGGACCTTAGTCCCGGGGACTGGAGGGACGGGGCGCTGGAACAGTTTGTGTCAGAACTTTCCGGGATCAGGGATGAGCTGGAGGAAGCTTTTTCAGGCCGGAAAAATACGCGGCAGTGCACGTCGGTGATTGTGCAGAAAGCTGACGGCAGAGCGGTGGAGCGGTATTTTGAGGAGAAGCCTGCAGGGCAGACCGGCGTTTATCTGAAAAATATGATGACGGAGGTGCTGGAGGAATTTGGCGAGGCGCTCAGCCCGTCCCAGAAAGCGGCTGTTCTCGCGCAGCTGCTTGTGGAGATCTGAAACGGCGGGGCAGGAGGGGAAGACAGCATGGAAATCATTTATCTTGACAATGCGGCGACCGCATTTCCAAAGTCAGAGGCGGTATACCGGGCGATTGACCGGGCCGGACGGGAGTACGCTGTGAGCGCGGGCCGGAGCTCACATACCCTGTCCAGGCGGGCCGCGGATGTGATCGCTGAGGCCAGGGAGGAACTTCTCCGGCTTTCGGGAGCGCCAAAGGGCGCGGAAGCAGTGTTTGCACCCTCGGCCACGATTGCGTGCAATCAGATTTTCGGCGGGATTTCCTGGAAGAAAGAGGATGTGGCGTATGTATCTGCCTGCGAGCACAATGCCGTGATCCGCGTGCTGCATCATCTCAGCCGGCAGTACGGTTTTACCGTCGCAGAGCTGGCGGTGGATCCGGCCACGCTGCAGCCGGATCCGGAGCATATTGCATATCAGTTCCGGAGAAAAAGCCCTTCCGTGGTGGCGGTGGCGCACGTCGGAAACGTGCTCGGCAATATACAGCCGGTTGCGCAGGTCTGTGCGCTTGCAGCGCGGCACGGGGCGCTGACAGTGGTGGACGGGGCGCAGGCGCTCGGTCTGGTTCCGGTCTGTCTGCGCGACATGGCGGTGGATTTTTACATATTTGCCGGACACAAGACCCTGTGCGGGCCGTACGGTGCGGGCGGTTATGTGAACTGCCGCGGCGCCGTGTTAAAACCATATCTGGCCGGCGGTACCGGGAGCGATTCGCTGAGTCCCTGGATGAATCCCGGTATTTCCGGCGCGCAGGAGCCGGGGAGTGCGGATGTCCCGGCGATCGCAGGTCTGTGCGCCTCCGTGCGGGAGATTCGGGAGACCGTGGAGAGGAGCGGCAATCCCGCCGCTTTTCTGGAGCGTGAGAGCGGGCTTGCGCAGCGGCTCGCCGCCCGTCTTGGAGAAATACCCGGGGTGACGGTGTACAGGGCCGGAGGCCCCGGGGAACAGACCGGGATTGTGGCATTTAATATAGAGGGATTTCTGGCGGATGAGGCTGGAACGCTTCTCGATGCGGAGTACGGGATCGCGGTGCGGTCGGGTTATCAGTGCGCCCCGCTGATTCACAGGTATCTGGGAAGCGTGGCGTATGGCGGCGTGATCCGGGCGGGGATCGGACGGTTTACAGCGGAGGAGGACACCGGTCATCTTGTCCGCGCTGTAAAAGAGCTGGCGGAGAACGCATAAAGCGCCGGGGGAGACGGCCTGTGTTTTTCATGCTTTTCACGCCCTCCTGTCTGTGGTATCATGGTAATTATTATCAGGGTAAGCAAAAGCAGGAGGATGGAAGGCAGTGAACAATGAATACGATAATCAGAGATTTTTTGAAGAATACGCGAAAATGCCGCGCAGCCGGGAGGGCCTTGACGCGGCCGGTGAATGGCATCAGCTAAAGCCCCTGTTTCCACGGACTGAGGGGAAAACAGTTCTCGATCTGGGCTGCGGTTACGGGTGGCATTGTAAGTTTGCCGCAGAACAGGGAGCCGCGCAGGTTCTGGGAATTGATGTGAGCAGGAAGATGATTGAGGAGGCAGAAAAGCGCAATACGGACGCGTCAGTCCTGTATCGTGTCTGTGGAATAGAGGAATATGAGTACCCGGAAAACACATGGGACTGTGTTATTTCCAATCTGGCCCTGCACTACATCGAAAATATTGAACAGATATTTCAAAAAGTGCACGGGACGCTGACACAGGGGGGAACTTTTTTGTTTAATATTGAGCATCCGGTTTTTACCGCGGGGGTCGGGCAGGACTGGATTTATACGGAAGCCGGAGAGCCCTGCTGCTGGCCGGTTGACCATTATTTTATTCCGGGAGAGAGGAAGACGCACTTTCTGGGATGCGATGTGGTCAAACAGCATCACACGCTCACACAGATCCTGATGGGACTGCTGAATCACGGCTTTGTGCTGGAAGCCGTGGAAGAAGCGGTGCCGCCCTTGGAAATGATGGGGATTCCCGGAATGAAAGACGAACTGCGCCGCCCGATGATGCTGCTGGTGAAGGCCCGGAAAAGCTCTGCGCAGCTTTTCTGAGCAAATCTTTATGGTTTATATTCTTTGTCATCCATCCTGCAGGTCAGGGAACCGCAGAAATTTTCTGCGCCGGAATCTTCCATTCTGTCCTTTCGGTTCTCCACAAACCGCTGTTCATTGACTTGACATGAAAAATGTGCCATAATGGATATAATCGTAAACAAGCATATCGAAAGATGGAAAGGGAGTATTATGGGGGAAAAAGCAGTTGCCGGAAAACAGAGGAAGAAGGGCTTTCGGAGCCTGGCTGTGATGCTGATAGCGCTGATCTGTGTTCTGGTATCCATTCCAACCGTCGGGCTGGCGTGTCTGGGTGTCTATTATCTGGGGCAGTCGATGGAGGAGTCTGTCGAAGTGTATGAGGAGTCCATGACGGATGGCTATTCGATGGAGATCAAGTCGCAGGTGCAGGGTGCGCTGTCCGTGATTCAGAGCTTTTATGACAGAAGCCAGAGCGGTGAGCTGACGGAGGAAGAGGCAAAGAAGATGGCTGCGGAGGCGGTGCGTGCCATGCGCTACCGGGATGACGCGTCCGGCTATATCTGGATCGACGGAGAGGATCATGTGCTGGTCATGCATCCCATTCTGACGGAGCAGGAGGGAACCAACCGCTACGATCTGACAGACCAGAACGGTGTGAAGGTGACGCAGAGCGTCGTGTCCGCGGCCAGAAACGGGGGCGGTTTCAATGAATTCTATTTCACGAAATCAGACGGCGTGACGGTTGCGCCGAAAGTCGCATACGCGCAGATGTTTGAGCCGTGGGGCTGGGCTGTGGCGACCGGAAACTATGTGGATGAGATGAATGAAAAGATTGAAGGCAGAAAAGTCTACATTAAAAAAGAATTTTCCGGGATGCTGATGATTTACGGGATCGCGGCGGCGGTCATGCTGGTGGCGGCCCTGGTGGTATCCGGGCTGAGCGGTTTTAAGATTACAAAGGGCATTAAGCAGGTTGAGGATAATCTGCATCAGGCGGCTGTGGGGGATCTCAGTTTTACCGTGAGTCCGGTCCTGCTCCGGCGCGCCGATGAGATCGGGGGAATGGCGCGCTCCCTGGAGGATGTGCGGCAGTCTCTTGCGTCAATGCTTGGCAGTATGATAAACACCGGCGAGGCGCTCAGCCGGAGCAGCGAAAAGTTCAGTGAGAAGTTCAATCATATTTCAAACAGTATCCGCAACACGAATCAGGCGATTGACGATCTGGCCCAGGGGGCCACAAACCAGGCCAGCGAGACCGAGACGGTGAACGGAAAGATCGTGGAACTGGGCAGTGTGATCGAAGTGGAGGAGGACGGTGTACATAAGCTGGAGGAGGCGGTGTCCGCCATGGCGGAACACTCTTCGGGCGCTTTTGAGAGCATCAGCGAGCTGGATCGGATTACCAGGGCGACGATCGAGGCGATCGAAGTAGTTTCCAGACAGACCAATAAGAATAACGATTCCGCCGCCGACATCAACAAAACCATCGAAATTATCAAGGGACTTGCGTCCCAGACGAATCTTCTCTCGCTCAACGCCAGCATCGAGGCGGCCAGAGCCGGGGAAGCCGGCAGAGGGTTTGCCGTTGTGGCGGAAGAGATCCGCAATCTGTCCGAGGAATCTTCCGGCAATGCCCAGGAGATCGAGGGTATTGTGAAAGAGCTGGTCAGCAATGTGGAGATTTCCGTCAGCAAAATGCAGGAAGTCACCCGCAATGTGCAGATGCAGCAGAAGTGCCTGGAGGAGACAAAGACGGCGTTCCAGTATCTTAAGAATGAGGTCGCGCTGGTGGAAGCGGTTACAAGGGATATCGGAGGTCAGACGCAGGTTCTCAACTCACTCAAGCAGATCGTCACGGACTCCGTCAACAGTCTGGCCAGCGTGGTGGAGCAGAATGCAGCCTCCACTGAGGAGACCAGCGCCAGCATGACGCTTCTGTCCCAGACGATCGGGGAATGCACGGAAGACACCATGGGTCTGGTGGAACTCAGCCGGCGTCAGAATGAACAGGCCGGAAAGTTCCGGCTGTAAGAGAGGACCGTCCGGCCTTCCGGCGGCCCGGGACTGTGTTTTTCGCGGAGGGATCCGGATGCAGGGTCCGGCTTCAGGGACTATGGAGACATAGTCCCTGAAGTGTTTTTCAGGGAAAAGGGTCAGTCCGCCGGAACAGGATATATTTCAGACAAAGAACCGGAGGAATAGAATGATTCAAAGAGAAGATATGCTCGAACTGACAAGGCGCATGACTCCCGCACGCACATCCATCACCAGGATCGCGGGCTGTTATGCAGACAGACACGGAGAGTATGACGGAAGTTTTAATATAAACTTCCTGAAGCTTTCCCCGCCGGACAGGGCGAAAAACCTGAAGCTTGCGAAAGCAATCCCGTTTTCTGATACGAACAGGAACCTGCGGGAATACCGTTTTCCGGAAAATGCAAAAGGCGCGGGGAGCATGTGGCAGATGCTGATGGCGATGCGGGCCTGCGGTCTGAAAAACGACGCTCTGATGGAGACTTTTTATGAGATTGTGCTGGAGTCGTATCATGCGGGGGGAGAATACGCGGTTCTGGTGTTTCACGACTGTTATGATATTCCGGCGAAGGGTCTGGATAAGCAGCGGCTGGGGGAGTCGGAGGAGGTATTTGAGTACCTGGTCTGCGCAGTCTGTCCGCTGGTGGGAGAGTACGAGCCGGGCAGCCCGGAGTGCGGCTTTCTGTTTCCGGCATTTAAGGACAGGAGCGGGGATACAGGGTATGTAAATATATTTCAGAGGGACGAAAACGGAGCCGGGAGAGAGCTTGCGGCGATTCTGGGAGCGCAAAGAGAGACGGACTGACGGTTAACCGGCTGACCCGCTGCGGTCAGGGCATTCAGTATTCCCCGCGGCTGTGTGAGCATCATGCGGATGCGTGACAGGATAAACTGAAAGCCAGGGAGTGCGGTAATGGGGCGGATCTGCTGACCTGTGTGCAGAAACAAAAGAGTTACATATCATAATAAAAACCGGTTATGACTTAAAAGGAAGAATGTGATATGAAACGATGTGTTCCGCTGGAACCCGCTGCAGAGGCGGTCTGCAGTCAGAGCGCCGTGCCTCCGCTGATTTTTCAGATGCCGCCTGAGCAGGGCAGGAGAGCATTGGAGGAGGCGCAGGATGCGCCGGTATATAAGTATCCCGCCGATATATCCCGGGAGTGGGTCAGTACCGGGATGTGGGGCAGTATTCCGGTATATTTTATTGCGCCGGTGAGTAAAAAAATCAGAAATATTATATTCTATATTCACGGTGCAGGCTGGGTGTACGGCAGCTTTCACACACACGAAAAGTTAGTCAGGGAGCTTTCGGCAAGGACGGATTCACTGGTGGTATTTCCTGAGTACAGCCGGTCGCCGGAAGCAAAATATCCGACGGCGACAGAACAGTGTTATTTTATCCTGTCACATATAAAAAAAATCATCGGGGATTGTTTTGCGGTGGACAATAATACTACGCTCACAGTGGCGGGCGACAGTGCGGGCGGAAATATGGCAATCGCTATGGTTCTGATGTCAGCGATGCGGCGTGGCGCGTGCATTGACGGGCTGCTGCTGTATTATCCGGTGACGGATGCCTGCTTTGACACATTAAGTTACCGTCAGTTTGCAGAAAATTATTATCTGTACCGGGAAGGGATGAAATGGTTCTGGCGGCAGTATACAGCGTCCACGGAAGACAGAAACAGGATAACCGCATCTCCGCTCCGGGCTGGTACGGACTGCCTGAAGTGTTTTCCCCGGACGATGATTATAAACGGTCAGGCGGATGTTTTGCGCAGTGAGGGAGAAGCTTTTGGCGAAAAGCTTCGATGTGCGGGCGTGGAAGTGACTGCGCTGCGGGTGCAGGGGACGATCCATGATTTTGTGATGCTGAATGCCCTGGATCAGACGAACGCCTGCCGCACTGCCATGGATGCGTCGGCCGGGTGGGTGAACCGCCTGAGTGGAAATGCGGCGCAGGAAAAATCTGAAAACCTGTGCCGCCAGGGTCTTCTTCTGTCTCACGCGCTGAAAAATCCTTGAAATGAATGGGAAAGTTTGCTAATATAAGTATCTAAGAAGGAGAAGAAGTAATCTCATGTGATAAAGAAAAAGCAGCGGGCGGGAGCAGGGCACAGGCTCCGCTGATCCGCTGCGATAAAAATTTATTCAGAGGATGCGTATGACCAGAAAAAACAGGGTACTGATTGTTGACGAGGACAGCCAGAGCCGGGCGGAAAGAAAGAAGTCTCTGGAGGGAACTTACAGAATTGCGGAGGCGGCAGACGGAGCGGAAGCGTTTGCGCTGATGGAGGCGCGGGCAGACTGGGAGGCTGTTGATGCCGTCGTTTACCAGCTGCATGCACAGGATGCAGATGTATTACGGTTTCTGGAGCGCTGCAGGGAATCGGGAAAATACCGGGGGATTCCGGTGCTTGTCGCAGCGTCTGAGAGCTGTAAGAGTCTGGAGAGGGAGTGTCTGGAGCGCGGGGCGTGGGATTTTATCACAGGATGGCCGGAAGATGATATTCTCTGTCTCCGGACTGGAAATGCCATTATCCGGAGCGAACGGCTCGGCGTGTGTGCAAAGTATCGTGCGGATTATGATCTGCTGACAGGTATTTACAACAAAATAAGATTTTTTCAGGAGACGGAGGCGGTTATCCAGGCGAATCCGGATGAGCAGTTTGCGTTTATCCGGCTGGACATCGGCAGATTTCAGCTGGTCAATGCATTCTTCGGCGTCGCAGAGGGGGATCGTCTGCTCTGTTATACGGCGGATATGTTCCGGACGTACGCACAGAGCGATCCTCTGATTACATATGGCAGGATAGAGGCGGACATTTTCGGGATCTGTATGCCGTGCCGGGGTGAGCGGGATGCCCTGGAGTTTGTGCGCGAGACGCGGGAGATGCTGGAGCGCTATGATCTGGAATTTGATCTTGTGCCGACGGTCGGCATTTATGTGCTGGAAGACCGGGAGCTTCCTGTGAGCGTTATGTATGACCGGGCCAATCTTGCGGCTAAAAAGTGCAAGGGTAATTACATTCAGAACTATGCTTTTTACACCACGCAGATGAGCGATGCGATTGTCAGGGAACAAAAGATTGTCAACAGCATGCGGAAAGCGCTGGAGCGGGAAGAATTTGTGCTCTATCTGCAGCCGAAATACAGTCTCCGCAACAATGTGATCGACGGGGCGGAGGTTCTTGTGCGCTGGAACAGCCCGAAAAGAGGGATGATTTCCCCCGGAGAGTTTATCCCGGTTTTTGAGCGGAACGGCTTTATCATGAATCTGGATTTTTATGTCTGGGAGAAGACCTGCCAGCTGCTTGCGCGCTGGATCGCCCTGGGACATGATCCGGCTCCTCTTTCCGTGAATATTTCCAGGGTAAGCCTCTATCATCCAAGGCTGGTGGAGCTGATCTGCGGCCTGGTGGATAAATACGGACTTTCTCCGAAAATGCTGCAGCTGGAGCTGACGGAGAGCGTTTATACCAGTAATCCGGACGCTATACGCAGGACCATGGAGAGTTTTCAGAAAAAAGGTTTTTTTGTACTGATGGATGATTTTGGCAGCGGATACTCCTCACTGAATGTGCTCAAGGACATTGCGGTGGATATTCTGAAGATCGATATGCATTTTCTGTCCGATACGGAAAAGCGGGGGCGCGGTGAAAATATTCTTGCGTCTGTGATCCGCATGGCCAAGTGGCTGAATATGCCGGTGGTCGCGGAGGGCGTGGAGCGCAGGGATCAGGTGCAGTTTTTAAAGAGCATCGGCTGCGAGTACGTGCAGGGATATTATTATGCAAAGCCGATGCCGGTGGAGGAGTATGAGCGCCTGACGTTCGGGCAGGTGTTCCACGGGGATAGGCAGCAGGAGGAAGCTGTGGATATCGATGATCTGTGGACGGCCACATCAAAGATGGAGGTTCTGTTTTCCAATATGCTGCAGGCGGTCGCTGTTCTGGAATATGAGAAAGATGCGTTTTCCCTGATCCGGGCAAACGATGCCTACTATGAAATGTTTGGCTACGGCGATATCAGCGATGTGGAGAACGGGATACTTTCCAGCCTGGACCGGCTGGGAAGGGTGGAGCTGCTCGCGGCGTTCCGCAAACTGGTCGAGACAAAGGAGCTGACGGAGTGCGAGTTTTTGCGCAGCCTTGAATCCGGACGCAGCGTCTGGATCCAGATGAAGCTGAAATATGTCAGCCGCGTCGGGAGAAAGCATATTGTCTTCGGAAGCTTTGTGGATATCACGGAGCAGAAACGTGTGGACCGCGAGCTTTCCAGGTATCGCGCCGCGTTTTCGGAGGAGAAATGCAGGAGAAAAACGCTGCTTGTGGTCGATGATATGGAAGAAAGCCGCCTGAACGTGCGCAGAATTTTTGAAAAGGAGTATCATATATTTGAGGCCGGGAACGGAGAGGAGGCGCTGCGCATTCTGCGGGAGTGGCCGGACGCCGTCAATGTCATTCTGCTGGATCTGAACATGCCGGTGATGAACGGGATTGAATTTCTGGAAATACGCAAAAAAGATCCGATGCTTCAGGAGATACCGGTGATTATCACTGCGACGGACCGTGAACCCGAGCGTCAGGCGCAGGCTCTGGAGCTGGGGGCAGATGAATATATCGGCAAACCGTTTATCCCGGAGATTGCGGTGCGCAGGGTCAGAACGCTGCTCGAGTCAGGGAAGTGCGGGTGCGGCCGGCAGGCGGTGGCCGGACATGGCGAACTGATTGAGAAAATACAGCGGGATGAGCTGACAGGACTTTATAACCGGAATACGGCGGAAAAGCTGATGCAGAATTTTCTCGATTATGCGGAGGGGATGCACGCGGTGCTGCTGGTCAGCATTGATAATATGCGCGCAATTATGGAAAGTTTCAATCCAAAGATAGCGGAAGAGTTCCTGTGTGTATTTGCGGACAGTATGCGCAGCTGTTTCCGCAGGAGCGATGTTCTGGCACGTTTTGACCTGGAAGAATTTATGGTTTTTATGGTCGATACACCGTCGGAAAGTTTTCTGGAAAAACGGGTTGGAAGTCTTTTTGAGGAGATACGGCAGCTCGGAAAAAACGGAATAGAGCTGGAGTGCTCGATCGGCGTGGCCACATCCGTTCCGGGGGAGCGGGAGGCCGGGCAGCTGATCCGGCGGGCGGACTGCGCGCTTTCCGGGGCCAAGAGGATGGGCGGCGGACATTTTGTCATCCGCACCGGCAGCGAAGAGGAGCTCACGGAGTGCGAAGATTACAGAGAGGGGAAAGCGTGAAGCGGGAACCGGAGGATCCACGGATTTATATTGCGGATATCCGGCCTCTGGCGGATGAATCCGTGTTCCGGGCGGGGATGCGGCTGATTATGCCGGGGCGGCGGCAGCGGATAGTAAAGTACCGCGGCAGGGAGGACCGGCAGCGCAGTCTCGCCGCGGGTCTTCTGCTGGAATACGGGCTGGAACAAAGCGGGCTTTTCAGGTGTGCGTCCGGCGGAATGAAACAGGCCGCGTTGTCGGAGGGGAGTTATGGCAAGCCGTATCTTCCGGACAGTGGTCTGTGCTTTAACCTCTCGCACTCCGGGAATTTTGCGGCCGCTGTATTCTCGAAAGCAGAAGCGGGCATTGATATTGAGAAGCCGGGGCGGAGCAGAACGGGCGTGGCGCGCCGTTTTTTCCGGCCGGAGGAGGAGGCATATCTGCAAAAACAGCCCGTTTCGGAGCAGGCGGCAGTCTTTGCAGAGCTCTGGACGAGAAAGGAAAGTTATATCAAAGCGGTGGGAGAGGGTATGCGCCTGCCGCTTACTGATTTTAGTGTTTTAAGCGACCGGATGGAGGAGAACGGCGGCTGGAATTTTGCCACATTTCACGAGGCGGAGGGATATGTGCTCTCAGTCTGCTGCAGACAGGCGGTGCGGCACGGACCGCAGACCGTGGAGCTGTCCGCCATCTGCGCCGCCGGATTGTTATGCCTCTGAGGCGTTTTCGGGGAGGGCAGAATCCAGGTTTTCGAATGCGCCTGACGGCGGAAGTCCCGCGCCACAGAGCGGTGTGACGGGAGCGGGACGGAAAGTCCGGCCGGAGGGGAATGGAATGAGTGTCTGTGCTTTAGGAAAGGATGGAGCAGCGGTATGTATGACGAACTGACGGAGCAGGATATCAGGAAGATGGAGGAGGAAATTGAACACCGGAAGCTGGTGGTCCGCAAACAGGCGCTGGAGGCGGTGAAGGAGGCGCGGGCGCACGGGGATCTGAGTGAAAATTTTGAGTACCATGCGGCCAAAAAAGATAAAAACCAGAACGAGAGCCGGATACGATACCTGGAGCGAATGATTAAAACGGCGAAAATCATTTCTACGGAGTCAGCTGAGGATGAAGTGGGAATGAATAATACCGTCACAGTGTATTTCGAGGAGGACGATGAGGAAGAGGTCTATAAGATTGTCACGACCGTGCGCGGCAATTCCCTGAAAAATCTGATCAGCAATGAATCGCCGCTGGGAAAAGCACTTCTGGGGCATAAGGCCGGGGATCGCGTGGAAGTCCGCGTGAATGACGATTATTCTTATTTTGTCCGGATACAAAAGATTGAGAATACCGTGGACGACGGGACGGACAGGCTTCGGAGTTTTTAGGGAGGAACGGGGAGAAAATGAAACTGACAGAATTGCTGAATTCAGAAGAAGTGACGATTTCGTGCGAACTTTTCCCTCCGAAACAGGGGGCGCAGCTGGCGAATTATAAAAAGATCGTCGGGGAGATGGCGGCGTTAAAGCCCGCTTACATGAGCGTCACCTATGGGGCGACGGGCGGAACTTCGGATTACACAGTGGAGCTGGCCGACGAGATCCGGAATGTAAATCACATTCCGGCGCTGGCGCATCTGACCTGCGCTTCCTCCACGAGGGAAAAAGTGACAGCGGTGATTACAGAGCTGAAGGAAAAGAAGATAGAAAATATTCTCGCACTGCGGGGGGATATTCCGGAACATTCGGAATTTCCACTGCCGGGCCAGTACCGTCATGCGTGTGAGCTGATTGCCGATATTCAGGCGCAGGGGGATTTCTGCATCGGCGGCGCCTGTTATCCGGAGGGACATCCGGAATCAGATACGGTTGAAGAGGATCTGACACATCTGAAGGAAAAAGTCGACGCAGGCTGTGCATTTCTGACGACACAGATGTTTTTTGACAATCATATTCTCTATAATTTTCTGTATAAGGCCTTAAAAAAGAATATCCGTGTGCCGGTTGTGGCTGGAATTATGCCGGTCACAAACGCCGCGCAGGTAAAAAGAATTATATCGCTCTCAGGAAATATGGTGCCGCCGCGTTTTCTGGCGATCGTGGACCGCTTCGGAGGGAATCCTGCGGCAATGAAACAGGCCGGTATCGCATACGCGACGGAACAGATCATTGATCTGATTGCGAACGGGGTGAATCATGTGCACATCTATACAATGAACAGGCCGGATGTCGCCGGGGCAATCTTAAATCAGCTCTCAGAAATCTATGTCCGCAAAGCGTAAACTTTGTGCAGACAGTGTGTCCGCGGCCTGTATCCGCGGACGGGACCGGAGAGCAGCTGGATCAAAGGGAGGTAAGAATGAGTAAGCAGACAGAACTAAGTCATACATTAACGGAACTGATCAGGGACACAAAAGAGGGAAAAATCCGCTGGAACCTCGAGGTGCAGACCACGGAGGCGAATGATCCGGCAGAGAAGCCGGTGGAACAGGAAAACGGTGTGGACTGGATTGTGGATGAGTGTTATGTGTCCTATTACTGTAAACATAAAGGAAAGGAGTTCTGCATGATCACATACGAGCTGATAAAGAATTCCGGGGAGAAGACGGCGACCAGCAATATGGTATTTCTGCCGCCCCTCGGAGTCCGCTTTTTTGATCTGCATGTACTTCTTCCGCACAGCGTGGAGACATCGGCGGTGCTGCTGGATCAGATACATCAGCTCTGGGTGCTTCTGCTGGAACAGTACAAGGTGGACAGGAGCAGTCTTTATCTGGATGTGCGGCCCGGAACGCTGCGGATCGAGGATTGATAAGCGGGAAAGAAAAGCCGGGATGCCTTAAGCGTATTTCCGGTCAGAAGACTGTGGAGAGCAGCAGCGGACCGGCTTCTTTCAGGAGATCCAGAAACCATGTCAGCGATCTTCCCGTGGTGGCTGCGCTATTCAGGAAGTTCAGCGCATTTCCCGTGGTGTCGGCGACAGGCTCACCGTTGTGAAATCTGCCTTCATGGTACAGGGTTCCGTCTTTACTGTACAGCCGGCCTGCTCCGGTACAGGTTCCGTTTACAAAGCTGCCGCTGTAGCAGAGCTGTCCGCTCTCATAATACAGTCTGCCGCTGCCGTTTGCCACATTGTTTCCCCATTCGCCGTCGTAGCAGAGTCTGCCGTTTTCATAATATACCTTTCCTTTTCCGTTTTTCTCCCCATTGGCCCATTCGCCGTTATAGTATACCCTGCCGTTTTCGTGAAATTCGATGCCGGTCCCGTTTCGTTCCCCGCCGGCCCATTCACCGTCATAGACAGGTGCTGCGCCGTCCGCATATTCGCGGCCTTTTCCATGCCAGGTATTATTCACAAAATCACCCTCGTAGATAAGCGTTCCGTCATCCGCATACTCGCGGCCTTTTCCATGCCAGGCTTCATTCACAAAGTCACCCTCATACCAGAGCTGTCCGTCTTCTTCGTGATATTCCTTTCCTTTTCCGTCTCTGCAGCCTTCGATAAAATCTCCCTCATAGGTCAGCCTGCTGTGGATCCGTCCTGAATTGTAATCCGGTACAGGGTCATATTCTTTTCCCTTTCCGTGATGCCAGCCCTCGTAAAAATCTCCACTGTATACCAGATAGCGCTGAAATTTCTTATTCACAAGCATATACGCATACTCACAGCCTCTTCCATGTCTGAGACCGTCTGCAATATCGCCTTCATAGAGCAGCGGGCCTTTCGTGCTGTCTGCGAAGGGGAAATCTTTATAGGTGAGGAAGCAGGGATCAAAAAGAGATCCTGTCCCGTGTTCCACGCCGTCCCTGAATTCGCCTTCATAGCAGATCACACCACACCAGTAAAGTGTTCCTGTCCCGTGGCGTCTGTTTTCTGCATAATCGCCATCATATACCGGTAGTCCGAATTTATTATATTCGAGCCCTTTTCCGGAGCGGATAAATTCGCCGTTTCTGTCATACCCTGTTCCTTCATAGATGCTGCCATCACTGTATATTATTTTCTTTTTGTATAACCGCACGATCTGCATCCTCCGTTGTGAAAAATTATCCGTGTAAACAGCCCCGCTGTCCGGGTACTGTGAGAACCGGAATCCCTGTCTGAATGTATTATAGCGAAGGAACTCTGGCTCTGCAAGGTGACCGGGCAAAAATAAATTGAATTTTTACAGGACAGATGTTACGATAAATAGGGAAAATCAGGCAGATTCTGCCGGCGGTGCGGGATATCCGGGCGGCTGGCGGGGACAGATACACGAGAAGGAGGAGGGTATTATGGTTGATTTAAAGGCGAGACCGTATTATCTGTCGGATGAGGATATCCGCTGGGTGCAGGAGACGATCGGGGGAATGAGCGCGGAGGAGAAAGTGGGGCAGTTATTTTTCCAGCTGACGGCTTCCATGGACGAGGAATATTTAAAAGAGCTGATGGAAAAGTATCATCTGGGCGGATGCCGTTACAATCCGGCTCCGGGGAGAGCGGTGCAGGAGCAGAACCGTATTCTGCAGAAATATGCAAAGATTCCGGTGTTTATAGCCTGCAACACGGAGGCGGGCGGCGACGGCGCCTGTGCGGACGGGACGAGGATCGGCTCCGGTGTGAAGATCGGGGCGACCGGAAAGGAGGAATACGCGCACGCGCTCGGGAAAATGTCCAATGAGGAGGCGGCCGCTATCGGCTGTAATATGGCATTTGCGCCTGTCTGCGACATTCTTTATAACTGGGAGAACACGGAGGTGGTGGGGAGAGCCTTCGGAAATGATCCGGACCGTGTGGCGGGGATGAGTGCGGCGTACATAAAAGGGGCCCACGAGAATCCCGGCTTTGCCTGCGCCGCAAAGCATTTTCCGGGGAACGGTCAGGATTTCCGCGATGCGCATCTTTCTAACAATGTGAATTATTTTGACGAGCGTGAGTGGGATGAGACATACGGCAGGGTATACCGGACACTGATTGAAAATGATCTGGATGCGATTATGGCGGGACACATTATGCTGCCGAAAGTGGCGCGGGCGATTAATCCGGATCTGGAGGAGGATGATATGATGCCCGCGACTTTAAGTCCGGAGATTATGCAGGGGCTGCTCCGGGCGAAGCTGGGGTTTAACGGCATGGTTGTGACGGATGCCTCGCATATGGTGGGCATGACAAACCGGATGAAGCGCGCCGAAATGCTCCCGCGCACAATCAACGCGGGCTGCGATATGTTCCTGTTTTTCAATGATCCGGAGGAAGACTTTCACACAATGCTTGACGCATACAAAAGCGGTGTGATCAGTGAGGAGCGCATGGCGGAGGCCCTGACGCGCATTCTTGGCCTGAAAGCGCATATGGGCCTTCACAGAAAGAACAGGGAGAATCTTGTTCCCGGGGAGGAAGTGCTGGCGTCGGTGCTCGGGAGAACCGAATATAAGCAGATGCACAGGGCGATCAGCAGAGACTGCATTACACTCGTAAAATATAAAGACCCCGATGTGCTGCCGCTTGCGCCGGAAAAATATAAGAGAATTATGATTGTCCATGTGAAGGCTGCCGAGGGGCCGATGTCTTTTCTGATGAAAGCGCTGGGAATGGGGGACGGAAGTAATCCGGCAGAGCTTCTGAGGGAAAAGCTCTGTGCGAGAGGGTTTGATGCGTTTATCTATGAGAGCCCTCTGGATGTTATGCGCAGACAGGTGGAAGCGGGAGAGAAACCAGGCCTGAATCTGTATTTTGCCGGAAAGAATGCGATCGCTGATTTTGTGAAGGATATGGATCTTGTGATCACACTCTGCGATGTGCAGAGTGGCAGGCCGGCGTTCGGTATGTCGAAGGGAGGCGGGGAGATCCCGTGGTATGTATTTGAGGTGCCCGTCGTGGTGATCGGGTGCGGGCAGCCGACAATGCTCGCGGATATTCCGCAGGCCAGAACGTATATCAACACTTACGATGCGAAGGAGGACACATTTGACGCTCTTGTGGACAATCTGCTGGGCGGAGCGCAGACCTTTAAGGGCAGAGATCCGATTGACAGCTTCTGCGGCCTTTTTGATGCCCGCTTATAAGCACTGCCGCGGACGCTCCGGTATGAAATCAGGGCCTTGCGCATAGGATAGGGTAAGAGGACAGTGGGAGGCACTGATTGAAAAATATATTTTGGGGAGACCGCGGGACGGAGGTGGCGTATCTGCAGCTCGCACTGACCCGTGCGGGGTTTCCGCTTGCGCAGGACGGCATTTTTGGAAGCCGCACCTGCGCTGCGCTGCGTGCATTTACGGGAGAGGAGCATGCGTGCAGTGTGGACGCGGAGGACTGGCGCAGGCTGATTCCCTATCTGAAGGGTTATCACGCGGAAACGATCGTCTCAGGGGATGTGCCGTACAGTTCTGTTTTAAACGGATATGTGATCGAGGGGCTTCTGGAACGCTATCCGTTTCTGGAGACCGGGAGTATCGGCAGAAGCGTGATGGGAAGGGAAATTCCTTTTCTGAAAATCGGGAAGGGGAAAAAGCAGATGTTTTACAACGCTTCCTTTCACGCAAATGAGAGCATCACAACGCCGGTTCTCCTGTCATTTGCGGAGGAGTACGCAGCCGCATACACCGCGGGCGGAAAAATATCCGGGGTATCCGCGGCGGAGCTGTTTGAAAATTATCAGCTCTATGTTGTGCCGATGGTCAATCCGGACGGCGTGGATCTTGTAAACGGAATTCTGGCAAACGGAATTTATTACAGGCAGGCGCGTGCGATTTCCGAAGGATATCCGCAGATCCCGTTTCCATCCGGCTGGAAGGCGAATATCTATGGCATTGATCTGAATCTGCAGTTTCCGGCAGGATGGGAAAATGCAAAGCAGATTAAGTATGCGCAGGGCTACACGTCTCCCGCGCCCCGTGATTTTGTCGGCGAGGCGCCGCTGACGGCGCCGGAGAGCCTGGCGGTGTATCAGTTTACCAGAGAACATGATTTTTCTCTGATTCTGGCCTATCACACGCAGGGAGAGGTGATTTACTGGAAATATCTGGACTATGAGCCTGAGCGTTCCCGCGAAATCGCGCAGTATTTCGGCAGGGTCAGCGGTTATGCGGTGGAGGAAACGCCCTCGGCGTCAGGCTATGCGGGCTACAAGGACTGGTTTATCCAGGAGTATGACCGCCCCGGCTATACGGTGGAAGCCGGCGAGGGACAAAATCCGCTTCCAATGTCGCAGTTTGATGCGATATATGAGAGGAATCGTGGAATCCTGCTCGGAGGGATGACGCAGATACCGCCGGGGTGAAGAAACATACGGTGTGGCCGCGGGCTGCACCGTATTTATTAAAAAGCTGCAGGGGCGGGGAAAGTGGCGCCTTTCTGCTTTAATGACTTCACAGTCCGGGTTATCGGACAAGTGATCTGTGAATTGCGACTGTTCTGCCGGAAATAATTTATATACTTTTCAATGGGGGAACAAATTATGATAAAGCGATTTAAAAATATTGCTCCCTATTCAGAAAAGTGTTCCCACTGCATAACATTTGAAATAAAATGTATATTCTTAAGTATGATTACCGGATTTACGCTTATCTGACAATTCTTCAAACTGGAAGTTAACGAGTCAGTGTCAGGATACCGGCACAGTATGAAATTTGCCTGAATGCAATGCCCGGAAATGCACTTCTCAGTTCATCGGCAACGAAATATATTTCTTCATCATCCCATTCGGCACCTGCTTCCTGTCTGCATTGATTCAATTTATCGCGGTTTTCAAAAGCAACGTCACCAATTAAAATCTTCCCATTCTCTTTCAGGCAATTGCACAAAGTGCAAAGAAAGGATATTTTTTGTTCATCCGTCAAATGATGCAGTGAGTATGTTGCCACAATAAAATCATAGCATTGATTCCGCAGCGGCTCCACTAATCCTTTCGTGAAATCCCCCTGATAAAGATGTGAACCCGGCATTTTCCCGGATGCTAATTCAATCATTCTTGACGAGAAATCCTGCCCATAGATGGAACAACCATGTTCATATAGTTTTGTCGTGAGTGTACCCGTTCCAAACCCTATATCAAGCACTGTTGCGTTTGGCGTTTCCATAATGGCCTGAAAGATGTTTCCAAGCACATCCCTGTAACCGGCAAACGGATATGTATTTTCTTCATCGGAAATCCCCACCGTTTTGTCATATCCATCTGCCCACAGGTCAAAGCCGTTTTTATTTAACATACCTGCCTCCTTAAACATCAATTTATATATTTAATTATAAAATATGTGCCTGATGCCTGCAATGTATATTTATAATCCCGCTTTCTATGGGTACACAATTCCAAAAAGGGAGAAATATTTTAGTGAAATCGAATAAGAAAAATGAAGTTATTGTTTTTGTGTGTGCGGTCATTGTAACGCTGGCTTCAGGAATGATAGCGGGCTGTTCTCTCACAGAAAATAATTCTGCGGGTACGCGGACAGATGGGGAACTTTCAGATAATAATATGAAATCTCAAATAGTTCAGGAACAGACAGAACAACCCGGAGAGCCGGTACAGGAAGACACTGCGGATCCGGAATTTTCTGTCCGTCCCTTTTGAGGGAGATATAGAAGTCTATACGGGTACAGGCACAATAAGTGAAATGTCCTTAAAGGGCTTAGAGGATACGGGAGAGCAGGAAAATGAAAGTGTTCAGATAGTTTTTGTGGAATATATGGACAGCAGTATCGGAGATTCCTATAGATATCTGACGCTGAAATTTGTCAGACAGGAAAACGAATGGAAAGTACAATTTTATGGAACCGGGGGATAGGAATAAGTCGTGCTTTTGCGAGGCGGAAAAACTGTCTTGTCAGATGTAAAGTTTCGTGGTATACTTCTTAAAATGCAGATCCACCACAGAAAAGAGGAGCAATATGACGAAACAGGAAGAAATTGAACAGCTCAAAAAGGAACGTGACGCCGTCATTCTCGCGCATTATTACACGCGCCCGGAGGTGCAGGCCATCGCGGACTACATAGGGGATTCCTACTATCTCAGTGAAAAGGCGTCGTCGCTGACCGCGAAGACCATCGTATTCTGCGGCGTTTCTTTTATGGGAGAGAGCGCGAAGCTTCTGAATCCCGACAGGACGGTTCTGATGCCGGACGAGTCGGCGGACTGTCCGATGGCGCATATGGTGACAAGGGAGACCGTGGAGGCGGCGCGGAAGAAATATCCAGGTCTTGTTGTCGTCTGTTACATTAATTCGACCGCGGAGATCAAGTCCTGGTCGGATGTCTGTGTGACTTCCGCAAATGCGGTCAGAATAGTGAAAAAGCTTCCCGGCAGGCACGTTCTGTTTATTCCGGACAGAAATCTGGCGCGCCATGTGGCGTCTGAAGTGCCGGATAAAATCTTTCACTATAATGACGGCTACTGCCCGGTTCACGAAGAGATGTCCGCGGCGGAGATACGAAAGCTGAAGGAGGAGCACAGAGACGCGCAGGTGCTCGTGCATCCGGAGTGCGGTGAAGAAGTGCTTGCGCTGGCGGATTACACTGGTTCCACGACGGGGATTATCCAGTACGCGAAGAACAGCGCGGCAGGAGAATTTATCATAGGAACAGAGTCGGGAGTTCTGTATGCCCTCAGGCAGGCGCGTCCGGACGCGGCGTTTTATTTCCCGCAGACGGAGCCTGTCTGTGAGAACATGAAGAAGATCACGCTGGAAAAGATTGCCGGGGTGCTGAGAACAGGGAACAATGAGCTTCCGCGGATGGAGGATCAGGTATCAGAGGCGGCGGGGGAAACGCTGAAAAAAATGCTTGCGCTGGCGTAAGGAAGGATATTATGAAAGATTTATATTATGATGTGGTGATTGCAGGCTGCGGGGTCGCCGGACTCTACACCGCACTGCACCTTCCGCCGGACAAAAAGATTCTGATGCTCTCAAAGGAGGACCTTGCGGGCTGTGATTCAATGCTGGCGCAGGGCGGAATCTGCGTGCTGCGGGATGAGGAGGATTACGACGCGTATTTTGAGGATACCATGCGGGCCGGGCATTATGAGAACCGGCGGGAGAGTGTCGAGATTATGATCCGTTCCAGCAGAGGGGTCATTGATCATCTTCTGGCGCTCGGCGTCCGGTTTGAGAAAAGGGCGGACGGGGCGCTCTCTTACACGAGAGAGGGGGCACACTCAAGGCCGCGTATCTGTTTCCACAAGGATATCACAGGCCGGGAGATCACGCTGACGCTGCTCGCTCATGTGCAGAAGCTTCCCAATGTCACGATTCTGGAATATACTTCCATGACGGATCTTCTGGCGGAGCGCGGAAGCTGTGCCGGGATCCTGGCCAGAACGCGCGACGGCGGTATTCTGCAGATTCATGCGGAGGATACCGTGATGGCGACAGGAGGGATCGGCGGGCTTTATGAGCGCTCCACGAATTATCCGCTGCTGACAGGGGACGGCTGCCGTATCGCGCAAAAGCATGGTGTGGCGCTGGAACATATGGATTATGTGCAGATCCATCCAACCTGTCTCTACAGCACAAAGCCGGGGCGGAGTTTTCTGATCTCCGAGTCAGCGCGGGGCGAGGGGGCAGTCCTTCTGAATCACAGGGGGGAGCGGTTTGTCGATGAACTGCTTCCGAGAGATGTCGTCACGGAGGCGATTCATGAACAGATGCGGCTGGAAGGCTGTGATTATGAATATCTGTCTTTTGAGAAGGTTCCTGCGGAGACAATCCTCGGGCATTTTCCGAATATCCGTGAGAAGTGTCTGGAAGAAGGATATGATATACTAAGGGAGCCTGTGCCCATAGTTCCCGCCCAGCACTATTTTATGGGAGGCATTCATGTCGACAGCGGTTCCCGCACGACGATGCCGCATCTCTACGCAGTCGGAGAGACGAGCTGTAATGGCGTTCACGGGAAAAACAGGCTTGCGAGCAACAGTCTTCTGGAAAGTCTGGTGTTTGCAAAGCGCGCGGCTGCGCAGATTGAAGAGACCGGAGAGAAGAAGATCCGGTCTGCCGTTGGCGGTCCGTCGGGAAAGGAAATAGCGTAGTCCGGCTGGAAGAAGATTGGGTCTGCCGGGGGGCAGTCCGTCGGGAAAGAAAATAGCGTAATCAGGAACAGGGCGGAGATGATCACGCCGGGGCGTCCGGATGGCGGATACGGCGCAGACACAGCAATTATGTTCAGAAGAGAAGGAGGAGATTTATGAGTCCAGTTACCATGCAGCTTGTTGCGGACCGGTATATCAGACTTGCGCTGGAGGAGGATATCAGCAGCGGGGACGTCTCGACAGACGCGGTGATGCCGGAGCACCGGAGAGGGGAAGTGCAGCTGATCTGTAAGGAGGACGGGATCATTGCGGGGCTCCCGGTTTTTGCCAGGGTGTTTACCCTGCTGGCTCCGGAGACAAAGGTGGATTTTAAGGCGGTGGATGGCGACGCCGTAAAAAAAGGACAGCTGCTCGCTGTTGTCACGGGGGATGTCCGCGTGCTGCTCGCCGGGGAGCGGACGGCTCTTAACTATCTGCAGAGGCTTTCGGGTATTGCCACGTACACGCACAGCGTCGCACAGCTGCTCGCGGGAACCGGGACGACGCTGCTTGATACCAGAAAGACGACGCCGTGCATGCGCATATTTGAAAAATATGCGGTGCGGGTCGGGGGAGGACAGAATCACAGATATAATCTGTCTGACGGTGTTTTGTTAAAAGACAATCATATCGCTGCTGCGGGCGGGGTGAAGGAAGCTGTCGCCGCGGCGAAAGCCTGCGCGCCGTTTGTGCGGAAAATTGAGGTGGAGACTGAGAGTCTTTCCATGGTAAGGGAGGCTGTGGAGGCCGGAGCGGATATTATCATGCTCGATAATATGCCGCCGGAAGAGATGGCGGAGGCTGTCCGTCTGATCGGCGGACGGGCGAAAACGGAGTGCTCCGGAAATATCACAAAAGAGAACATCCGGGCGATCACGGAACTCGGTGTTGATTATGTGTCGTGCGGAGCCCTGACGCACTCCGCGCCGATCCTGGATATCAGTCTCAAGCATCTGAAGGTGTTTTCATGACGGGGAGGGAAGTGACGGCCGCCGGCCGGAGAAAAAGGCTGATTCTGCTGATGCGGGAGGCCGGGGCCCCTCTGTCCGGCGCAAGGCTGGGCGAGCTGACGGGGGTCAGCCGGCAGATCGTTGTCCAGGACATTGCGTTGCTGCGGGCGGAGGGTTATTCTGTCGTCTCCACCGCAAGGGGGTACTATCTGGATGAGCCCGCCCAGTCTGTCCGCATTGTCAAAGTCTGTCATACCGACGAGCAGGTCGCCGACGAACTGACGACGATCATTGATCTTGGCGGACGGGTTCTGGACGTCATGGTCAATCACAAAATCTACGGCCGGGTCACGGCGCCGCTCAATATAAGGAACCGGCGGGAGATACAGGTGTTTGTCGATGACCTCAAATCAGGAAAATCAACGCCTCTTCTCAATGTCACATCGGGCTATCACTTTCACCGGATCGCCGCAGAGCACGAGGGAATCCTTGACGAGATTATCGAGGCATTGCGGAAGAAAAACTATCTGGCAGAATTGCTTCCATATGAATATGAACTCAGGGAGGCGGAAGAAGCGGGAGCGTTGTCCGGATGACCCGGAAGGGGAATACTGCAGGCGCAGTGTATCAATTAGAAAAGAGATGCTGCAGGCGCGGCATCTCATTTTTGTGAGCGGAAATAGTCCACAAGCTGATAGACAAGTCCGATCTCTTTTTCCGTAAGCGAGGAAACATCAATCATATTATGATCCGGTAATCCCAGCAGGTAATCCGTGGAGACTCTGAAAAGCTGCGCCAGTTCAATCAGATACGCGGTGGAGGGAACGGAAATTCCCATTTCCCATGCGTTGACGCTGCTCCTGGTCACATTTAGTTTCCTGGCAAGCTCTGCCTGTGTCATGTGGCTGGATTCGCGGAGTTCTTTTATTCTATCGGCAATCATAACAGTCCCCTTTATACTTTCTTGTATAGTAAAGTATTCAAAAAGATATTTCATTATCAAAAAGATAATTTAAATTGACAGCAAAAATTCACAGTAGTAAAATTAATATTACACAGAAATGAAAGTTTATACAGACAGGGGAGCTGACAGAATGCAAAAGAGAAAAGCCTGGATTCTGGCGCTGGTTCTGATTCTGTTTGTTTTTGCAGTCAGTTTCAGAGAAAAGACGGCAGTGACGCTGATACAGGATCACGGGGACGGTATGGGAAGTTACAGGCTGTTTACCGGTGCCGGAAGCGGTACGTTCCGAAGCCCTCTTTCCGCTGGGGACTGGAGAATGGAGCGTACCGGGAAAAAGGGAGGGGAATGGCGTTTCGGGATTCCCGGGACAGACGGGAGCCTGACTGTGAGAGTGTCTTTTTTTCAGGAAAAAGAGCAGCTCGCGGACTGTATGGAGAGGGATGTTTCCTACTATAAAAATATTGCGAAAGACAGGGGTGGCTTCGAGTATCTGGATACGGGCTGGCAGACAAGGTCCGATACGCTGGTGTGCTTTCGCTTCTGCCTGCGATACGGGAGGGGGACGGATGGAACCAGGTATCTGGGATGTGCGGTAGTCTGTTCCGTCGCGGAGATGGCGGAATATCTGTTTGTACTGGAATCGGATTCCGAGGAGACTGCCAGGGCGTTTGAATCATCTTTCGTCTACACGCCGGCGGTGAAGGGAGCGCGCCGGACGTGAGAGGGTCTGAATTATTTTTCACCTGCACGCCGGCGGTGGAAAAGGTCTTACTATCTGCCGGGATTGACAGGGATACTGTTATCCGGTAAAGTGGGAGGTGGCAGCCGGGGTAACCGGACTGCTTATTAAGGAAAGACTGGCTGGAACGGGAGAGAATTGCGAATGATAGTATCTTTGATTGTGCCATGTTATAATGAACAGGAGGCACTGCCCATTTTTTACAGGGAAGTAAAACGCGTGCTCGCGGGGATGGAGTGTACGCCCGAACTGATTTTTGTCAACGACGGTTCGCACGACAATACGCTTTCTATTCTGAGAAGTCTTGCCGCGGAGGATGCGGCGGTATCATATATTTCATTTTCACGGAATTTTGGCAAGGAAGCCGCGATGTATGCCGGTTTTTGCAACGCACAGGGAGATTATGTGGCGGTGATGGACGCCGACATGCAGGATCCGCCTTCGCTGCTGCCGGAGATGCTTTCCATGCTGGAGAGCGGCGATTATGACAGCGTGGCCACGCGCCGGGTCTCGCGGAAAGGGGAGCCTGTAATCCGCAGCTGGTTTGCACGGCGGTTTTACAGGCTGATCAACCGGATTTCAGACGCGGATATCGTGGACGGCGCGCGGGATTTCCGGCTGATGAGACGTGCCATGGCTGATGCGATTGTAAAAATGGGAGAGTACAACCGTTTTTCCAAAGGGATTTTCGGCTGGATTGGTTTTAAGACCTGCTGGCTGCCCTACGAAAACAGGGAGCGCGTGGCGGGAGAGACAAAGTGGAATTTCTGGAGGCTCTTAAAATATGCGATTGACGGGGTAATCAACTTTTCCCAGGTGCCGCTCTCGGTGGCTTCCTGGTTCGGGATCAGTATGACATTCCTGTCGTTTGCGGCGATTCTTTTTATCGTGGTGCGCAAGATTGTGTTTGGCGACCCTGTGGACGGGTGGGCATCGACGATCTGTATTATCACGCTGATCGGCGGTATCCAGCTGTTCTGCATGGGAATCATGGGGCAGTATATTGCCAAGATGTATATGGAAGTAAAACACAGGCCTCATTTTATTGTTGCGGAGAGCAGCAGGGAGGGGCTGGAGAAAATAAAATAGACGGACCCATCCCATCCCCTTGACTTCACCTGCAATTGGATTTATAATGACTTTGTTTAGCGTCTATTACTGTATGCGAAATGAGGAGAGCCATGGTGAAGAGCATGACAGGTTTCGGCCGCTGCGAGATCGCGGACGAGAACCGCAGAATTACAGTTGAGATAAAATCCGTCAACCACCGCTATCTGGATCTTGGCGTCCGGATGCCGAAAAAGCTGAATCAGTTTGAAAATGCCATCCGCAATCTCTTAAAGGAATATGTGGAGCGCGGAAAGACGGACGTTTTTATTTCCTGTGAGGAACTGACGGGGCAGGAGTGCTGTCTGCGGTACAATGAGGCGCTTGCGGGACAGTACCTGGCACATCTGCGGGGAATGGCACAGAAGTTCGGGGTTGCGGACGATGTGACTGTCAGTACGCTCTCGCGCTATCCGGAGATATTTGTGATGGATGAGGAGCGGCCTGATGAACAGAAGCTCTGGGAGAGTCTTGCAGCTGCAGTCCACGGGGCTGCAAAGCAGCTTGCGGAGGGCCGCGCCGCGGAGGGAGAGCGTCTGAAAGAGGATCTGCTGGGCAAGCTTGCGGAGATGGATGTCTGTGTGGATTTTATTGAGGAGCGGTACCCGGCCGTTCTTGCGGAATACCGGAGCCGGCTGGAGGAGAAAATGCGTGAGCTGCTCGCAGACCGGCAGGCGGACGAGGCGCGGATTGTGACGGAGGCCGCGCTGTTTGCTGATAAGATCTGTGTGGATGAGGAGACCGTGCGCTTAAGAAGTCATATCCGCGGGATGAGGGATGCGCTGGAGCGCGGCGGCAGCGTCGGCAGAAAGCTGGATTTTATCGCGCAGGAGATGAACCGGGAGGCCAATACGATTCTTTCCAAGACGAGTGATATCCGGATCTCGGAGACCGGAATCAGTCTGAAGACAGAGATCGAGAAGGTGCGGGAACAGATTCAGAACCTTGAATGACGGACGGGAAGAAAGGGCATTATGGGAAAGTTAATGAACATCGGGTTTGGAAATCTGGTCAGCACCGATAAGGTGATCAGTATTATTTCTTCCGATTCCGCACCGGCGAAGCGGATTGTCCAGAAAGGTAAGGAACAGGAGACCCTGATAGATGCGACGCAGGGGAGACGAACCAGAAGTGTGATATTCACGGAAAATAACAGAATCATTTTGTCTGCATTACAGCCGGAGACGCTTGCGCTCCGTTTTAACGGTAATGCCACTGAGGTTGATGATGATACAAAAGCATAAAGGGATTTTAACCGTTGTATCCGGTTTTTCCGGCGCGGGAAAGGGCACGATTATGAAAAAGCTGCTCGCGGATCATCCGGACCGGTACGCGCTCTCCGTCTCCGCGACCACGCGCAGACCGCGGGAGGGGGAGACGGACGGTGTGGAATATTTTTTCCGCAGCCGGGAGGAGTTTGAGAGGATGATCGCGGATGAGGCGCTGATTGAATATGCCGAATATGTCGGCAATTATTACGGCACGCCCCGCCGCTATGTCGCTGAGCAGCTGGATGCCGGACGGGATGTCATATTGGAGATTGAGATTCAGGGAGCGCTCAAGATAAAGCGCCGTTTTCCGGACGCCTTATTATTGTTTGTGATGCCTCCGGACGCGAAGGAGCTTAAGCACCGGCTTTCCGGGCGGGGAACGGAGCCGGTGGATGTGATCGCATCGCGGCTGGAGCGCGCGGTGAAAGAGGCGGAGGGAATCGGGGAATATGATTATCTGGTGATCAACGACGTGCTTGAGGAGTGCGTGGAGGAGGTCCACAGTATCATAAAAAATGAGCACCGCCGTGTAACGCGCAATGCAGAGCGGATCCGTGCGATGCAGGAGGACCTGGCTTCCCTGAATTCAGGTCCGCAGAGAGGAGAGCAGTCATGATACATCCATCTTATGTTGAGTTAATGAAAGTAGTAAACAATGACGTGGAGATCGGAGAGGAACCGGTTGTCAACAGCCGCTATTCGATTGTGATCGCCACCGCAAAGAGGGCGCGCCAGATCATAGCGGGCGACGATACGATGGCGGAGAAGATCCGCTGCCCCAAGCCGCTGTCGATCGCGGTGGAGGAGCTTTATGAAGGGAAGGTAAAGATTATTCCGGAGACAGCGGACGCGCAGGAGGAAGGGTGACGTCTGGCCAGATATTCTGCATTTCGCTGCAAAGTCCGTGAGTATGTATCAATACAGCAGACGACCAGGGCGGGAACTGTCAGGAAATAACTTGCGCATAAGATATTTCCTGACAGTTCCTTGGCTTTAGGGCATGTTTTAGAAGAGGAAAACGGAGAACAGGATGAAGTTATTGTTTATATCGCTGGGCTGTGATAAAAACCGCGTGGATTCGGAACATATGTTAAGCCTTCTGCAGAAGGAGGGGAAGATGTTTTCCGGCGGATTTGTGATGACGGACGACGAATATGAGGCGGACGTGATCGTGATCAACAGCTGCTGTTTTATCAATGACGCCAGGGAGGAGAGTATCAATACGATTCTCGCGATGGCGGAGCACAAAAAGGATGGCTGCCTGAAAGCCCTGATTGTGGCGGGCTGCCTTGCGGAGCGCTACCGCGAGGAGATCCGCAGGGAGATTCCGGAGGTGGATGTGGTCTTAGGAACCGGTTCCGGCGTGGAGATTGCGGAGGCTGTGAGAAAGGCGCTGGAAGGGAAGGGTTATGAGAGTTTCCAGCCGCTGACGGGGACGCCCCTGATGCAGGCCGGGCGGATTGTGACGACGGGAGGGCATACTGCTTATCTGAAAATTGCCGAGGGTTGCGACAAGCGCTGCACGTACTGTGTGATTCCGTCCATCCGCGGCAGTTACCGGAGCGTTCCGCTGAGAGAGCTTGTGCAGGAGGCGGAGGAGCTGGTGAGGGGCGGTGTAAAAGAGCTGATCCTTGTGGCGCAGGAGACGACGCTTTACGGGATGGATCTCTACGGTGAGAAGTCCCTGCACCGTCTCCTGGATGAGTTGAACGCGATCAGCGGTCTGCTCTGGATCCGTATTCTGTACTGCTATCCGGAAGAAATCTATGAGGAGCTGGTCGAGGCCATGCTGCGCAACGAAAAGGTCTGCCATTATCTGGACATTCCGGTTCAGCACGCCAGCGACGCCGTGTTAAGGCGCATGGGGCGCCGCACCAGCCGGGAGGACCTTGTGCGCATAATTGCGCATCTGCGGGAGCGGATCCCGGATATCGCGCTGCGCACCACAGTGATCTGTGGTTTTCCGGGGGAGACACAGAAACAGCATGAGGAGCTTCTGCAGTTTGTGGATGAGATGGAATTCGACCGTCTGGGGGCTTTTGTCTACTCACAGGAGGAGGGAACGCCCGCGGCGGAATTTCCGGACCAGATCAGCGATGAGCAGAAGGAGGCCCGGCGCGCGGAGGTGATGGAGCTGCAGGAGGCGGTCAGCTCCGAAAAAAATGAGGAAATGACCGGGCGGGAGCTGACCGTGTTCGTCGAGGGGCGTGTGAGCGGTGAGGACGCTTATATCGGCCGCACCTACCGTGATGCGCCGGATGTGGACGGATATATTTTTTTCCGCACGCAGGAAGAGCTTATGACGGGGGATATCGTGGAAGTGCGGGTGACGGGCGCTTACGGATATGACCTGATAGGGGAATTAAAAGAAGCTGCAGGAGGTCTGATATGAATCTTCCCAATAAACTCACGGTTCTCAGGGTGATCCTGGTTCCGTTTTTTGTATTTTTCCTGCTGGCTCCTTATTTTGAGGGGTACGGTAATCTGGCGGCGCTGGGAATTTTTATCGTCGCCAGCCTGACAGACATGCTGGACGGCAAAATTGCAAGAAAGTATAATCTTGTGACAAATTTTGGCAAATTTATGGATCCGCTTGCGGATAAACTGCTGGTATGTTCCGCGATGATCTGTCTGGTTGCGACAGGGCAGCTTGCCGCATGGATCGTGATCGTGATCATCGCGCGGGAATTTATTATCAGCGGATTCCGGCTGATCGCCTCCGACAATGGCGTTGTCATTGCGGCCAGCTACTGGGGAAAGTTTAAGACAGTGTTTCAGATACTGATGGTGATTGTCCTGATTCTGGACATCGGACATCCGGTCTTTGCGGTGCTGGAAACGGTGCTGGTGTACACGGCTCTGATTCTGACGGTTATCTCGCTGATCGATTATGTTGTGAAGAACAGGGATGTGCTCAGGGAGCAGAAATGACGCTGTGGAAACGGGAATATCTGTATGGAGGGGGATTTGGAAGAAAAAAGCTTGAGTTGCGGCGGCTGTGAAAAAGCGCCGCTGGAATCTGTGATTTATGAATTATTGAGAAAATATCAGTGTACGCTGACGACTGCGGAATCGGCGACGGGCGGTATGATCGCCTCGACACTTGTGAATGTGCCGGGAATCTCTGACTATTTTCAGGAGGGATATGTGACATATTCCGACGAGGCGAAAGTGAAGATGATTCATGTGAACCCGGAGACGATTGCGACGTACGGTGTGGTGAGCGCCGAGACGGCTGCGGATATGGCGGAGTCCGCCGCCCGCACAGCCGGCACGGATGCGGCGGTTTCCGTGACCGGGGTTGCAGGACCCGGCGGAGGCACAAAGGAGTGTCCGGTCGGCCTTGTCTTTCTGGGCTGTTCGCTCAGGGGACGCACCGTGACCGCGCGGCACCGGTTTGACGGGGACCGGATGGAGGTGCGCCGGGCCGCGGCCGCGGAAGCGCTGCTGTTATTAAAAAAATGTCTGGAGGAACTTGGATGA
Organism: uncultured Roseburia sp.; assembly: GCA_947062675.1. Taxonomy (GTDB): domain Bacteria; phylum Bacillota; class Clostridia; order Lachnospirales; family Lachnospiraceae; genus Roseburia. The sequence continues at coordinate 74,348 of CAMSQM010000008.1, forward strand.
GAATTATTGCAGGGACAGCGAGAAGTCTTCCGCTGAAGTCGGTCGAAGGGATGGACATGCGCCCGACAACCGACCGGATTAAAGAGACGCTGTTTAATATGATACAGAATGAAGTACCGGGCTGCCGGTTTCTGGATTTGTTTGCGGGGAGCGGACAGATCGGGCTGGAGGCGGTCAGTCGTGGGGCACAGTCTGTTGTGCTTGTGGAAAATGACAAAAAAGCGGTCGCGTGTATTGAAGAAAATATCCGTTTTACAAAATCGGAGAAAGTGGCAAAGCTGTATGCAAACGATGTGATGCGCGCGCTGCGCTTTATGGAGGGAAAATATCAGTTTGATCTGATATTTATGGATCCGCCGTACCGGAAAGAGATGGAGAAGGAAGTTCTTCTCTATCTGGCATCATCCGCTCTGGTGGCGGAGGATGCGAAGATCATTGTGGAGGCTGCCCGCGGGACGGATTACGATTACCTGGAAGGGACCGGGCTGTTTCTGAAACGATTGAAAACATATAAGACAAATGAGCATGCGTTTATTATGCAGGAGAACAGTCAGGTGTACTGACGCAGGAGGAATCCCTATGAAACGAGCAATCTACCCGGGAAGTTTTGACCCTCTGACCCTGGGACATGTGGATATTATTGAGCGTTCGTCCAGAATCGTGGACGAACTGGTTGTCGGCGTACTGAACAACAGTGCAAAAAATTCGTTGTTTTCTCTGGAGGAACGTGTTAGTATGATTAGGGAGATGACGGATTTACTGCCGAATGTCACAGTGTCCTCATTTAACGGTCTTCTGGTGGATTATATGGATGAAATCGGAGCCACGATTATTGTGCGGGGGCTTCGGGCGGTGACAGATTTTGAGTACGAGCTACAGATCGCTCAGACGAATCATGTGGAGAACCCGAATGTGGAGACGATATTTCTGACGACCAGTCTGCAGTATTCCTACTTAAGCTCTACAATTGTAAAAGAATTTGCATCCTACGGCGGCGATATTTCCAAATTCGTTCCGGCGCAGTTTATTGATAAAATATATCAGAAATACGCAGTGCGTCCGCCGTGCCTTCCTCATGGCGGCAGATAATGTGCGGAGCTGCTGCATCAGACAGAGAATAAGGAGTGTTCCGATATGGCAAGCAGAATAGAGCAGATTATTGAGGAAATCGAAGAATATATTGATAATTGTAAGCCACAGGCTTTTGCCCCTTCCAGGATTATCGTGAACCGGGAAGAGATCGAGGAATTGCTGAATGAACTTCGCGTGAAGACGCCGGAGGAGATCAAGCGCTACCAGAGGATCATCAGCAACAAGGAGGCGATTCTTGCCGACGCCCAGGCGAAAGCGGACTCCATTATCGCGCAGGCCCAGGTGAAAACGGATGAGCTTGTCAGCGAGCACCAGATTATGCAGCAGGCCTACGCACAGGCCAATGAAGTCGTCATGATTGCCACAAGGCAGGCGCAGGAGATTCTGGACAAGGCCACGAACGATGCGAACAGCATCCGCCTGGGCGCGATGCAGTATACGGACGATATTCTGCGGAACCTTGAGAGTGCGATATCTCACTCCATCGATTCCGCGAAGGCGCGCCATGAATCGTACCTGAGCACCTTACAGGGTTTTCTCGATGTCGTTACCACCAACCGCGCGGAGCTCAATACCAATGCGGACGAGCCGGCCGGCCGCGGTGCGGATGGTCTGGATGACGAACTGCCCAAAGTGGAGATCACGTCGGATATGCTCTGAGTATCACAGTCCTGCCAGAAACGCCACGCCCAGAGCGAGCAGGGCGGAGACGGTTGTCAGCAGACATTTCAGCAGACTGTATTTTTTCAGGGAAAGACCGGTATCCCTGACCATGGAACTCGTCTGCGCAATCCCGGAGAGGCCGCCGAATGCGGTGAAAGTCATTGCAAGTACATAGCACAGCCCGGGGGAAAGCGGTGCATCTTTCAGAAGGCTGATCCCGTTTGTGATTTCCGTCATTCCGGTGACCACAAGGGAGCACAAGGCGGGAAGCGGCAGTTTTTTCACCATGGAGGCGATCATGGAAAACAGCATAATATAACCGCCGAGTCTGGTGAGTGTCTCAAAACCGTTCATAATGCCGGCATCCATGATTTTAAAATTCATTTGAAACCTGGATGCCGGTTTTTTCTGCAGACAATCCGCAGCAGTATTTTTTCGCAGCAGAATCCTTCCGGCGGCAAGCGGTGGCAGATAGAGCACCGCATAACTTAAAAGCGTCAGGGAAGGCATATTCAGCTGCTGGCAGAGAATATAACTGCTGATAAATACAGGCGAGATATTGTTGGTGACGATGAAGAGCACGTCTGCTTCTTTTTTCGAAATACCGCCGCACCGGAGCAGTTCCGCGCAGTTGCGGCTGCCCATGGGAAAGCCGAACAGAAAGCCGGAAAATAGCACGAAGGCCCCGTTTTCGCTGACCGGGAACAGCCGCCGGATCACAGGGGCTGTATAACGTGTCACATACTGCAGGTAGTTCGAATAAATCAGAACATTCGACAGGATGGCGAACGGGAGCAGGGTGGGGAGCACCTGCTCATACCAGAGGACGAGTCCGTCCGCGGCCGCGCGGACGGCGTCTTTCGGGCAGACTAAAATATAAGCGGTAAAAAGGATCAGACTTACGAATATAAATTTCTTTTTCATACTAAAATATATGAAAAGCAGGAGGTATTATGATGAGCATTCTGGAAGAAGTGAAAAAAAGAGTTCCGGGGGCGGAGGAAACGGGGCTTTTAAAAGTATTCCACTATTTTGAAGAAATTGCGGCGATTCCGCACGGTTCGGGGAACACACGGCAGATCAGCGATTATCTGGCGGCATTTGCCAGGGAGAGAGGGCTGGTCTGTCACCAGGATTCTGTGGGAAATATCATTATTATACAGGATGCGTCCGCGGGATATGAGAGTGCGGAGCCGGTGATTCTCCAGGGGCATATGGATATGGTCTGTGAGAAGGAGAGCGGATGCGCGGTGGATTTCACAAAAGACGGCCTGAGCCTTTATGTGGACGGGGACTTTCTGAGAGCGGAGAAAACCACCCTGGGCGGGGACGACGGGATCGCCGTTGCCTATGCGCTTGCCATCCTGGATTCCCCCGCAATTGTGCACCCGCGGCTGGAGGTCGTGCTGACCGTGGATGAGGAGACGGGACTGCTCGGAGCGGAGAGCATTGACTTATCCATGTTAAAGGGACGCCGGCTTTTAAATATTGATTCGGATGTGGAAGGGCACTTTCTGACGGCCTGCGCGGGGGGAGCCACCGTGAAGACAGAGATTCCGGTGTCATTCGGGCAGGAACGCGGGATCGCCGCGGAGCTCTGCCTCACGGGCCTTTCCGGCGGACATTCCGGCGCCGAGATCGACAAGGAGCATGCAAACGCGGCGATTTTAATGGGCCGTCTGGTGGATGCCGTTAACCGGCGGGTTCCGGTGCGGATCGCGGAGCTCTCCGGCGGGCTTAAGGACAATGCGATTCCCAGGGAATGCAGGGCGAAGCTTCTGATTCCCGCAGGGAAAGAGGAGGAGTTCACCCGCTGTGTCAGGGAGCAGGAGGCCGTGTTTCAGAATGAATATGCCGTTCCGGATCCGGGGCTTAGGATTGAATCGCGGACGGGTGCGGAGCAGGAATGTGCTGTTCTGACCCCGGTCTCACAGAAAAATGTGCTGTTTTATCTGCGCGCAGTGCCGGACGGCGTGCAGCATATGAGCAGGGTTGTTCCGGGGCTGGTGGAGACATCTTTAAATTCCGGTATCCTGGAGCTGACGGGCGGGTGTCTTTCGGTCACCGCTTCCGTGCGCAGCAGCGTGTCCTCCAGGAAAGAAGCGTTAAAAGAGCGCCTGGCGGTGCTGGCGGAATTTCCGGGAGGCAGTGTGACGGTGAGCGGGGATTATCCCGCGTGGGAGTACCGGCCGCAGTCACAGGTGCGGGATACGATGAGTGCAGTGTACAGGGAGCTGTACGGAAAGGAACCGGTGTTCGAGGCTATTCACGCCGGCCTGGAATGCGGTATTTTATCTGGTAAAATAGACGGGCTCGACTGTATCTCATTTGGCCCGGACAATTATGACATCCATACGCCGCAGGAGAGGCTGAGTATTTCCTCGACGGCGCGGGTGTGGGAACTTCTGGTGGAATTTCTCAAACGATGAATCTGACCCGCATTCGCATTCTGCTGTTACTGTTCGCGGCTGTGCTCTCCAATGTACTCATTCTGGAGAGCATTGAGGAGAAACTATTGCAGAGAAACTGCTTCCCCTATGAGACGGCCTGCGCCGCTTTCCGGAACCATTATGTGCCGGAAGAGCTCGCGGAGCGGTATCTGGAAGTGGCGGATTCGGATACAGAGAAGTTCTGTGATCTTCTGACCATGTATTTTGCGTCGGACGGCAGTGTCACGGACGTGGAATTACTGGAAAAACAGCTTCGCTACGCGATAAAATACCAGCCGGATGCATTCCGGAAGGTTCAGAAAAATGTGTGTGCTGTCTGGAAGGACTTAAAACACTTTCCCGTCGGGGCAGTGTCGGGCCGTCCGGAGGCGACGGTGAGTTTTGCCGACAGCTGGATGCAGAGCCGTACGTTTGGCGGTGAGCGCGGGCATGAGGGGACTGATATTATGGCTTCCGTCAATGAGCGGGGACTTTATCCGGTATACAGCATGACGGACGGCGTGGTGGAAAACATTGGCTGGCTGCGGCTGGGCGGTTACCGGATCGGCGTCCGCAGCCCTTCCGGCGCGTATTTTTACTACGCACATCTGGCGGAATACGCGAAAGAATTTCAGATCGGGGAACCGGTGGCGGCGGGGACTTTTCTGGGATTTATGGGTGACACGGGGTACAGTGAGATTCCCGGCACCACGGGAAATTTTGACGTGCACCTGCATCTTGGCATCTATTTAAACGATGAGAGCGGAAAGGAATTCAGCGTCAATTCCTATCCGGCGCTGCGCTGGCTCTGGGGGAAGAACGGGGAGAAGCTCTGAGAAGATACATACGGAAACGGGGAGATCGGAAGAGCACACGTCTGAACTCCAGTCACATGGCATGAT
>CAMSQM010000009.1 GCA_947062675.1 uncultured Roseburia sp.
GGAGGTTTTACCGAACCTGAGAGAGATAGAAAGTTTTAAAAAGGAACTGTTGGAGATTGTTGTAGATGTAAAAGAATTTCTTCCGGATGCAGGGTGACAGAAAGGATAAAAAGAACAAAAGTTCGATTTTGCATCTATACAAATTTAACGATTTGTGGTAAGATAAAAAGGCTCTTTGGTGCTGCCACGTCCGTATGGAATTACAGAGGTGCGCCAAGTTGCAAAAACAGCAAATTGTGAACGGGATTCGTCGTGGGCCTGTTTTTCTCCAATTTGAGTAAATGCCACGACGAAAATAAAATGTTCCACGACGAATTTTTGCCTGACAGGCGTCTTTTTTTACTATGAAATCAGAGGTGAGCATTTGTGCAAAATGAACAAAAAATCTTCGAACTTCACAGCGAATACAATCCCACCGGCGACCAGCCCCAGGCCATAGAAGCCTTGGTCAATGGGTTCCGGGAAGGCAATCAATTCCAGACTTTACTGGGTGTTACGGGCTCCGGCAAGACCTTTACCATGGCCAACGTGATCGCACAGCTTAACAAGCCGACTTTGGTAATAGCGCACAATAAGACATTAGCGGCACAGCTCTATGGTGAGTTCAAAGAGTATTTTCCAAGTAATGCGGTAGAATACTTTGTCTCCTACTACGATTATTACCAGCCTGAAGCGTATGTCCCCCAGTCTGACACCTACATTGCGAAGGATTCCGCCGTCAATGAGGAGATTGACAAGCTCCGCCTCTCCGCCACGGCGGCGCTGGTGGAGCGCAGGGACGTGATAGTGATCGCTTCTGTCTCCTGTATTTACGGTCTGGGAAGTCCGGACGATTATCTGAACATGATGGTTTCCCTCCGGCCGGGAATGGAGAAGGAACGCGACGAGGTGATCCGGGCGCTGATTGATGTCCAGTATACGCGCAATGAGATGGATTTTCACCGCGGTACTTTCCGCGTGCGCGGGGATGTGCTGGAGATTTTTCCGGCGAACTTTGGGGATACGGCGGTGCGGGTGGAATTTTTTGGAGATGAGATTGACCGGATTACCGAGATCGATGTGCTGACGGGAGAAATAAAGTGCAGGCTGGAGCATTTTGCCGTGTTTCCGGCGTCCCACTATGTTGTGCCGCAGGAGAAGATTTTGAAAGCCTGTACGAACATCGAGGCGGAGCTGGAGGAGCGGGTCCGTTTTTTCAAAGGGGAGGACAAGCTTCTGGAGGCGCAGCGGATTGCGGAGCGCACGAATTTTGACATTGAAATGCTCAGGGAAACAGGGTTCTGCAGCGGTATTGAGAATTATTCCAGGCATCTGGCGGGCCTGCCGGCCGGCGCGACGCCGCACACGCTGATGGATTATTTCAGGGATGATTATCTGATCATCGTGGATGAGTCCCATATTACAATCCCGCAGGTGCGGGGAATGTACGCGGGAGACCAGTCAAGGAAAACAACACTTGTGGATTACGGGTTCCGTCTTCCGTCCGCGAAGGACAACCGTCCCCTGAATTTCGGGGAGTTCGAGAGTAAGATAGATCAGATGCTGTTTGTCTCTGCGACGCCGAATGTTTATGAGAAAGAGCATGAGCTGCTGCGCACGGAGCAGATTATCCGGCCGACCGGTCTGCTTGACCCCGAAGTCCTGGTGCGGCCGGTGGAGGGGCAGGTCGATGATCTGATCAGTGAGGTCAACCGCGAGACGGCAAAGCATAATAAGGTGCTGATCACGACACTGACAAAAAAAATGGCGGAAGATCTGACAGATTACATGCGGGAAGTCGGGATCCGTGTTAAATATCTGCACTCGGATATTGATACGCTGGAGCGGGCGGAGATTATAAGAGATCTGCGGCTGGATGTGTTTGACGTTCTTGTGGGCATCAATCTTCTGCGCGAGGGGCTGGATATTCCGGAGATCACGCTTGTGGCGATTCTCGACGCGGATAAGGAAGGGTTTCTGCGATCCGCGACATCGCTGATCCAGACAATCGGCCGTGCGGCCCGCAACAGTGACGGACATGTGATCATGTACGCGGACAATATCACCGACTCCATGCGCATCGCGCTCGACGAGACGAAGCGGCGCCGTGCGATCCAGCAGGAGTATAACAGGGTTCACGGCATCACGCCGAAGACGATCGAAAAGTCCGTCCGGGAGCTGATCAGTGTCTCGAAGAAGGTCGCGAAAGAGGAGATGAATTTCCGCAGGGATCCGGAATCCATGAACAAAGACGAGCTGACAAAGCTGATTGCGGATATCAGGAAGCAGATGCAGAAGGCGGCGGCGGATCTGAATTTTGAGGTGGCGGCGGAATATCGCGATAAAATGACTGAACTGAAAAATATGCTGCGTGATCTCGACGCATAATGGAGGAGTGTTATGGCAAAATCAACCGAGCGAAAATACATTAAAATCAGGGGCGCCAGTGAACACAATTTAAAAAATATTGATGTGGACATTCCCAGAGATGAGTTTGTGGTTCTGACAGGGCTTTCCGGTTCCGGTAAATCTTCCCTTGCATTTGACACAATCTACGCGGAAGGGCAGCGGCGGTATATGGAATCGCTGTCATCTTATGCGCGACAGTTTCTGGGGCAGATGGAGAAGCCGAATGTGGAGAAAATCGAGGGACTGTCCCCGGCAATTTCCATCGATCAGAAATCGACGAACCGGAACCCGCGCTCAACGGTTGGAACCGTCACGGAGATTTACGACTACTTTCGCCTTCTGTATGCGAGAATCGGGATTCCGCACTGCCCGAAATGCGGCAGAGAGATTAAGAAGCAGTCGGTGGACCAGATGGTAGATCAGATTCTGGAGCTGCCGGAGCGCACCCGCATCCAGCTGCTGGCGCCGGTGGTGAGAGGGCGCAAGGGAGAGCACCAGAAGCTGTTCGAGCAGGCGAAGCGGAGCGGCTATGTGCGCGTGATAGTGGACGGTAATATGTACGAGTTGTCGGAGGAGATAAAGCCAGATAAGAACAAAAAGCATAATATCGAGATTGTCGTGGACCGCCTGATGGTGAAAGAGGGAATTGAAAAGCGCCTGACAGATTCGATTGAGAGTGTGCTGGAGCTGGCGGGCGGAATGATGACGGTGGATGTGGTGGACGGGGAGCCGATTCAGTTCTCGGAGAGTTTTTCCTGTCCTGACTGCGGAATCAGCGTCGATGAGATTGAGCCGAGGAGTTTTTCGTTTAACAATCCCTTCGGGGCCTGCCCGACCTGCTTCGGACTGGGATATAAGATGGAGTTTGATGAGGAGCTGATGATTCCGGATAAGAGCCTGTCGATTGCGGAGGGGGCGATACAGGTGATGGGCTGGCAGTCCTGCACCGAGCCGTCGAGTTTTGCCCATGCCATTCTGAAGGCCCTGACGGAGGAATATCACTTTTCGCTGGAGACGCCCTACGGGGAATACCCGGAAGAAATCCGCCGTGTTCTTATTTACGGCACGGACGGAAAAGAGCTGAAAGTGCATTATAAGGGTATGCGCGGCGAGGGTGTGTACGATGTGGCGTTTGAAGGACTTCTCAGAAATGTACAGCGCAAGTACCGGGAGACGTCCTCTGAGGTGATGAAACAGGAATATGAACAGTTTATGCGCATTACGCCCTGTGACACATGCAAAGGGCAGCGGCTGAAAAAGGAGTCGCTGGCGGTGACGGTCAGTGACAAAAACATTTATGAGATGACGTCCATGTCCGTGAGGAACCTGAAGAACTTTGTGGACAATGATATGGGACTGACCCGCCAGCAGCACCTGATCGGAGATCAGATTATAAGGGAAATCCGGGCGCGCGTGGGATTTCTGAATGAGGTCGGGCTGGATTATCTCTCCCTCTCCAGGGCGACCGGGTCGCTTTCCGGCGGAGAAGCACAGCGCATCCGGCTGGCGACGCAGATCGGTTCCGGGCTGGTGGGGGTGGCCTATATCCTGGACGAGCCGTCGATCGGGCTGCACCAGCGGGATAATGATAAGCTGCTGAACGCGCTGAAAAACCTCAAAGATCTGGGGAACACGCTGATCGTAGTGGAACACGACGAAGATACGATGTTTGCGGCGGATTATATAGTAGATATCGGCCCGGGAGCAGGTTCCCACGGGGGTCTGGTCGTCGCCTGCGGGAGTGCCCGGGATATCATGGAAAATGAGAATTCCGTCACGGGCGCTTATCTGAGCGGAAGAATCCGGATTCCCGTGCCGGAGGAGCGAAGGAAGCCGTCCGGGTATCTGACTATCCGGGGGGCCAGGGAAAATAATCTGAAGAACATCAGCGTAAAAATTCCACTGGGCATTATGACCTGCATTACAGGTGTTTCCGGTTCGGGAAAGAGTTCGCTTACCAATGAGATTCTCTACAAACGCCTGGCCAGGGATCTGAACCGCGCCCGCTGCATTCCCGGAGCGCACGCGGATATTCTCGGGATTGATCAGCTGGACAAGGTAATTGATATTGATCAGTCGCCAATCGGCCGGACGCCGCGCTCGAATCCGGCGACCTACACCGGCGTGTTCGATATGATCCGTGACCTTTTTGCCGCCACGCCGGATGCCAAGGCGAAAGGATATAAAAAAGGGCGCTTCAGCTTCAATGTAAAAGGAGGCCGCTGTGAGGCCTGTTCCGGGGACGGGATTATCAAGATTGAGATGCACTTTCTGCCGGACGTCTACGTTCCCTGTGAGGTCTGTGAGGGAAAGCGCTACAACCGGGAGACGCTCGAGGTGAGATATAAGGGAAAGAGCATCTATGACGTGCTGGACATGACGGTGGAGGAAGCGCTGGAATTTTTCGAAAATGTGCCGACAATACATCGCAGGATTCAGACGCTTTATGATGTCGGATTATCATATGTGAAGCTGGGGCAGCCGTCGACCGAACTTTCCGGCGGAGAGGCGCAGCGGATCAAGCTTGCGACCGAGCTCTCGAAGCGCAGTACCGGAAAGACAATCTATATTCTGGACGAGCCGACAACCGGGCTGCACTTTGCAGATGTTCATAAGCTGATTGAGATCCTGCGCCGGCTGTCCGAGGGCGGCAACACGGTAGTGGTGATCGAACACAATCTGGACGTGATCAAAACGGCGGATTACATTATTGATATGGGGCCTGAGGGCGGAGACGGAGGCGGAACAGTGATCGCACAGGGGACACCGGAACAGGTGGCGGAGATACCGGGATCGTACACGGGGCTCTATATAAAAAAATGTCTGAAAAAATAGCCGGGACGGAAAAAGACGATCTCCGCCGGAAAAAGAAGCGGAGAGACTTTGCATGCAGGGGCAGCCGGAATAAAAAACGGCAGGCCGCAGTGTGACTGCAGTCTGCCGGATGGGATCCTGGGGAGTGCTTTCCGGAATCACGCAGGTCCCGGAAAGCATGAGTTATGAAAAATATACTGCCAGCCGGTTATTCCGTCTGGTTTTGTGGTACATCTGAAATATAGCGCGCGAATGTGACGGCCATGTGTCTAATATATGAAAAATATCTGACTTTCATTTAAAAATGAAGAAATTCTTATTTTTTGTAAAAATACTCTGCGGGCAAAAAAAATCCTTTGAAAAATCCCAGTTTTTGTATATAATGGGACTGTATATGTAAAAATATGTTTAAATGCGTTTCTATGCCCGTATGGTCATGGAAACTTTTTCCGGTGGAGCGCCGGGCCGGCGGGATCCGGCGGTGCTCCCGTATAGATGGATGATTTCGCAGAGAGAATGAAAGGGGCAGATGAGAAGATGATGAGTACAGATATTGGGATCGATCTTGGTACTGCAAGCATTTTAGTTTATATCAAAGGCAAGGGAGTCGTGCTCAAGGAGCCGTCTGTGGTGGCATTTGACCGTGATACTAATAAGATAAAAGCAATCGGGGAGGAAGCGCGGCTGATGCTTGGAAGGACGCCGGGGAATATAGTGGCAGTCCGTCCGCTGCGTCAGGGCGTGATCTCGGATTATACCGTGACAGAAAAGATGATTAAATATTTTATCCAGAAAGCGCTTGGCAAAAAGACGTTCCGCAAGCCGCGGATCAGTGTCTGCGTGCCGAGTGGTGTGACGGAAGTGGAGAAAAAGGCAGTGGAGGATGCGACCTACCAGGCGGGAGCGAGGGAGGTTATGATTATAGAAGAGCCGATCGCGGCCGCGATCGGGGCGGGCATTGATATCTCCAGGCCTTGCGGGAATATGATCGTGGATATCGGCGGCGGTACGGCGGATATTGCAGTGATATCGCTGGGCGGTTCGGTGGTCAGCACTTCAATCAAGATTGCAGGCGATGATTTTGACGAGGCGATTGTCCGCTATATGAGGAAAAAACACAATCTCCTGATCGGCGAGCGCACGGCGGAGGATATCAAGATTAAAATTGGCAGCTGCTTTCCGCTGGCACAGAATGAAAGCATGGATGTCAGGGGACGTAATCTTGTCACCGGTCTTCCGAAGACGGTGACGGTATCCTCCGAGGAGACGGAGGAGGCATTACGTGAGCCGACGCTTCAGATTGTGGAAGCGGTTCACTCGGTGCTTGAAAAGACGCCGCCGGAGCTGGCAGCCGATGTCGCCGACAGGGGGATTGTGCTCACGGGGGGCGGTTCGCTGCTCCGTGGTCTGGAGGAGCTGATCGAAGACCGGACCGGAATCAATACGATGGCAGCTGATGAGCCGATGACATGCGTGGCGATCGGAACCGGGAAATTTGTGGAATTTCTGGCCGGAAAGCGTGACGACGATTAAGCATTCCGGCATTTTTGCCGATATAGATTTTGGAATCTATTTGTATTTTGGAACAGACTGGATAAATGCCGCCCGGACCGCGCTGTGCGGTATTTCCGTCAGGACGGGCGGATTCCCGGACAGGGAAAAGGAGCAGATTTATGGTAAAAGGTTTGTATACAGCGTATACAGGAATGATTAACGAGCAGAGAAGGCTGGATATTCTTTCCAATAATCTGGCGAACGCCGATACGAACGGCTATAAGAAGGAAGGCACGACCTCCCGCACCTTTGCGGATGAGATTGCGATCAGGATCAAAGATTCTTCCGTGCATAAAATACCCCAGGCGCTCGGCGGCATGAGCATGGGTGTTCACATCGGTCAGACATACACTGATTACGATCAGGGAAGCTTTAAGGTGACGGATAATCAGACGGATTTCGCCATTGCCGGAGAGGGCTTTTTTGCCATTGCCTATACGGACAAGGCGGGAAACACGTCTGTCAAATATACCAGGGACGGGGCTTTTATTATCAATACACAGGGTTATCTGGTGACAAAGGACGGTGATTTTGTGCTGAACCGTGACGGCGCCATGAACGGGAATCCGGGCGCGCGGATCCAGGTAGACCCGACGCAGAAGATTATCGTTGATGAGACGGGCGCGATCTATCAGAACGACCAGCTGGTCGGACAGATCGGCACGGTGGATTTTGAGAATTACGACTACCTGGCGAAGTTCGGGGAGAACCTATATGATATGGTGGACGGCGGCGTGCGGATTGCTTCCGATGCGAAGGTGGAGCAGGGGCTGCTCGAGGCTTCCAACGTCAATGTCGTCTCCGAGATGGTTAATATGATTACCATTTCAAGAGCATATCAGGCGGGGCAGAAGGTCATCAATGCGATCGATGAGACGCTCGATAAGGCAGTGAATCAGGTGGGCAAAGTATAAAAGTATAAATAAAAGAGATCCGCGGCCGCGGTTTTAAGCGCGGACGGCGGAACGGCAGACAGCACAGACGGAGGTTTCTATATGGTAAGATCACTGTACACTGCGGCAACCGGAATGATTGCGCAGCAGCAGAATGTAGACAATATTTCAAATAATCTGGCAAATGTCAATACGATCGGATACAAGCAGCAGAAGACGGAGTTTAAGTCGCTGCTTTACCAGACAATTCAGACAAGGACGACAACGGCGAACGGCGAGGATAAGCCGATTTCGGCGCAGGTGGGACTTGGCACGAGAGTGGCTTCCAATACATCGGTTTATACCCAGGGGCCGATGCTGGCCAGCGAGAGCATCTCGGATTTTGCCATTGTCGGTTCCGGTTTTTTTGCGGTGCGCGGCGCGGACGGCGAGACCTATTATACCAGGGCGGGCAGTTTTGTCTGGGCAGTCGGTGCGAACGGGGCCCTGACGCTCGCGACATCAGACGGTTATCCGGTGCTTGGCACGAACGGCAATCCGATCACGCTTCCGGCGAATGTGACGCCCGATTCCGTGGTAGTCGGTTCGGACGGCAGTCTCGGTTATGTGACGGCTGAGGGAACCTATACGGATATGAACCAGAGCTTTGCGCTCTATCAGTTTAACAATCCCGGCGGTCTCGAAAAAGTGGGGGATAATCTTCTGGCGGAGTCGGCAGCGTCCGGCGTGGCGATGAATGAGGCTACCACTCAGGGGCTGATCCCGAGCCAGATCCGTCAGAAATATCTGGAGGGTTCCAACGTACAGGTTGCAGATGAGATGGTAAACATGATTATTGCCCAGCGCGCCTATCAGCTGAATTCCAAGGCGATCACGACATCTGATGAGATGCTTGAGCAGGCCAATAATCTGAAACGGTAATCGTTGAAAATAGTGCAGGATAAGGAATCACAGAAGGGAAGGCAGATACTATGAGCATGTCAGTGGATTATATGTCGTCACTCACAGATGTGATGCGAAACAATGCATCTGCGAACACATCGGAGCTGAAAAGCTCGCTGAGCGGGATTTCTTCTGAATCGACAGACGAAGAGCTTCTGCAGGTCTGTAAGGATTTTGAGTCCTATTTTGTCGAGGAGATCTTAAAAGAAGTAAAAGAAAATATGGTTCCCAAAGAAGAAGATGAGGATTCTTCGCTGTCCACACTGCGGGATTTTCATATGGACAGTGTGATGGAAATGGTCGCGGATGAAATGGTGGATGAGGTCGCGACAGGCTTTACCCAGCAGCTGTTTGAGCAGATGAAGCGGAATTATAATATTTCATAAAAGATTGCGGTACATATGATCAGATAAAAGAGAAACGGGACAAAGAAGGGCTGTCGGGATAAACAGCCCTTCTTTTGCGCGGTGACGCGGGAGCGGGCTGCAGACGCATCTGTGTGCAGCGTCTGTGCAGGCGTATACAGTGCGGAATGTCAGGGGGACATATTTTGGAAAAGCTGTCAGGTTATGTGGAGCATATTATATACAGAAATGCGGATAACGGTTATACGGTACTCAGTCTGGTGAGCGGGGAAGAGGAAGTTGTATGTGTAGGGGTGTTTTCCGCGATTGCGGAGGGAGAAACGATTGAGGCTTCCGGTGAGTATACGGAGCACCCCTCTTATGGCAGGCAGTTTAAGGTGGATCATTTTGAGGAGCGGATGCCGGAGGATACGGAGGCTATTGAGCGTTATCTGGGTTCCGGCGCAATAAAGGGAATCGGGCTGGCGCTTGCCGCCAGAATTGTGCGGCGCTTTCAGGCGGACACGTTTCGCATTATTGAAGAGGAGCCGGAACGTCTGGCTGAGATTAAGGGGATCAGCGAGCGGAAAGCCATGGAGATCGCGCATCAGGTCAATGAAAAAAGGGATCTGCGCCAGGCGATGATTTTTCTGCAGCAGTATGGTATTACAATGAATCTGGCGGTCAGGGTCTATAAGGAATACGGGCAGGAGGTATACTCGATTGTGCGTGAAAATCCATACCGTCTCGCGGATGATATCGAGGGGGTGGGATTCCGCACGGCGGATGAGATTGCTGACAGGGTCGGGATTCGGCCGGATTCTGATTTCCGGGTCCGAAGCGGAATACTCTATGTACTGCAGCAGGCGGCGGGGGAAGGACACACATTTCTGCCGCAGGAGGATCTGACGGCGCGCAGCGGGCAGCTTCTGGGCGTGAATGCAGAGCAGATAGAAAAACAGTATATGGATCTCGCGATTGAGAGGAAGGTGATGCTCAAAAAGTCACCGGAAGGGAAGACACAGGTATACAGCGCGTCCTTTTACTATATGGAGGCGAATACGGCCGCGATGCTCAGGCAGCTGAATGTGGATTATGCCGTGTCTGAGAGCGAGATCAGCGGGCGCATCCGCGGTATTGAAAAACAGACGGGAATGGAGCTGGATGACCTTCAGCGGACGGCTGTAAAAGAGGCGGTGCGCAAGGGGCTTCTGGTGATTACCGGAGGGCCGGGGACGGGAAAGACGACGACGATCAATACGATTATCCGGTATTTTGAGCAGGAGGGGCTGGACATTTTTCTGGCTGCGCCGACAGGGCGGGCGGCAAAACGGATGAGCGAGACGACGGGGTTTCCGGCGCGGACCATACACCGTATGCTGGAACCGGGCGGCATCACGGCAGACAGCGCGGGATTTGAGAAGAATGAGAAAAACCCGCTTGAAACGGACGTTCTGATTGTGGATGAGATGTCCATGGTGGATATTTCCCTGATGCACTCCCTGCTGCGGGCGGTCGCGGTCGGGACAAGGCTGATACTGGTGGGGGACGAGAATCAGCTCCCCAGTGTGGGGCCGGGAAGCGTGCTCCGCGATATCATCCGTTCTCATGTCTGCAATACCGTGATGCTGACGAAGATTTTCCGCCAGGCGTCCACCAGCGATATTATCGTAAATGCTCATAAAATTAATCGCGGCGAGCCAGTGAAGCCTGACAATAAAAGTATGGATTTTTTCTTCTTAAAACGCTATGACGCGGATGTGATCATCAGCGTCGTCCTGCAGCTGATCAGCCGCAAACTGCCGAAATACGTGGAGGCGACGCCGTTTGATATTCAGGTCCTCACACCGATGAGAAAGGGACTGCTCGGAGTGGAGCGTTTAAACGGAATTCTGCAGCAATATTTAAACCCCCCGTCGAAGGATAAGGCGGAGCGGGAGCACGGCGGGACGGTGTTCCGCGAGGGGGATAAGGTGATGCAGATCCGGAACAATTACCAGCTGACCTGGGAGATCCGGACAAAACTCGGGATGTCCGTGGAAAAAGGAGCCGGGATTTTTAACGGGGATATGGGAATCATACGGGAGATCAGCGACTTTGCGGAACAGATGGTGGTGGAATTTGACGAGGGGCGCACGGTGGAATACCCGTATAAGCTTCTCGATGAGCTGGAGCTGGCCTACGCCATCACAATCCATAAATCGCAGGGCAGCGAATATCCGGCGGTTGTGATCCCGCTTCTGAGCGGGCCGTCGATGCTGATGAACCGCAATCTTTTGTATACGGCGGTGACGCGGGCCCGCAGATGTGTGACGCTGGTGGGAAATGAAGGGACATTTGACCAGATGATACAGAATACCTCACAGCAGAAGCGGTACAGCGGACTGTGTGAGAGGCTGAAGGAAAATATCTGAAAAACAAAAGCGCCGGATTGCTGGTCCGGCGCTTTTGATATAGATAAATTATGAGAGAAGCGCTTTGTCATTTGCAAATTCTTCCCCGCTCACTTTTTCAAACTGGTGCAGCAGGTCTTCCACAGTCAGTTTTTTCTTTTCTTCTCCGCGAATGTCGAGAATGACTTTCCCCTCGTGCATCATGATCAGACGATTGCCGTGTGCGATTGCGTCTTTCATATTGTGCGTGACCATCATGGCCGTCAGGTGATTTTCAGCGATAATCCGGTCGGAAATTTCGAGAACTTTTGCCGCGGTTTTCGGGTCGAGAGCCGCCGTGTGCTCGTCCAGGAGGAGCAGCCTTGGTTTTTTGATGGCGGCCATTAAGAGGGTGATAGCCTGCCGCTGTCCGCCGGAGAGCAGCCCCACTTTGCTGGCAAGGCGGTCCTCAAGGCCAAGATCAAGCGTGGCGAGCATTCTGCGGTATTCTCCGCGCTCCTTTTTTGTGATTCCCCAGGAGAGTCCCCGGGACTCTCCGCGCCGTGCGGCGATTGCCATATTTTCCTCGATGGACATGGTGGTGGCGGTGCCTGTCATCGGATCCTGGAAAACACGGCCCAGATATCTGGCGCGCTTGTGCTCCGAGAGGCGTGTGACATCGTCGCCGCCGATAAAGATTTTACCGGAATCAATTGGCCAGAGGCCCGCGACGGCGTTTAAGGTGGTAGACTTTCCTGCCCCGTTGCCGCCGATCACAGTGACAAAATCCCCCTCATCCAGTGAAAGACAGACGCCGTTTAAGGCGTGTTTTTCATTGATTGTGCCGGGATGAAAAGTTTTATGAATATTATCAATTTTTAACATTTCAGCCATGTGCCCGCTCCTTTCCCTTATATCTGGTTTTCAGATAAGGAATCGCGAGGAAAACTGCCACAATGATTGCGGAGAAAAGCTTCAGATCGTCGGATGGAAGTTTTAACCACAGTACAATATTCATTACAATATAGTAGATAATGGCTCCCGCGATCACGGATAGCAGAGTGTAGGCAAATGCAAAATGCTTTCC
The DNA here is from genome assembly GCA_947062675.1 of uncultured Roseburia sp. GTDB lineage: Bacteria > Bacillota > Clostridia > Lachnospirales > Lachnospiraceae > Roseburia. The sequence continues at coordinate 12,395 of CAMSQM010000009.1, forward strand.
GGCACAGAGCTTTCCAAAAACAACCTCACCGATGATGACGGCGGCCAGGCCGATGACGATTGCCCCGCGTCCCATGTTGACGTCAGCCGCGCCCTGAAACTGTGCGTAGAGACCGCCGGAAAGTCCGACGAGACCGTTTGAGAGCATCAGGGCAAGAACAGTGTGAAAATTTGTGCTGATGCCCTGGGCGCGCGCCATCTGCTGATTGCAGCCTGTCGCGCGGATCGCGTGTCCCTGCTCTGTTCCGAAATACCAGTACAGAATCGCGACGGTGACAACACAGAACAGGATGCTGGTGGTAAACACCTGAATCCGTGTGCCGGTGGAATCCGAGATATAGCGGAGCGAGATGACCAGCGGATACTTGTCCACACTGACGGCCTGGTTTGAGCGGCCCATGATGTTGAGATTGACCGAGTACAGGGAAATCTGTGTGAGAATGCCCGCAAGAATTCCTGGAATTCCGAGCGCAGTATGGAGCATTCCGGTGACAAAACCGGCTGCCATCCCGGCGATAAAAGCAAAAATGAGCGCAGACCACGGATTCATGCCTCCACGGATCAGCATGACTGCGACTGCACCTCCGGTTGCAAGGGAACCGTCCACGGTCAGATCGGCAAAATCAAGCAGACGGAACGTAATATAAACACCCAGGGCCATAAGTCCCCACACAAGGCCCTGCGCGAAAGCGCCGGGCATTGAGCGGAGCAGGGCCATGGGATCCAGTGACATCAGAATCGCCATAAGAACCCCCAGTCAGTTATTCTGCACCGATGGCAGTATAATCGTCGGGAACTGTGAGATTTAACTTTTCACAGATTTCCGCATTGTATTTTTTTGTGACAGTCGGAGCATATCTGATCTCCATCGTGGAGATATCCGCGCCGTTTTCGAGGATGTCGTAGGCCATCTCGCCTGCGGTGTAGCCGATATCATAGTAGCTGATGGAAAGCGTTGCGGCGCCGCAGCCTCCGCAGATTCCCTCTTCACCTGCGATGATGGGAATACCTGCCGGGAGAGCGACATTGTTGATGGTCTCGGCATTTGCGGCCATCGTATTGTCGGTCGGTATGTACATGACATCCACGGCGGTTACCATATTCTGGACGACAGAAGCGATATCGTTGGAATCGGCCGCGGTGAAGACCTCATAGGCAATATTGTCTTCCTCAAGGCATTTGATGAACTCGTTCGCCTGGTATTCGGAATTCGGTTCTGCGGAACAGTAGAGAATACCGACTTTCTTTACATCAGGAAACAGCTCCACAAGCATGTCCTCCTGCTCGCTGATCGGAGCAAGATCGGAAGTTCCCGAAATGTTTCTTCCCGTTGCGCCGGACCAGTCATCCATCTCGAGTGCAGTCGCATAGTCTGTGACGGACGTTCCCAGAACCGGAATTGTGCTGGTTGCCGCCGCAGCGCTCTGAAGGGAACTGGTAGCGTTTGCCAGAATCAGGCTGTAATTGCTGGAAACGAAATTATTACAGATGGTGGCGCAGTTGGCCGGTTCGCCCTGGGCATTCTGCAGGTCAAATTTCACGTTCTCCCCGAGCAGTTCGGTCAGGGCAGCCTGAAAACCTTCGGTAGCCTCGTCGAGGGCGGGATGTTCCAGCTGCTGGCAGATTCCGATGGTGTAGGATGCACCGTCGTTTCCGTCCGCGGCAGATCCGTCTCCAGGGTCACTGTCGTCTGCCGGTGTCTGTCCGTCTGCGTCCGCAGTGGAATCTGTGTTGCCGGCGGAACTGTTTCCGGAATCTTTGGAGGTACCGGAGTTGTCCGGCCCCCCGCAGGCGGACATGGAGACTGTCATTGCTGCTGCCATAAGAATCGAAACGATTCTGGTTCTCTTTTTCATAATCAGATACTCCTCCTTTAGCACACTAAAGCTTTAATGTTATCAACAGAAAAGATTATAATAAGAAAAGGAAGATTCGTCAAGCTGTTCCTGCGGGAGGGCAGAGAGAAAATAGAAAAAAACTAAAAAAAGACTTCAAAAAAGATTTCGGATGTGTTATAATAAAAAAACAGTACATCGGAGCATGGCGTAGTTTGGTAGCGCGCACGGCTGGGGGCCGTGAGGTCGCAGGTTCAAATCCTGTTGCTCCGATTTTCATGTTACAGACGGAGAGGGCGTCCATGCCATAGCGTGGACGCCCTCTTTTTCGTGATTCCTGACCCTGCGCTTTCTGTGCCTGCGCTTTCTTTCATTCCTGTGTGGCTGCCGGCGTATGGGACATCAGAAAATTCAGTGAGCCCACCGGATTACCGGTTCCTTTTTCCAGCAGCGAGATCAGCCCCAGCAGCGTGTCCTCGGTATCCTCAATGGATGACGGGACAAGGGAATTGTCCAGTTTTACCGTAAGTACAATCAGAACGATTTCGGCCAGTGCCGCCGGATAATCAAAATGAATTTCACCGTCCGCGATACCCTGACAGATGATCTCTGTCAGCGTCGGTTTCAGTTCAGCGATCAGATGGTTCATGTATTTCTGATGCAGTAAAGCCCGCTCCTGAACATTTGACTGCGCCGGTTCCGGCTGCTGGTTTAGGAACAGGGAAGAAGAACTCCTGCACGCCTGGAATATCATAGCCATGCGCGTGAACGGGGAGATACCGGTCTGTGCGGCCAGTTCCTTGGCGGTTTCAAGAGGTTTTTCGTAGCTGCGCTCTACCAGGGCTTCAAAGATCGCTTCTTTCGAGGGAAAATAGTAATAGATACTTCCCTTTCCGATCCCGGCGGTCTGGGCGATTTCGCTGACAGAAATCGTCTGCAGATTTCTGCCCCCGAGCAGCGTTTCAAGTGCATTCAGAATTTTGTCATATTTTACGTTATTCGGCATTTCTGCAGGTCAACCCCTTAAGTAAATTTCATCCGTAAAGACCTTTTTATTATAGCATGCATAATGTATGAGCGGCAATTGGTAAAAACGGACAGAAAATACTTCCGCAAAGCCGCAAATTTTGACCTTCAGAGTGTTGACCAATGGTCGATTAAGTGTTAATGTATAAGAAAACAAGCACTGACCAATGGTCGAAATTAGTTGTAAATGGAGGTTTTATGAAAGGGTTTGTAAAAGCGATGCTGGCCGTGGGAGCAGTTGTGGCCGCGGGGGCCGGGGAGACAATTTATTTCTACCGGCGCACGATGAAACGGAATGAGGCGAAAACGGAGCGCACCATGAAGATGGCGGGAACGGACTGGTCGCAGTATGCCGGTTTTATCGGAGAGAGGAAGAACCGGATGCTTGCGCACCCGCACAGCGACGTCTGGATACAGTCGGAGGACGGGCTGAAGCTGCATGCAACCTGGTTTCCGTGCGGGGATGAGAAAAAGGCAGTCGTGTGCTTCCACGGATATACGAGCCAGGGGATGAGCGATTACATCGCCCTTTCGGATTATTATCTGAAAAACGGCTTTTCCATGCTTCTGGTGGATGAGCGTGCGCACGGGCAGAGTGAGGGGGAGTATATCGGTTTCGGGTGTCTGGACCGGAGAGACGCGCTCTGCTGGCTGAAATGGGTGACCGGGCGCTGCGGGGAAGAGGTGCAGGTTCTGCTCCACGGAACATCGATGGGAGGGGCTGCCGTGCTGATGGCGAGCGGGCTTTCGCTCCCGCCGCAGGTAAAAGGGATTATTTCGGACTGCGGATTTACATCTCCGAAGGAGGTGTTTACCCATGTGCTGCATTCAATGTACCATCTTCCGGCGTTTCCGGTTATTCCGGCTGCAGATTTTATCAACCGGAAAGCTGCCGGATACGGCATGGACGAATGCAATGCGGCGCGGGAGGTGAGAAAGGCGAAGGTGCCGATCCTGATGATTCACGGGGACGCGGATACATTTGTGCCGTCTGAAATGTGTGAGCGGATTTATGCGAACATTGCCTCGCCGAAACAGAAACTGATCGTAAAGGGAGCTGCGCACGCGGAGAGTTATTATAAAGATACTGAAGCGTATGAGCGCGCAATGGATGAATTAATCGGAGGTGTTGTGAAATGATGAAGACGAGAAAAGGATATAAGGTATACCCGCTGACCGTGGCTCAGAAATTCCATTTTTTCTATCTGGATTTCTGCCCGAAAAAACAGGTGCTCAATATCGGCAACAGCCTGGTGATCGAGGTGGAGCTGGATTTTGAGCAGCTGAAAAAGGCCATTTACAAGGCGTACGAGCGGTGCGAGTCCATGAGGCTGCGCTTTACACAGGACAAGGAAGGCAACTGGTATCAGTATGTGGTGGACAGGGAAGAGCGTGATATTGAATTTGTGGATTTCACGGGACAGACGGTGGAGCAGGCAGATGCCGTGATGCAGGGCTGGACGGAAGTTCCGTTTGAGCATCACGATGCGCCGCAGAACCGGATTGTCATGATAAAGCTGCCGGACGGCTACAGCGGAGTCTATATGCTGGTGGATCATCTCACGATGGATGCGCAGTCGATCATCTGTTTTCTGAAAGATGTGATTGAGATCTACTGTAACGCGATGTATGAGGATGTGCCATACCCGAAGGAGATGGCGTCCTATATCACGCAGCTGAAAAAGGATCTGGCATATGAGGCCGGATGCCGCGCGAAGGAGCGCGACGAAGAATTTTTCCGCAAACTGATTGAATCCTCGGAGCCTGTATATAATGGTGTTGACGGCACGAGGCGGCTTGACGAGGCGCGGGAGCGCACCGGAAATCCGGATGTGCGCGCGGCGCTTAACGTGTCGGACTCGGTGGAATCCGCCCTGGATATTTTCCATCTCGAGGCGGAGCCGACGAAACGGCTGATGGATTTCTGCGAAAAATATCACGTATCGCTGGTCTGTCTGCTGATGATGGGACTGCGCACCTATTTCCAGAAAATGAACGGGCATGACGATGTGTCGATCAATACGGCGATTGCGCGAAGGGCGACGCTACAGGAGAAAAAATCGGGCGGTACCCGCATTCACTCCTTCCCGTTCCGCACCATTCTGTCCACGGACAGGACTTTCCTTGAAGGGATATATGAGATGCGCGACAGGCAGAATGAGCTGTTCCGCCATGCAAATTATGATCCGGTGGCCTATTTTGCACACCGCGGCAGGACATATCCGGCAGAGCCGGGAGCTACCTACGAGCCGATGTCGCTGACGTATCAGCCGCTGACCTTAAAGGAGAAAGGGCTTGACAAGCTCGGGGACATCCGCTACCGTACAAAATGGTACCCGAACGGGGCGACAACCCAGGCGATGTACCTGACTGTGATGCACCGCTCAGACGATAACGGTCTTGATTTTAACTTTGAACATCAGATAAAAGCAGTTTCGCGTGACCAGCTGGAATACTTTTACTATTATCTCTGCAAAATTATGTTCAAAGGGATTGAAGATCCGGAACAGACCATCGGCGCCATTATAAATGCGGTATAGACAGAAAGGAGAATGCAGGATATGTTTGAAAAACTGGCAGATATTATAGTGAATTATGTGGAAGTGGACAGGGCGGCGATCCGGCCGGAATCCCGTTTTATGGAGGATCTCGGGTTTACCTCATTTGATTTTATGAGTATGCTCGGCGAGCTCGAGGATGAATTTGAGACTGAAATTGATCAGCAGGAGGCTGCGGGCATCCGCACCGTGCAGGAAGCGGCAGATTACCTGGAGAAGCTGACGAAAGAAGCATAGGGAAAAGATTATCACAGGGAAAGGTACGGTGTCTTAAATGGTCTGTGGGACAATTCGTGAGATCCTGACGGGGGCGGAGCAGCGCTTCGGCGCGGAGGACGCCATCCGCTATAAAAAGAAGAAAGATGAGACAGAGGCGAAGACATACACGCAGTTAAAGGAAGACAGCGAACATTTTTCAGCGGCGCTGGCGGCGCTCGGGGAGCAGGGGAGTCATATCGCCATAACCGGGGCAACTTCCTATCCGTGGCTGGTATCCTATTTTGGCACGGTAAACAGCGGCAGCGTTGCCGTGCCGCTGGATGTCTCCCTTCCAGCGGAAGAAATGTGCGAGCTGATTGACCGGGCGGATGTGACGACGTTTGTTTTTGACGGCCTGCGCGCGGATGTCGCCGCGATCGCGGGGGAACGATGCCCGAAGTTAAAGTACCTTATCTCCATGCAGCAGGAAGAGAGTGATAAAGATACTTTATCTTTTGAGGCGCTGCTGCGGGAACACAGAGAGGGGTTTGACTATGCACCGCAGCCTGAGCAGCTGTGCACGATCATGTTCACCTCCGGCACAACGGGAAAGAGCAAGGGCGTGATGCTGACGCACCGCAACCTGGCTGAAAACGCCACCTGCCTGGATATGAAAATTCCGGAGCGGACGGTGATACTTACGGTACTTCCGATTCACCACGCCTACTGTCTTTCAATGGATATTCTCAAGGGCATTTCGCTGGGCAGCGTTATCTGCATCAACGACTCCCTGATCCGGGTGGCGAAGAATATTAAACTGTTTGAGCCGGAGATGATTCTGATGGTGCCGCTGATGATTGAGACGCTCGCAAAGAAGCTGGAAGAGACGTCCTGGCTTCCGCCCGCCATTGTGAAGGGCAAAGTATTCGGAAAGCAGTTTCACACGATCTGCAGCGGCGGCGCATATTTAAACCCAGCGTATCTGGAGTTGTTTGAGAAATACGGAATCACGATTCTTCAGGGTTACGGGATGACGGAGTGCGCCCCGGTGATCAGCAACAATGTGAGCTGGAATATCCGGAAAGACTCGGTGGGGCAGCTTCTGCCAAACTGCGAGGCGAAAACCGTGGACGGAGAACTCTGGGTCCGCGGCAGCAGCGTGATGCAGGGGTATTACAAAATGCCGGAAGAGACGGCGGATGCCTTAAAGGACGGATGGCTTGTCACCGGGGATCTCGGCTATGTGGATGAGGAGCGGTTTGTTTATCTGACCGGCAGGAAGAAGAACCTTATCATCACGAAAAACGGCGAAAATGTTTCACCGGAAGAAGTGGAGAACAGGATCGGCCTGCAGCGTCTTGTGCAGGAAATTCTTGTGCGTGAGAGCGAGGGCGTGATCGAAGCTGAGATTTTTCCCGATTACGAGTACGCAAAGAAAAAGAGGATTAAGGATATCGGGCGGGAGCTGCAGCAGATTATTGATGATTACAATCTCAGCGTGCCCGCGCACCGGAAAGTATACCGCCTGAAAGTGCGGGAGACGGAATTTGAAAAAACGCCGTCTAAGAAAATTAAACGGTATTAGCCGGCGCCGCCGGAAAGCCGGTTATCCCGGACAGGGGAGGCAGTCGCTCACAGGAGCTGCTGCCTCCCCTGTATTTTTATGCGCACGGGCACCCGGAGGAAGAATGTCAGCAAAAGCTGACGGGTGCCCGGCGCGCGGGTAGTGGAGAAGGTCATTCCCATGCCCGATTGCCCGCGGGGCGGCTTTTGGGACCGCACATTACAGAGACAGAATGGATACACCGTGAACTTCTTAAGAAACATGACGTTTTTCAAAATCCGTAAAACAGACAATCGAAAAGGAAATTTGGCGAAAAGTTTTTCAAAACACGCCGCTGCTTTGACAAACATTTCCGTGACCGGTATATATAATCAGGTGCACCTGCCTGTTGCCGGAGATGGCCGGAAAAGCCGGAGAGAAATGCGGTGTTTCGCCCGCGTTATGTGCGGCCGCAGACTGCCGGAGATATCCGGGCGGGCAGAAACCGGGAAGAAAAGAGGAGACAGACTATGAGTATGAGAAAAACGGGAGTGAGACAAATGATACTGGGAGCATTGGGCGGCGTGATGTGCAGTGTGAATATAATGGGCTGTTATCCGCTGGTGCCGGCATATTTTGCCGCGCTTTATCTGGAAAACGTCAGCGGATTTCTGCTGATGGGCTGCATGTACATAGGAATGCTGTTCGGGATGCCGCTTACTGCGGGAATCAAATACGCGGTTGTTCTGCCTGTCATCATTGCGGCTGTCAGGGTCACGGTATGGGCCAACGACGGGTGTCCCGCGTTTCTGGCGGGCATTATGGCCGCAGTTTCCACGGTAATCCTGTCTTTCGGAGGAAGTCTTCTGGAATGGAGGGACCAGCCGGGGATGGCGGCAGTTTTTCTGGAGGGAGCGTTTGTGTTCGGAGCGGTTGTTCTGTTAAACCGTCTGCTGCACACAGCTCTGGAGTGGAAACCGCAGCCGCCGGAGGAGGTGACGCATGTGGAGCACGGAAACGGGGAAAAGCTGAAGAATTATGCGGAATCATTTCAGGGGCTTTCCAGGATTTTTCAGTCCATGAGTACCGGCCAGGGACGGTATGCTGCGGACGAGCTCGGGCAGGTGCAGAATGAACTGACGGGAAAGCTGTGCACTTCCTGCGATTCGTGCGCGGTCTGCTGGGAGCGGGATAACGCGCCGCTGTACGGCGTACTCTCCCAGATGCTTACCTCGATCTGGCATGCAGGGATTCCCGGGCGGGACGCGGAGGAAAAGCTGGAAAAATACTGTAAGAGAAGCCGCGATATGGTGGAGGAGGCTGTCCATGTATTTGAGCGCGTCAGCTTAAACCGTGCCTGGTATAACCGTCTGCTGGAGAACCGGCAGGTGATCGCGGAACAACTCGACGCGATGGCATATATTATGCAGGACTGTGCCAGGGAGGAGCGTGTTCTTGACGGGGAGCGGCGCCATGTGCTCTCAGAGATACGCTACCGCGCAAAGGAGAGCGGTATCGCGGTCGGGGACATGCATCTGGTGGAAACGGTGGATGGATATCTGAAACTGGAGGCGACCCTGCGCAGCAGGGCGGGGGGATGTGTGTCGGCAAAATCATTTCTGGCCGCGGTCTCTCATGCCCTTGGGAAGAAAATGCGGATGGCGCCGGACGCCCGCACGTTTATCTCAAAAGAACCCTGTGCGTTTCTGCTGTATGAGGATACCGGATACCGCAATGTGCAGGGAATTGCGCGGATGAAAAAAGACGGAGCCCAGATCTCTGGGGACAATTTTTCATTCCTGGAACTGGAGCGCGGAGAGCTTCTGATGGGGCTTTCGGACGGGATGGGGTCGGGGAGCACGGCGTGCCGGGAGAGCGAGATGGTGCTGGATCTCGTTGAGCGTTTTCTGGAGGCCGGATTTTCCGTGGAGACGGCGGTGCGCATGATGAATTCCGCGATGGTGATGAAAGGAGAGGATGATCTCTATTCCACCGTGGATCTGTGCAGGATCAATCTCTACAGTGGGAAGGCCAGGCTGTATAAAATCGGGGCCGCCGCGACGTTTATTAAGCGCGCGGATTCCGTGGAGTGTATCGCCTCCGGCAGTCTTCCGGTCGGAGCCAATGCCAGGGTGGAGATAGAAATGCAGGATGTGCAGCTTGCAGAGGGAGATTTTGTTGTCATGGTGACGGACGGTGTGTTAGAATATCTGCATGTTCCGAAGCCGGAGGAGACAATGCAGGAAGTAATAGAGAGCATTCGCACAAACAATCCGGGCATTCTCGCCAAGCGGATTATGGAACGTGTGATGCTGTTTACCGGGGGAAGGGTGCAGGATGACATGACGGTTCTGGCAGCCTGTATCTGGGAGAAGTAGGAATTCCGGAACCGGAGGGAGGGCGCGCCGGCGGAGAGAGATATCCGGGAGCCGGCAGCCCGGACGGTCAGGGCGTAAGGGGAAAGACATCCGGGGACCGGAATGGCGGACGAGGGGAGAAAGACTTCTGCGGAAGGATGTGAGATTTTATGGAGGAAGAGGTATTCCGGAAGATACGGCAGGAAGGGCTGATAGAAGAAGGAGACCTTGTGATTGCGGGACTTTCCGGCGGCGCGGATTCGGTGTGTATGCTGCTTCTGCTCGCCGGATACCGGGAAAAAATCGGATTTTCACTTTGCGCGGTACATGTCGAGCATGGGATCAGAGGAGAGGAGAGCAGGAGGGATGCCGGTTTTGCGGAAGCGCTATGCAAAAAACACGGGATTTCCTGCCGTACGTTTTATGCTGATGTGCCAGGGTATGCCAGACGGTGCGGGGTGGGGCTGGAGGAGGCTGCGCGCGCGCTGCGGCACGACTGCTTTGCACAGGAAGCCGTCCGGCAGAGAGCAGGGAAGACGGAGGGCGGGATCCGGATCGCGCTGGCGCACCATGCCGGTGATCTGGCTGAAACGGTACTGTTTCAGCTGGTGCGCGGAAGCGGTTTTGCGGGGCTTGACGGGATGCGGTCAGAGAGGACTTATCCGGGCGGTGCCGTGCTGATACGTCCGCTGCTTATGTGTACGCGCGGCGAAATTGAGGCATATCTTAAGGCATGCGGGCAGGAATACTGTGAGGACAGCACGAACATGGACGTGGCGTACAGCCGCAACCGTCTGCGGCACAGGGTTCTTCCGGAGCTTACGCTTGTTAACAGCCGGGCGGTGGAGCACATTGCCCGGACAGCCGGGCTGATGGGGGAGCTGGCGGATTATTTTGACTGGCAGGCCGCTAAGCTGCTGCCGCTTGTGTGCAGCGGAGAGGCGGAGGACTGTATGATTTACAGGAAAGTTTTTTTGGAATATCCGCCCGTCCTCCAGAGGGAGCTTCTGCTGCGGATCCTTGCGCGCGCGGCGGGCAGCCGCAGAGATCTGGGCACAGTACATGTCGAGGCGGTCAGGGAGCTGTTCGCAAGCCAGAACGGGCGGTATCTCACGCTGCCATACCGCCTGCGGGCAGAGCGCGTGTACGACGGCGTGCGTATCCGGAGAGACGAGGGGGAGCGGCGCGTGCTTTTGGGAGTAAAGGAGGCGGATAAAGCGGGAAAGCGGCAGGTACCCGGCAAAGCCGGGGAGGCAGTGGAATTTGAGGTGACGCAGGAGACACTTTCCCGCATGGAGCAGGGACAGGAATTCGTGGTAGCGCTGCCGGACGGGAAGATGTATATGAAGATCTTTCCGTTTTGTGGAAAAATGGACGAAATTCCGAAAAAAAAGTATACGAAATGGCTGAATTATGATAAAATTAAAGGCAGATTGCAGATTCGCGGCAGACGGCCGGGCGATTTTCTGGTGACCGACGACCAGGGGCATACCAGAAAGCTCAGGGAATATTTTATCGGGGAAAAGATTCCGCAAAGCATCCGGGACGGCATCTGGCTTCTTGCGGAAGCGTCACATATTCTCTGGGTAACGGGCGGACGCATCAGCGCTGGCTGTAAGATAGAAGAACACACAGGAAAAATTCTCGAAGTACGGATCACTGGAGGAAGCTATTATGAGGATCAAAAAGATTAATGTTCATCTCACGGAGGAAGAGGTAGATGCAAGGATCAGGGAACTTGGCGCGCAGATCAGCGCTGATTACGATGGGGAACCGGTCTGTCTGATCTGTATCTTAAAAGGTTCCGCGTTTTTTACCTGCGAGCTGGCAAAGCGGATATCGGTTCCGGTGGAACTGGAGTTTATGTCAGTTTCCAGCTATGGGGCGGGAACGGCCTCCAGCGGTGTGGTGCGGATTGTGAATGATCTGGGCACCAGTATTGAAGGGAAAAATGTGATTCTGGTCGAGGATATTATTGATTCCGGAAGGACGCTTAAGTATCTGCTGGAGAATCTTAAGACGAGAAATCCTGCGAGTCTTAAACTGTGCACGCTTCTGGATAAGCCGGACCGCAGAGTCGTCGATGTCGCGGTGGATTATGTGGGATTTACCATTCCCGATCAGTTTGTGGTGGGTTACGGGCTGGATTATGCCCAGCAATACCGGAATCTGCCCTATATCGGGTTTGTGGAGACAGAGGAATAAAGGAGAAGCAGGTTGAATAAGAGAAACAGTTACAGAGGATTTGGAATATATCTGATACTCATACTGGTTGTGGTCGCGGTCTGGTACTGGATGGACGGGAATACGGCGTCCAATACTTATTCCCGGGCGCTTTTTGAGTCTGCGCTTGCGGAGGAAAAGGTGGCGCAGGTGCGGATTGTTCCCAACCGCGAGACACCGACCGGTAATATCTACATTGTATTCCGTGAGGGTGAAAATCAGACACTCACGGTCAGCGATGTGAATGAAATCGAACAGTATATGCGGGAGAAGGGCTTTCTGAATTACACGGTGGAGAATCCGCCGACGGAGAGCTGGCTTCTGACACTGCTACCGTATCTGATTATCTTCGGCGCCATGTTTATATTTTTTATGATTATGACGAATCAGGCGACGGCCAGTTCCGGCGGCGGAAGCCGTATGATGAATTTTGGCAAGAGCCGCGCGCGCCTGATGACGGAGGATATGACGCGCCATGTGACTTTTGCCAGTGTTGCGGGGCTTAAGGAGGAGAAAGAGGAGCTCGGGGAGATTGTGGATTTTCTCAGGGCGCCGAAAAAGTATACGAAGCTCGGTGCCAGAATCCCAAAGGGCGTGCTTCTGGTGGGGCCTCCGGGAACCGGAAAAACACTTCTCGCAAAGGCGATCGCCGGGGAGGCGGGTGTGCCGTTTTTCAGCATTTCGGGTTCGGACTTTGTGGAAATGTTTGTCGGTGTCGGTGCCTCGCGCGTCCGTGATCTGTTTGAGGACGCCAAAAAAAATGCGCCGTGCATTGTTTTTATTGATGAGATTGACGCTGTGGCCAGGCGCCGGGGAACCGGGATGGGCGGCGGTCACGACGAGCGCGAGCAGACGCTCAACCAGATGCTTGTGGAGATGGACGGCTTCGGGGTGAATGAGGGGATTATCGTGATGGCGGCGACAAACCGTGTGGATATCCTCGACCCTGCGATCATGCGTCCGGGACGTTTTGACCGCAAAGTGCACGTTGGCAGACCGGATGTGGGCGGCCGGGAGGAGATTCTTACGGTTCATGCGCGAAATAAGCCGCTTGGCGACGATGTGGATTTAAAACAGATCGCGCAGACGACCGCGGGATTTACCGGGGCGGATCTCGAGAATCTGCTGAATGAGGCTGCGATTGTGGCCGCAAGGGAAGACCGCGCATTTGTCGTGCAGGAGGATATCCGCAGATCCTTCGTCAAAGTCGGCATCGGAGCGGAGAAAAAGAGCCGGATTATCACCGATAAGGAAAAGAAGATTACGGCGTTTCATGAGTCGGGTCATGCGATTCTCTTTCATCTGCTGCCGGATGTGGGGCCGGTCTACTCAGTGTCCATTATCCCGACCGGATCGGGAGCGGCCGGCTATACAATGCCGCTGCCGGAAAAGGACGAGATGTTTAACACAAAGGGAAAGATGCTGCAGGACATCGTGGTGTCCCTGGGCGGCCGCGTTGCGGAGGAGCTCGTGTTTGACGATATCACGACGGGAGCCTCGCAGGATATCCGCCAGGCGACGCGGATGGCAAAGGACATGGTTACCCGTTACGGGATGTCTGAGAATATTGGTCTGATCTGTTACGACGACGATGACAATGAAGTGTTTATCGGGCGCGACCTTGCCCACACAAGAGGTTACGGGGAAGGAGTTGCCACGACGATCGACCAGGAGATTAAGCGTATTATCGATGAGTGTTACGCGCGGGCGAGAGCGATTATTACGGAGAACCGCGATGTGCTCGATGCCTGTGCCAGCCTTCTGCTTGAGAAGGAAAAAATCGGGCAGAAAGAGTTTGAAAAGCTGTTTGAGAGCAGGGCTGTGCTTCCATACTGACGCCGCGCAGGAATCAGAAACCGTGCCGGAAGCCGGCTGTGGGGGAGGGGCGCATTCGTTGTGCAGTTTTGTGTGCCTCTGGGGACAGGCGCAGGATGTGCGCGTCAAATTGTATAAATTCAGGACCTGATTTTCTGGAAGTTTGTGCACACTTATCCGGTGGAACATGGTACTATAATACCTGTAAAACCCCCCAATACATTTTATATAGTTTTTGCTATACCCCATAGTAAAAATACCTTCTCCTAAAAAAGACAGCAGTTTTATCGCTGTCTTTTTTACTGTCCGCATACCGCTGTCTGTGACTGTGACAGAGTGGGAAACAATTTAAGCTGAATGCTGCATAAATTTGTAAGGTTCGGACTGAACTATGGCGGAATAAAGTATAAAATGAATCGCCAGAACCGGCATTTGCCGGTTCTGGCGATTTTCTGTTCGGCGATTTATATTACAGCCTCTTTTTAAACTGTGGGGGGTGCCGTGCTGTTTCGCACGAATTCCTGTTTCCGGCAGCAGCCGTCGTGGGGAGCGGACTTTGCCGGAATAAAGCCGAGCGACTGGTAAAAGGCCCGCGATGCAATCTCTCTCTCGTCCCCCTCAGGGCAGTATGTTTTTACCGTGATTTCCGGGGACGGGGCGAGCGACCGGAACATCTGGTTTACCATCCGCGTGGCAATGTGCCGCCGTCGGAACTCAGGATGAACTGCCAGGTGGCAGAGTCTGTTATGCCTCGGGGAAAACAGCAGAATTCCCACAACCATGTTTTTATACAGGGCGCAGATGGCGCTGCCGCGGCTGATGTGCCGGATAACCGTATTCCGGTAGGCCTGCAGCTTTTCCGGCGTCTCAAAGCCGGGAAAGTCCCGTTTCACAATTTCAATCATACTCATCCAGGAGGCGAGATTTTTCCGGGAGGCGCACGCGATGGTGATACCGGCGTTATTCCTGCCATGCGCGTCGTAAGCTCCCCGGATTTCAAAGAGCCTGTCCAGAAACCAGTAGGGGACCATGGTTCCTTCCTCCTGCATCCGTAAGACGTCTTCTTTTCCCGCCCATCGCACCTGCCTTACTTCCTCCTGCTGCAGGATTAAGGTCGAGAGATCAATCTCCTGTTCCACAATAAAATAGTCATCAAATCCTTCTGCGAAATTGATGGTAAAATGCGGGCGCATCTCCGAGAAATCGATGTGGATGCCGAGCTCCTCCGCAGTCTCTCTTGCGGCGGCCTCGCTGCTGCTCTCACCTGCCAGTGCGGAACCGCCGACAGACAGATCCCACATATTCGGCCAGCCCTTTTTAAACGGCTGTCTCTGCTGGATCAGCAGCTGGTTTTTGTGGTTAAAAATGCATATATGGACTACAATGTGATATTCCCCGGCCTTCATCCGGTTCCTGCGCTGATGCATCTCTCCGGTCGCAGCCCGGTCTTTGGTGTAAATATCCCACAGTTCGTCTGAGTGATTCTGTATCATATGAATGTCGCTCCGTTTCGTGCGTGTCTGTGTCTGTTTTTATAGTATCAGATTTCCGGGAAAATTTGAAGGAAAATTTTTCGATGGCACCCGCTGTTTTCAGGTGGCATATTATAATAAAGAAAACATGAAATGACAGGACAACGATATGAACTGTAAGAACAGAATTGTCTATACTGTGCAGGCGGGAGACTCCCTGTACAAATTATCCAGACAATATAAAACGACTGTGACAGAGCTGATTCTTGGAAATCCGGGAGTGAATCCCTATAATCTGCAGGTGGGAATGAAGCTTACAATCTGTCCGGGGGGAGAATATGAGACAATGCAGCCCGGAGCCGGTCCGGGATCCTCCATACCGGAGAGGGCTGGAACCGGGGGATCAGGGGGAGGGAATCCCAGAGGGCAGATGCCGGGAGGAGGAATGCCCGGAAACGCGGGAATGCCGGGAATGTCTGGTCCGCAGATGCCGGATGCGGGTATGCCGCTGCCTGAGGTGCCTGGGGGAGGAAATCCGGGAAATGCGGGAATGCCCGGTCCGCAGATACCGGATGCGGGTACGCCGCTGCCTGGGATGCCTGAGGAGGGAATATCCAGGGGACAGATGCCGGGAGGAAGAATGCCCGGAAACGTGGGAATGCCGGGAGTATCCGGTCCGCAGATACTGGGAGGAGGAATGCCCGGAAACGCGGGAATGCCGGGAATGTCCGGTCCGCAGATACCGGATGCGGGGATGCCGCTGCCTGAGGTGCCGGGAGCCGGAATGCCGATACCGGAAAGGAACGGGGCGTGGATGCCGGGAGGAGGAATGTCCGGAATTCCGGGAGCAAACGGGAATGAGAGCGGGAATGAGGCGGAGAATGCGCTGGAGGGCCTGGTTGAGGGGATGCGTCTGGCGTGGCTTGCACATGTGTACTGGAACCGGATGTACCTGATGAGTGTCACGGCGGATGCGCCGGATCAGCAGGCTGTGGAGGAGCGTGCCCTGCAGACAGCAGATGAGATTACAGATGTGTTTGCGGAATACTTTCCGATCAGCGTGGTGCGTCAGCTGCGCAATCTGCTGATCACACATGTGGAACTGACGGGGGAACTGATCCGTTCTTTAAAATCAGGGGATACGGAGAACCGTGACAACCTGATACGGGAGTGGTATGGAAATGCAAATCAGATTGCAGCGCTTCTGGGAGGGCAGAATCCGTTTTTCGGAAGCCGTGAGACGAGAAATCTGCTGCTAAACCATCTGGATCTGGTGCGGGAGGAAATAGAACAGCAGGTGGACGGAGAATACGGGGAAAGCATTGAGACTTTCCGCGATGTTGTTAATCAGGCGCTCGATATGGCGGACTATTTCGCCAGAGGGCTTCTGGCACGGTAGAAAAAGGGGACACAGCGCAGAAACAGGATTCCGGCATATCTTAATAGGGAAATACTGTGAGAAAGGAATTCTGTTTTATGGATGTAAAAATCATTTTCTATATAATCCTGGCGCTCGTTCTGCTGCTGGCTGTGACGTTTGCTGTGATATGGATAATCCGGAAACGGAATAGCCGCAGGAAGGTCTGTGAAATGCAGATGTCTCAGAAGATCCGGCTTCTGAACGGGCTGACGGAGCCTTCCGGGTTTATCTATGACACGCACTGGGACGTCTTTACATCGCGTACGGACGCATGGCAGAGAAAGTTCGGATATGAAATGCTGTTTGACCGGATCGCGGCAGGGGTAAATATGGTGCTCGATACCTGGCCGGTCTATTTTGACTATGAGGGAAGGACCTGGCTGATTGAATTCTGGAAGGGCCAGTATGGGATCAATACCGGCGCGGAGACCGGAATTTACCATGCGGACGGAATCGTGCCGCCGCATCTGTATAAGTATGCACATTTTGATGCGGTGGCGGATGAGGAAATGCCATGGATCCGGTGTCGTCTCACCAGAAACGGCAGGGAAGTATTCGCACTTGAAAAATACCACTGGTGGCTGACTGGTTTTCGCATGGGCACATTTTCAGACCCGGAAGAACTGGAGCTTGCGGTGGCAGTCCGGTTCCGGGAGCCTGAGATGGCATCTGCCTTTCTGGAAGGGCTGGGCAGGAGCGGGCGCCCAGAGGACTGTTACCACATTTCACGGAATGAAGTACACATCCGGATGAACTTTTCAGAAAAAGTGGCGCTTCTTCCGCGCATTCACCGCAGACTTGTACAGATCATGAATCGTTTTTACTGCAGGCTCTACATCCGCGCCACACGCCCGTTTACAAAGACGGTGGACCGGATGGTGTTTCTGTATTATCTGTTTCCGCCGGTGTTCCGCCGTGTTCTGGGCCTGAAGAAACACCGCTATCCGCGCGCGGTCAGAAGGAGGAGAATGGAAAAGAAAAAATAATAAATAAAGTGCGGAAATGAGGAATGGTATGGGATGTCATAAACGGATTGATAAAGCTTTTGTGCGCGCGGTCCGGCTTCCTCTGGCGGGTTACAGCCGGTATGTTATTATCAGCGACTGCCATCGCGGGGAGGGCGGCGCAAACGATAATTTTCTGCGGAACCAGCATCTCTATTACGCTGCTCTGGAGCATTATTTCAGGCGGGGGTTTTTCTATCTGGAGCTGGGAGACGGGGAAGAACTGTGGGAAAACCGCTCACAGGAACGCATTGAAACCTGTCATGAGGATGTGTACTGTATGTTCAGACAGTTTGAGAGGAACCATCGAATTCTGCGCCTATACGGAAATCATAACATGGAGCTGAAGTCAACGCTGGCGGAAGCCGCGATTCTGGAAAACAGGGAGGGTGGAAAGGACATATATATGCTGCACGGGCATCAGGCGGATTTTTTTAACTCGGTCTGCTGGAAATTGTCGCGTTTCCTGGTGCGCTATCTCTGGAAGCCTCTGGAGCGTTTCGGGGTCAATGATCCGACCAGCGCTGCGAGGAACTACAAAAAACTGGAAAAGTACGAGCGCTGTCTGGAAAGCTGGACGCAGGAGAATCAGGTCTATCTGGCTGCCGGACATTCACACCGGCCGAGACTTCCTGAGGGCGGCGGAAGGTATCTGAACGCGGGGAGCTGTGTGCACCCCCGCAGTATCACGGCAATCGAAATCGAAAGCATGAGGATGACGCTTGTAAAATGGGTGATGGCAACGCATCATGATATGACTCTGTATGTGGCCAGGGAAGTGATATCAGGACCCGTTCCGGTTACCTGACGTGAGAGGGTGATTCGTCCCATTGCCTGGAAAGTGGCGGAGAAATAGCGAAAATATAAGATTTTCTTAAAAAATCATTTGACGGGGCCGTCATTTATGATAATATATATATCGTTAGCTAAGATGGCAGTTAAAGGAGCAGAAGAAAATGATTAAGATTGTGAAGTTCGGTGGCAGTTCTCTTGCCAGTGCGGAGCAGTTCGCCAAGGCGGGGAAGATCATTCATGCCGACAAAGAGAGAAGATATGTGGTCCCGAGTGCGCCGGGCAAACGAAATGCCCGGGATACAAAGGTGACAGACATGTTGTATGCGTGCTATGAACTCGTCGAGGCAGATGAGGATTTCAGAATTCCTCTGATGAAGATCAAGGACCGCTATGACACAATTATTAATGGTTTAAATCTGAGATTATCACTGGAAGAAGAATTTAAGAAGATCAGCAGGAACTTTAAGCAGAAGGCGGGCGCCGGGTACGCGGCGTCCCGTGGGGAATATCTCAACGGCATCGTGATGGCGAACTATCTCAATTATGAGTTTATCGATGCCGCGGAGGTGGTCTTCTTTGATGAAAACGGAGTGTTTGACGAGGAGCAGACGAATAAAGTGCTTGCAGAGCGGCTGGGAAAGGTCGAGCGGGCGGTGATTCCGGGCTTTTACGGTGCCGGACCGGACGGAACAATCCATACATTTTCGCGGGGAGGCTCCGACATTACAGGCTCTATCGTGGCGCGGGCCGTGCGCGCATCCTGCTATGAGAACTGGACGGACGTCTCCGGAGTTCTGATTGCCGACCCGAAGATTATCAGTGATCCCCAGCCGATCAAGACCATCACCTACCGCGAGCTCCGCGAGCTGTCCTATATGGGAGCGAGCGTGCTGCACGAGGATGCAATTTTTCCGGTGCGCAAGGCTGGCATTCCGATCAATATACGCAATACCAATGCACCGGAGGATGAGGGGACATGGATTGTGGAGAGCACCTGCCATTCCTCGAAATATACAATTACCGGAATCGCGGGAAAGAAAGGATTTGTCTCGGTAAATATTGACAAAGATATGATGAATACGGAGGTTGGCTTTGGGCGGAAAGTATTAAGCGCGTTCGAGGAGAACGGCATATCGTTTGAGCATATACCTTCCGGTATTGACACAATGACGGTATTTGTACACCAGCCGGAGTTTGAGGGGAAGGAGCAGGCTGTGATATCAGCGATTCACCGCCTGGCAGAGCCCGACAGCATTGAGCTGGAGGGGGATCTGGCCCTGGTCGCAGTGGTGGGACGGGGAATGAAGTCCACCAGGGGGACGGCAGGGAGAATTTTTTCCGCGCTCGCACATGCCAATATTAATGTAAAAATGATTGATCAGGGTTCGTCAGAGCTCAATGTTATTATCGGCGTCAGCAACGCCGATTTTGAGAATGCCATCCGGGCTATCTACGACATTTTTGTCGAGACACAGCTGTGAGATCAGGAAGAGAGTATGGAATATAAAAAAGGCGACATCAAATCTGCTCATTTGATGCCGCCTTTTAAATTATCTCATCCATTGGACGTTACCTCTTTCTCTGAATGATGATCCTCTTCGGATCTGCTGGATTTTCGGGATGCTGTCTCCGGATTCCCATCTCTGCCAGTCAGCCAGTTTCATGGATCGGAATCTGTTCTCTTCTCCTGAGCTCTGTCTGCCGGGGTTCCGTGCCCCTTGGACGATCCGTCCTCATGGACTTTGCTTCTGACTGTGATGCATTCTGGAAAATCAGTTTCCCTCTTCCGGACTTCTTCGTCTTTTCAATCATCCTTTGTCATCATTATCTTATGACGATGGAAACCGCATCATATCTGAAAAATTTTCGTCTGGTACTGGTTTCGGGTTCCTCTGTCAGGAGTGTCACGTTTTCTGCGCTGGTCTGATGGAAAAAGCGAATGCGGTTAAGTGTTCTTTGGACCATACCTCTCTTTCTTCTGATATCGTCTGGGGTAAATCGTTATGTTCCCGTTGGACTGTACCTCTCTTTCCTCTGATATTGTCTGGGGTGAATCGTTATGTTCCCGTTGGACTGTACCTCCATTTCTTTTTAATTCCGGAAGTTCTGCTTCTGAACTGCGACTGGTATGCTGCCCTGGCGCTGCTTCCGGTTCTTTTGTTATTGCTTTTGTGTGTCTCTTGTTTTGTTGTACTTATCATATCTGATAAACGAGGAAAAGTCAAGTATTATTTTGAAAAAAATATAAAAAATATTTTTAGAACTGTTAATAGATAAAAAATATATAAATATTCTGATAAATAAAGGCCGGGTCGCTGTGGCACCGCGGAATACCTGCCGTCATATAATAAATGGAAGGGAGCGTAATTTTTTATGAACAGACAGACGATTCTTCTTATAAGTGATATGCGTCAGGTATATCTGGCCGAGATACTGACGAAAAAAGGACGAAACGTGCGCTGCCTGGATATCAGAAACAGCGGAACGGCGTCAGAGCAGCTTGAGAAACTGAAAGGTTTTCTGGCGGAGGCGGATATGCTGATTCTTCCCATACCGGTGTCAAAGGTTCCGGAACAGAAGACCTTAAATGATATATTGAACAAAAATCTGATCAACGGCACGCTGGTGCTGGGCGGATGTTTTTCCGGGGAACAGGTGAAGATTTTAAAGAGAAGGGACATTCATTTTCTTGATTTTATGGAGGATGCGGTTGTCACGGAGGAGAACGCAGTCGCGACGGCGGAGGGAGCCATCGCGGAGCTTGTGAATAACAGCCCGTACAATATTGATGAGGCAAAAATTATTGTGACGGGTTACGGCTGCTGCGGCAGGGCGATCGCGGCGCGGCTGCGGGCCCTGGGCGCCAGGGTGACAGTCCTGGCCAGAAGGCGGGAGGTGCGCAGGGAGGCGAAAAAAGACGGATTTTATGCGGCGGATTTTGCATTCGGGCCGGAGGAGGCGATGGGGGCTGCAATGCTCGTCAACACGGTTCCCGCACCGGTCGTGACGCGCACGATGATCCGTGAACTGCCGCGCGACGCCTATATCCTTGATATCGCCTCAAAGCCGGGAGGATGTGATTTTGCATGTGCGAAGGAATATGGAATCAGAGCAGACCTGGTGCTCGGTATTCCGGGAAAATATGCGCCCAAAGAGAGTGCATATATTCTGGACCGGGCTATTGAAAGATTTGCGCTCCGCGAAAAGGAAGGGAATGCGTGATGGATTTTTCAAAATATAATATCGGACTCGGGATAACGGGGTCTTTCTGTACGTTTGCGAAGACAAGAAAGGAAATACAGCGGCTGTGCGATATGGGGGCGAATGTCATCCCGGTTTTTTCTTTTAACGCGCAGACCTGCGACACGCGGTTCGGCAGCGCAAAGGAATATGTGGACGGCATCTGCGAGATCACCGGAAACGAGGGAATCCGCACGATCTGTGCGGCAGAGCCGATCGGACCCAATAATTTTCTGGACATTATGGTGATCGCCCCCTGTACCGGCAATACGGCGGCAAAACTCTGTAACGGCATCACGGATACGCCGGTGCTTATGGCGACAAAGGCGCATATGAGGAACGGAAAACCGCTTGTGATCGCGATCTCAACAAATGATGCGCTGGGAGCGGGTTTTAAAAATATCGGGATGCTGATGAATATGAAAAACATTTATTTTGTGCCGTTCGGCCAGGATAATTATAAGAGTAAGCCCAATTCCATGATTGCAAAACTGGAGCTGCTGCCGGAGACGATTGAGGCGGCGCTTAACGGAAAACAGATACAGCCGATTCTGCAGACGCCCACATAGGGCAGCGGATAAGGCGGATGCCATGCGCAGGGTCCTGCGGCAGGAGGTTCCGGTCAGGCGGATGCCATGCGCGGGGTCCCGCAGCAGGAGGTTCCGGTCAGGCGGATGCCATGCGCAGGGTCCTGCGGCAGGCGGTTTCAGTCAGCCGGATACCATGCCGCCTGCCTGGGAGAAGCGGTTTCTGCGTCTTCTGTTATGCACGCTTTGAAAGAAATACCTTGCGTCCGGGCAGATCCTTGTTTATACTAAAAGAAATATTATTATATTCTGAACTCAGGAGGGGCTGATATGAACTATACGTATAAGACAAAGGGAACCTGTTCTACGAGGATTGAGCTGGAGCTTGACGGAAATATCGTGCACAATGTAAAATTTACCGGTGGCTGCAACGGGAATCTGCAGGCGATACCGAAGCTCGTCGAAGGGCTGACGGTAGAGCAGGTGGAGGAAAAGATCGGCGGTATCTCCTGCAACGGGCGCCCGACGTCCTGCGGAGACCAGCTGGCGAGAGCCTGCCGCGAGGCATATGAAGCTTCCCTGAATGCATAAAAAACCGCCTGTGCGCGCCGGCTGCACGGGCGGTTTTTTGATGAAAGCGCGGAGGGCGCAGAATGTGCCGGCAGGCAGAGACACAAATAACACCGCTGCAGGGCTGTATATGCCCGCACAGCGGTGTTATATTTTGTCTGTCCTGGTTTTAAGATCCGGATTTTAAAATAATGGTGAGCAGAGCCATAATGGTCCGGTCTGCCGTCTGTCCAAGGATGCTCTTTATGGCGGGAGCCCCCAGCTCCTTCATATATGCCTTCAGCCTGCGGCTGTCCCTGTTGCCGGCATATTCTTCCATCCGGATGCAGGACGGATACCTGGAGTCGCCGGCGTCCAGCTGCCGCTTTCTGTTCTGGAAGAACCACTCCAGCTGCCGCCATTCCTCGTCGGTTAGGCTGCGGGGCTGAGTCCTGTCTGCGGTACTGTGCGTGGGCGGCTCCAGACTGCGCTCTGGCGCATTGTCCGTGTGACGGCTGGTTATCGCGGTGTCACCGTACAGGCTTTCCGCATCGGGCAATGTGACATTGTGACGGATTGTCTGTTCTCCGATATCGACAGAAACAGTTATTTCCGCATCGCTGATACAGTTGCCGATCTGTACTGCAAGCTCCCTGAGAAAGGAGAGATTGCGGCTTGAAAAGATGACAGATCTGCCGGAATGCAGCTGTATTTTCAGCTGGGAAGTCCGGTTGATGGCTGCGAGAATTCCGATCAGCAGAAAGATTACGCTGGAAAGCAGAATCAGGATGCCGACGGTCTTTACAAAATCGGACTGATCATTGAATGAAAAAAACAAACCGAAACCGATAAAGACCAGACTGGAGAGCAGCGGAATTCCGGGCGGCTCAATGACACTGACGGAGGAGACGGCACTTAAGGGGATGCACAGATCCCGCATGACCACGATTCCCTTTCCGATATAAAATTGATCCTGTTTTGATTTTATTTCCGTGAACAGCTTCATGAGATATCCTCGTTGTGATTTCCTGTGAATACCGTATATTATAATGCATTGTCTTCCGGTTTGCAAGGTCCTGTTTCAGCCGGTCAGTCCGGCGCGCTCCAGGACGGCGGGGTAGAGACCGTCCAGCCGGTAAAAGTAATAGATACCGGTCTGCTCTTCGCCGGTGCCGATGCCGCCCCCGGCGCTGACGCCCATCTGTGAAAAGCTGTCCCCGGGCTCCTTATATGCGCTGGCACAGAAGAATTCGAGCGCTTTCAGCTGATCCGGCGTGAGCTCTTCGCGCGGAATTGAAAATGACAGCGGGCCCGCGTCGACGGCATCCCTGAGTGTGTAAAGTGTTTCGATGGAATCCTCGCACAGACCTGCGTAGAAACGGGTCAGTCCGACCTCTGTCTGCGGCTCCCCTTCCTGTGTCCGGAAGGAGAGGACAACCTTCAGGCGGACGCCGTTATATACAAATCTGTCGCAGGATATTTCGGTCAGCAGGAAGGCATTTGTATTTTCGACGGCGGGAATCCTTTCTTCCCTGGTGGTGAAGTCTGCGTCTTCAAGCCCCAGGGCTTCCAGCGCTTCATCCATGGACATCCCCCATCTGAGCGCATCCGGGATAAACTCGACAGATGTCATTGCCCTCGCGGGAAATTCAACGGGCCCTGACGGATTCTCCCGGCTGCCGCAGGCGGTAACGGTACCGGCTGTGACGAGAAGCAGCGTGGCGGTGCAGACTGCGGTAAAGATTCGTTTCCTCATGGTGCCTCCTTTCTGTCCGGTCAGCGCCAGACAAAGCTGTGCGGGTTTGAGCGGATTCCGGATCCGCTTTCGCTATCTGTGTCTTAAATTATAGCAGAAAGCGGCATGGAAATTCAAGGAGGATGAGACATTCGCCTGATGTTTCAGGGAAGTTTTCTCTGTTATATGGATGGAAGCCGGATTTAGAAAGGCAGGCTGCCGTGTTCCGCGGCGGTTTTTAAGCGCACCGCGACGGAACTGACAGAGCCGGCGAGGTAATCCGCCAGATCCGCCCCGTTCCCGTAATAGCTCCTCAGGAAAGTATCCGCCGCCGTTTCCAGGCCGGTTTTTATTTCTTCAGGGCTGGTCCGGGAAAAATATTCCCGTATCCGCGCTGCGCCGGCATTGTTTATATCCGCCTCACGGAAGGGAACCTGTGCGCAGATGTGTACCGCTGCGGCGGCAATGACAATTTCGCACAGATTATCTGCCAGCTCTTCGTACAGGTGACTGTATTTTTCCAGAATACAGCGCACCAGTGATTCCGGGAACTTTTCCAGAAAAGACTGTTCCAGGCCGACGCAGCAGAGCCACTCATGGATACGGTCAATCCCGGTACTGCCGGAAAGGTCTTTTAAAACAGGATAATCCAGGGTTAAAATCGTATTCTGAGGCTCAAAGACGGGATCGTACCATTTAAAAAATTCAGGAAGTCCGCGGAGAAAGGTATCTTCCAGACAGTGGTTTCCGTAGGAGACAAAGTTCCGCAGTATGCTGTTATAGCGGTCGAGTGCGAGCCGGGTTTTCTGTTTCACGCGGGCGAGACCTGCCTCGTATGCCTGCTGTGCGGACAGGCGGCTGGGAGAGAGTGCGGACTCCCCGCCGGATGGTTCTGCTTCCCGGATACAGTAGAGAACAGCTTCCATTAATTGTGCGGCTTTTTCATAGGGAAGTGAAGTGCTCTCAAAAGCCGTATATTTTTCCGCCAGTCTGCCGACGATGGGCACGAGTTCTTCCATTTCATATTCAGGGCGCATCGGTTCTCACCTCCAGAGAAGATCTTTTAAAGTTTCCAGGTACAGATCATAGTCCCAGCGGGGAACCTCGTCAAGTTTTTCAAATTCCCCATATCCCTGTGTGTGCCGGTATCCCCGGTAACCTGCCCGGATGGCCTGTGCGAACAGGTTCAGGCAGGTACCCTCCAGATAATCGGGATCTCCGAAACAGACAGACTCAAACTGCTCTTTCATGAAATGGAGCAGTTCGTCGTCCGAGATCTCATCGTTCATTTCATTTTTATACAGGAAAAATATTTCCTGAAGCCGGATTATGGTGTCGGAATAATTGTTCTGGTCAATAAAACCGGAGTCACAGAAAGTAAAAATGATCTTTTCCGTGATTCCGGAACCAAATTCCACGCGCTGCTGCTGTTTCAGGGCATGGTTCTTCTCTTCCAGGATCAGGGCGGCGTCCTCCCTGCTCAGCGTGAGGCCGTACTGCTCTGTGGTATGGTTGGTTTTCAGCACCTGTGTCAGCTGATTCTGCTGTAACAAAATCATCCAGTTTTTGTCCATGAAAAATCCTCCTGATAACTGTACTGTGAAAGGGAACTGAATGTTACAATAGCACGGGCGGTGCGGGGATACCAGTCTTGTTCTGCGGGGAAATCTGTGGTATAATACGGACAAAGGGAAGCCCCGGGAGAGAACGGTACTGACAGCCGTTTTCTCCCGGGGCTTCCCTTTGTCCGGAGCGGCGTAAACGCCGCCGTCCGGTTATTCGATATCAATTTCCAGCGGTTTGTCCAGTTCATCGGACACATATTTCCCGCTCTTTTTTCTCTGCCGTACACATTCGGTGAGAAGATATTCGATCTGTCCGTTTACGGAGCGGAAATCATCTTCTGCCCAGGCGGCAATTGCACTGTACAGCTTTGCAGAGAGGCGGAGGGGAATCTGCTTTTTCGGAGCATCTGCCATATCAGTACAGGCTGCCGGAATTCACAACCGGCTGCGCGTCGCGGTTTGCGCAGAGAACAACGAGAAGATTGGATACCATTGCCGCCTTCCGTTCCTCGTCCAACAGTACCGTGTTCTTTTCGGCCAGACGTTCCAGGGCCATTTCCACCATTCCGACGGCGCTGTCCACGATGACTTTGCGCGCGTCCACGACCGCCGTCGCCTGCTGTCTCTGGAGCATAACCGCCGCAATCTCCGGTGCGTATGCGAGATAAGTGATCCGCGCTTCGAGAATCTCAAGGCCGGCTTCCGATACTTTCTGCTGAATCTCATCCCGGATACGGGAAGCTACGATTTCGCTGGAGCCACGCAGGCTTCCGTCGTCAGCCATGCCGTCCCCGGTAGTATCGATATTCGGGGCCGTGTCGTAGGGATAGAGCCGCACGATATTTCTCAGGGCGCTGTCGCACTGCAGGGAAAGATATTCCTTATAATTATCTACCTGAAATGCAGCTTTTGCCGTGTCCACGACCCGCCACATGACAGCAATGCCGATTTCGACCGGATTGCCCAGACAATCGTTGATTTTCTGGCGGGTGTTATTGAGCGTCATGATTTTTAATGAGATTTTTTTGCTGGCGCCTCCTGTCATGTCGGCGATCACGTCGCGGGCAGCGGACGCGGGATTTCCGCTCACATCACCGCTCTGGTTTAATCTCGTGCCCGCAGCCGGATTGATGGCTGAACAGAACGGGTTGACGAAGTAAAAACCTTCTCCTTTGAGCGTTCCGATGTAGCGTCCGAACAGTGTCAGGACAAGTGCTTCCTGTGGCTTTAAGACTTTCAGACCCATGAACGGGATCCAGCCTGTCAGCACCCAGATGATGCAGACTACAGTCAGGATCACCATGGGGACGGGGGGACTCTCCGATAAAAGAGGGAGTCCGTATCCGGCGCCGCCGATCGCGGCGACGAAAAGCACAAGAAAGAGCAGAAGCATTGCCATTCCGTTTTTACTGTGGTTTAATTCTTTTTCTTTCATAACACTGATCTCCTTTCATAAATATTTTATTTGATATCAAAATAATATCATATAGATATTCAAATGTCAATATCAGCTTTTAAATTACGTATACCTTTTGCGGTCTGCATGCTATAATAAACCATGGAACCGGAAGAGAAGATCATTTTAATTATGATTACGACAATGCATCTGTGGGTACAGAGATGAAATTAATTGTGATTACGACACTGTATTTGTGAATACAGAGACGAAATTATATATAGAATCATGGAATTAAGAGAAGAAAAAGAGCATATTCAGGATGTGCCTGCCACCGGAATCCGTTTCCGGCACGATACCAGAACTTTCCCCGCCTGCTTCAAACTGACATTATAATTTGCGGGAATCCAAGAGATAATAACCCGTGAAAAGAAAAAAGAAGGAAAGAAGGTAAGATTATGGACGCTGTCACCCGGAAAGTATATTCTTATATGAAGTCACTATCGGACCAGAACGGATTTCCGCCGACTGTCAGGCAGACAGCGGAGCAGCTGGATCTTGAGGTGCGCCAGGTGGAAGAGGCGCTTCATCAGATGGAGCAGCTGGGGAAGATTGTGATTACTGATATTCCGGCAAAAAGTATTATTGAATTTGTGGGAGAGGAGCCGGAATGATCTCATATGAAGAAAAGCGCTGGTCCGCCCGGTCCGGCGCTTTTCTTTGCATCATAAGAATGCCGTTTATTCAGCCATTGTCCAGCTCGTCGATTTTTTTTCGAATCCGGGCCATGTCCTCCTCGGTGAATTCTTCAAATTCCATAATCACAAACGGACAGCTGCTTAAATCATAACGGCCATCCGCCGTCTTCCGGGTCCAGGAAGGATTTTTGCAGAATGTTTCTTTGAACCATGCGGACACTGACATCATATTTTCCTCCACGCGCACACGCTGTTTGTGCATTCCGGGTCTGTGCGTGTGCACACAAATCCCCTGTACAGATATCATTATAAGACGTTTGTGTTATTGTATCATCCTTTTGTAGTATACGCAACAGGAAAATTCTGGAAATGTGTATTACAATTTACCATGCCAGAAACATTATTTAGTACATTGTCTGCGAAGGAAGGTGCACAAATGATAAATATGGGGCAGAAGCTGAAATTTCTCAGGAAGGAAAACGGACTGACACAGAAACAGATTGCGGAAAGGATAGGACTTGCCGTCAGTGCGGTATCCTCTTATGAATCAGGAGCGCGATATCCGTCCTATGAGGTGCTTGTGAAACTGGCGAGAATCTATCATGTATCCACGGATTATCTTATGGGTCTGACAGATGCAAGAAATCTGGATGTGTCAGGACTCGCTGAGGAAGAAATTGCACTGGTTTCGAGGCTGGTGGAAAAACTGCGTGAAAAACAGAGAATATAGGGTGACGCACAGATGAGTATGTTCCGGTGGCCGTTACCGTCTGCAGAGATATGAGACAAAGTACTATGAGCACATGGCAATCGAAATAATCTGATTGCCATGTGCTTATTTATTGTGCCCGGATAAAACAGGAGAAATCTTTCCGTGACAGAAATCTTACCGGATTGTAAGAAATCAGAGGGAAATGTAAGCTGAATCGATAGCTTACATTCTTTTCTTTTGTTATACTGATCACAGTTCAGAAAACACAGTGCGGCGGAGAAGCCATTGCGGAACACTGTTTCGCCGCGCGGAATAAAAGATACAGGAGGGTATGATATGTCGATTCTGGAAGTACACAATCTGAGAAAAATATACACAACACGTTTTGGAGGCAATCAGGTGCAGGCGCTGTCCAATCTCAATTTTTCGGTGGAAAAGGGTGAATACGTCGCGATCATGGGGGAGTCCGGTTCGGGTAAGACAACGCTGCTCAACATTCTTGCGGCGCTGGATAAGCCGACGAATGGCGAGGTGCTCTTAAACGGCCGGAATATTGTGACAATCCGGGAAAAAGAGATCTCGGAATTCCGGCGGGATAACCTGGGGTTTGTATTTCAGGATTTTAACCTGCTTGATAATTTTTCCATAAAAGACAATATTCTGCTGCCGCTGGTGCTGGGCGGCGTGGCGCCCAGGGAGATGGAGCCGCGTGTGATGCCGATCGCGAAAAAGCTGGGAATTCTTCCGCTTCTGGAAAAATATCCCTATGAGGTGTCCGGCGGGCAGAAACAGCGGGCGGCGGTGGCCCGCGCACTGATCACACATCCTCAGCTGATTCTGGCGGATGAGCCGACGGGGGCGCTCGATTATAATACGGGAAAGCAGATTCTGCAGCTTCTGCAGGACACCTGCCGCAGGGAGAAAATCACGGTACTTCTGATCACGCATAATTCGGCGCTGGCGCCGATGGCGGACCGGCTGATCCGCTTTAAAAGCGGTAAGGTGACTGAGATCACCTGCAGCGACCGGCCGGTTCCGATCGCGGAGATCGAGTGGTAGCAGGATAGCCGGAGGGGAGATCCATGAAGAAAGCATACAAAGCATACAATAAGGATATCCTGCGCTCCATCCGGAATGGAAAAAGGCGCTTTTTTTCCATTGCGCTGATCACGGCACTCGGTGTCACGATGCTGACAGGGCTTCGGGCGGCCTGTGTGGATCTGCGCAGCGCGGCGGATGCATTTTTTGATGAATACAGGCTCTTTGATCTCTGCATTGTCTCTACGCTGGGGCTGACTGAGGAGGATGTGGAAGCGCTCGGGGCACTTGAGGAAGTGGCGTATGCGCAGGGGGGCTACAGCAGTACCGTGCGGACAGGGGTCGGGGAGAAGAATGCGACGGCGGAAGTCAGAATGCTCGACGGTGCGGAAATGAATGTCCCGTATGTGGAGGGCGGGGTGCTGCCGGAGCGGGCGGATGAAATCGCGGTGACAGAGAAATATATTCTGGATACGGGAAAACGCATCGGGGATACGGTGGAGATTGCGGAGAACCGGAGCGGGGAGGAGGAAGAGGAGGAGGATGGCCGGAATTTCCGGAATGCGGTGTATACAATAACCGGCATCGTGGTTGATGTGGCGGACATTAATAATCCGAACGGTTCAGTATCCTTCCGCTCGGCGGCCTCGGCGGATTATACCTTTTTTGTGCCCCGGGAGGCTGTGGACAGTGGGATATATACGGCGGTTTACCTGCGCCTGGAGGGCAGCGGGGAGCTGTTCTGTTACTCGGAGGGCTATGAGAAACTCGTCGGGGAGGCTGCCGCACGGATTGAGGGGCAGGTGAAACAACAGCGTGAACAGGCGCGGTACGACCAGATTACCGGAGAGGCGGAGGCAGAGATCGCGGAAGAGGAGGCGAAGGCCGGCGACCGCTTTGCGGAGGCGGAGGCAGAAATTGCGGAGGCAGAAGAGGGAATCGCAGACGCGGAAAAGAAGCTTGCGGACGGGGAGCGGGAGCTCGCGGAGCATGAGAGGACGGCGGAGCGCGAACTGCAGAGAGCGCGCGCAGAGCTTGCGGACGGGGAGCGGGAACTCGCGGAGGCAGAAAAGCAGCTTGCGGAGGCGGAAAAGCAGTTTTCGGACGGGGAGGCGCTGCTGGTACAGGGAAAGGGTGAACTTGCGGCCGGGCAGCAGCAGGCGGAGGCAGCGCTTGCCGCCGCGCACGGACAGGTAAGCGGGGGCCGGATGCAGGCGGAGTCCACGAGGGATCAGCTTCTGCTGCAGTTGTCACAGATTGCGGGAATGTTTGATGAACAGTGGAAGCAGGGCGCCTGGGAGGAGTACCGTCAGGCCGCGGCGGACGCGTACGTGCCGGTAGTCAGGGCACAGACAAAAGTCACGCAGACGCAGCAGCAGATGGAGGCGATGGAGCCGGGAAGCGCGGAGTATGAGGAGGCCGGCCGCAGGCTCGCGCAGCAGCAGGAAGCGGTGGCAGAGGCACAGAAGAGTACTTCCGCGGCGGTGGCAGAGGCGCAGCAGCGTTTTCTGGCGGCAATGGAACCTGTGTTTGCCGCAGCGGTTCAGGGAATCGATTACCAGATTATGATGCTGGATCCGCAGGCTGGGGACTACGCGGAGCAGATGGCGGCCCTGACAGCGCAGAAAGAACAGATTGCAGCGCTTCCGGCGCAGCTTTCGGAGCTTACAGCCGGCATAGGACGGCTGGACGCAGCCGTGCTCGTATCGGATGAGCAGCTCGCGGAGCTGCTGAGACAGCAGGCGCAGACGAAGGAACAGTTTGATGCCGCCTGGCGGAATCTCGCGGAGAAAGAGGGAGAGCTCTCCCGCGGAAAGGAACAGTACAGGCAGGGGCTGGCGGATCTGGAGGAGGGACGCAGAAAGCTTGCGGAGGGCAGGGCAGAACTGACAGAGCAGGAGAAAAAAATCCGTACTGAGCTTGCCAGGGGAAGAGAGGAGCTTGCGGAGGGCAGGAAAGAGCTTGCGGACGGAGAGCGGGAACTGCAGGAGAACAGGGAAAAATATGAAAAAAGTAAGCGGGAAGCGGAGGAGGCGTTTGCGGAGGCAAGGGAGAAAATCAGAGAGACTGACATGACGCAGTGGTATGTCAGGGACCGCAGTTCCCTGAGCGGGTACGCGAATTTAAAAAGCGATGCATCCTCCATCGAGGCGCTGGGAACGGTATTTCCGGTCGTATTTTTCATTGTGGCTGTTTTAATCAGCCTCACCACGGTTACCCGTATGGTGGAGGAGGACCGCGGGCTGATCGGCACCTATAAGGCGCTCGGATTTACCGACCGCGAGATCCGGAGGAAATATCTTATTTACGCCTGCAGTGCGTGTCTGATCGGCGGCGTTCTGGGAGATCTCGGCGGATTTCTTCTGCTGCCGGAAATTCTCACGGTGGTTTTTGACATGATGTATCTGCTGCCGGAATATCAGCTGCTGTTTGAGCCCGTATACGGGATCGGGGGGATGAGCCTGTTTGTGACAGGCATTGTCGCGGCGACGGCGGCGGCCTGCTTTGCAGAATTAAAGCAGATGCCGGCTGTGCTGATGCGGCCGAAGGCGCCGCGCTCCGGTTCGCGGGTGCTCCTTGAATATGTGACACCGCTGTGGCGGCGTCTCTCCTTTTTAAATAAAGTCACCGCCCGCAATCTGTTCCGGTATAAAAAGCGCCTGTTTATGACGATTGCCGGAATCGCGGGCTGTACCGCCCTTCTGCTGTTTGGTTTCGGCGTAAGGGATTCCGTGACGGATCTGATGCCCAGGCAGTATGAACAGACCTGCCGGTATGATCTGATGGCGGCGGCCCTGGCAAAGGATCATGGCACGCTGCTGTCATATTTTGAGGATGGGGAGGAAGTTCTCAGTGTACAGCTGGAATCTGTAAAACTAAAGAATCAGGACGGAGCTGAGGAAAAGGTACAGATGATTGTCGTGCCGGACAATAAAACATTAGAGGGATACATTCACCTGGAGCTGACCACGGGGGAGCCTGCAGAGATGATGGACGACGGTATCCTTGTGACGCAGAATGCGGCGAATGTCCTTGGGTTCGGGAACGGCGCGAATGTCCGGCTTCAGGATGCAGCCCTCGCGCAGGAGGAGGTGAGGGTAAACGGTCTTGTAAGGAATTACCTTGGAAATTATGTATACATGACACAGAAGTATTACGAATCCCTGTTCGGAGAATCTGAGCCGAACGCCGTGCTGGTGAATCTGCCGGAGGGAACGGATGCGGTCGTGTACGCGGATGAGCTGAGGGAACAGGACGCCGTGCTCTCCCTGGTCAGCACGCAGGAGCTGCGGGAAGATTTTTCGGCGGCTTTTGCACTGATCAGCATGGTGGTCTGCATTGTGATCATAATGGCGGCGTGTTTGGCGTTTGTAGTGTTATTTACGCTGGCTTCAACCAATATTTCGGAGCGCTGCAGAGAGCTCGCGACGATCAAGGTGCTGGGATTTTATGACCGTGAGGTGCACCTGTATGTCAACAAAGAGACCCTGATTTTAACCCTGATGGGCATCGGGGCCGGGATACCGCTGGGGCGCGCATTTGCCGGCACGCTGACTTATATTCTCAATATGCCGTCAATTTATCTTGAGGTATCTCTCCATCCGGTCAGTTATGTGGCCGCGGTGTCGCTCTCGTTCGGGTTTGCGATGGCTGTTAATCTGATAACGGACCGCTCGCTGGATGGGATTGATCCGGTTGAGGCGCTTAAGAGTGTGGAGTGAATGCCGGAAAACGCAAAAAACTTGTCTTTATTCTCATGGTTGGTTATAATCCAATAGATATAGAAACGGAAAGAGGATGGAGATAGAAACATGGACATTATCGCGAAAATTTCAGAAGAGCTTCAGATCCGGCCGCGTCAGACACAGGCTGCCGTGGAGCTGATCGACGAGGGCTGTACAATCCCGTTTATCGCCCGTTACCGCAAGGAGGCCACCGGAGCCCTGAACGACGAGGTGCTCCGCGCGCTCTCGGAACGGCTGGGGTATCTGCGAAATCTCGAAGAGCGCAAAGAGACCGTGCTCGCGGGAATTGAGGAACAGGGAAAGCTTACGGAAGAACTCAGGGCGCAGATTCTCGCGGCGGAAACCATGGTGGCCGTCGAGGATCTGTACCGCCCGTACAGGCCGAAACGCAGGACGCGCGCAACGATTGCGAAAGAGAGGGGGCTGGAGCCGCTTGCCGCTGTGATCTCACTGCAGATGATCCGCACACCGCTGGCTGAGGAGGCAGAAAAATATGTGAATGCGGAATGCGGCGTCGGGAGCGCACAGGATGCGGTCAGCGGAGCGAAGGATATTCTCGCTGAGGCTGTATCCGATGAGGCCGCATACCGCACAAAAATCCGCGACATGACCGTAAAAGAAGGACGCCTGCTCGTCACGGCGAAGGACCCGGAGGCGGAATCTGTCTATGAAATGTATTATGCGTTTGACGAGCCCGTCGCGAAGCTGGCGGGGCACCGCATCCTTGCGATCAACCGGGGGGAAAATGAAAAATTCCTGTCGGTTAAGATCGAGGCCCCGGTGGAAGAGATTCTGCGCTATCTTGAAAAAAGAGTGATTGTGAAAGACAATCCGGAGACGGCTCCGGTGTTAAAGGAGGTTGTGGCGGACGCCTATGACCGGCTGATCGCGCCCGCGATCGAGCGTGAAATCCGCAGTGATCTGACTGCGCGTGCGGAGGACGGCGCGATTAAGGTGTTCGGAAAGAATCTAAATCAGCTTCTGATGCAGCCCCCGATTGCCGGCGCGGTCGTTCTCGGATGGGATCCGGCGTTCCGCACCGGCTGCAAGCTTGCCGTGGTGGACCCGACCGGAAAGGTGCTGGATACAACTGTCATTTATCCGACCCCGCCTCAGAATAAGGTGCGGGAGGCGAAGGAGGTCTTAAAAAAACTGATCGCAAAGTATGATGTCAGTCTGATTTCACTTGGAAACGGTACTGCTTCACGGGAATCCGAACAGGTGATTGTGGAACTTCTTAAGGAAATTCCGCAGAAGGTGCAGTATATTATTGTGAACGAGGCGGGAGCTTCCGTTTACTCCGCCAGCAAGCTCGCAACGGAGGAGTTTCCGCAGTTTGACGTGGGGCAGAGGAGCGCTGCCTCCATGGCGCGCCGTCTGCAGGACCCGCTGGCGGAGCTGGTGAAGATTGATCCGAAATCCATCGGTGTCGGTCAGTACCAGCACGATATGAACCAGAAAAAGCTGAGTGAAGCGTTAAGCGGCGTCGTTGAGGACTGCGTAAACAGGGTCGGCGTGGATTTAAATACGGCTTCTGCCTCGCTGCTCGAATACATATCGGGTATCAGCAGGACCGTTGCCAGAAATATTGTGGCATACCGGGAAGAAAACGGGAGATTTGCGTCGCGTCAGGGACTGCTGAAAGTTCCCAAGCTCGGCCCCAAAGCGTTTGAACAGTGCGCCGGATTCCTGCGCATAAACGACGGGAAAAATCCGCTGGATGCGACCGGCGTGCATCCGGAAAGTTACGGCGCTGCAAAACAGCTGCTCGAAAAGCTCGGCTATACTCTTTCAGATGTGGCAGAGCGCAGGGTGGAGGGTATCTCAAAAAAAATCGCGGACAGGGAGCGCCTTGCGGAGGAGCTGGGTATCGGCAGTCTGACGCTTGAGGATATCACAAAAGAGCTGGAAAAGCCGGCCAGGGATCCCAGGGAGGATATGCCGGGACCGGTCCTGCGGAGCGATGTGCTGGAAATGAAAGATTTAAAAGAGGGTATGATTTTAAAGGGAACGGTCCGCAATGTCATAGACTTCGGGGCTTTTGTTGATATCGGAGTGCATCAGGACGGGCTGGTTCACATCTCCCAGATGTGCGACCGTTTTATAAAACATCCCCTGGAGGTCGTCAGTGTCGGCGATATTGTGGAGGTGAAAGTGATGAGCGTGGACCTGAAAAAGCAGCGCATACAGCTGACGATGAAAAATCTGCGTTAATAAAAAATTTACAAATTATTTACCCTGCTTTTTGTTGTGGTGTGGCGGCAAAAGTGGTAAAATAAGAATATTGTGCGGGGAAAGGCGGGATCTGGGACGTCATTCGCAGCAGAGGACCGCATAAATTCTACAGGACACAGTCAGGAACAGGAGTTTATATGGGTGCATTGACAAAAATCTTCGGAACCCACAGTGAGCGGGAGATTAAGCGGATCAATCCGATCGTGGAAAAGGTAGAGGCGCTCCGCGATACCATGATGGCGCTTTCCGATGAGGAACTGAAAAACAGGACAAAGGAATATAGAGAGCGGTTTGCCGGAGGCGCCACGCTGGACGAGCTGCTGCCGGAGGCCTATGCGACGGTGCGCGAGGCGGCCAGGCGTGTTCTTGGCATGGAGCATTACCGCGTGCAGATTATCGGCGGTATTATTCTGCATCAGGGGCGCATCGCGGAGATGAAGACAGGTGAGGGAAAGACGCTTGTCTCGACTCTTCCCGCTTATCTGAACGCACTGGAGGGGAAGGGCGTCTGCATTGTGACGGTCAACGATTATCTGGCGAAGCGTGATGCCGGGTGGATGGGGCAGGTGCATGAATTTCTCGGCTTAAAAGTCGGCGTGGTCTTAAATTCCATGAACAACGATGAACGCCGCGATGCGTATAACTGTGATATCACCTATGTGACCAATAACGAGCTGGGCTTTGATTACCTGCGGGATAATATGGTGATTTACAAGGAGCAGCTCGTGCAGCGCGGGCTTCACTACGCGATCATCGACGAGGTGGACTCCGTGTTAATCGACGAGGCCAGGACTCCGCTGATTATTTCCGGGCAGAGCGGAAAGTCGACAAGACTCTATGAGGCCTGCGATATTCTGGCGCGGCAGATGAAGCGCGGCGAGGACATGCCCGAGTATTCGAAGATGGACGCTATTATGGGCGTCGAACAGGAGGAAACGGGCGACTTTATCGTCAACGAGAAGGATAAAGTGGTCAGCCTGACAAAAGACGGCGTCCACAAAGTGGAACAGTTTTTCAAAATTGAGAATCTTGCAGATACGGAAAATCTTGAGATTCAGCATAATATTATTCTGGCGCTGCGGGCCCACAATCTGATGTTCCGCGATCAGGATTATGTCGTCTCGGACGATCAGGTTATGATTGTCGATGAATTTACCGGGCGTATCATGCCGGGACGCCGCTACTCTGACGGTCTTCACCAGGCGATCGAGGCAAAAGAGCATGTAAAAGTGAAGCGCGAGAGCAAGACGCTGGCGACGATCACGTTCCAGAACTTTTTTAATAAGTTTGAGAAAAAGGCGGGAATGACGGGTACGGCACTGACTGAGGAGAAGGAGTTCCGCGATATCTACGGGATGGACGTTGTGGAGATTCCGACGAACCGTCCGGTGGTGCGCGATGATAAACAGGACGTCGTCTATAAGACGAAGAAGGAGAAGTTCCGCGCCGTCGTCGAGGAAGTGAAAGAGGCGTACCAGAAGGGGCAGCCGGTGCTGGTCGGCACGATCACGATTGAGACTTCCGAGGTGATCAGCGGTCTGCTGAAGCGGGAAGGCATTCAGCACACGGTCCTCAACGCAAAGTTTCATGAGATGGAGGCGGAGATCGTCGCCGGCGCGGGAGCGCACGGCGCGGTCACAATCGCCACCAATATGGCGGGCCGTGGTACGGATATCAAACTTGACGAGGACGCCAAGGCGGCGGGCGGACTGAAAATCATCGGCACGGAGCGCCATGAATCCAGGCGCATTGACAATCAGCTCCGCGGGCGTTCCGGCAGACAGGGGGACCCCGGTGAATCACAGTTTTTTATTTCTCTGGAAGATGATCTGATGCGCCTGTTCGGCTCGGAGAAGCTGATGGGGATTTTTACCGCGCTCGGTGTGCCTGAGAATGAGCAGATTCAGCATAAAATGCTGACCTCCGCGATTGAAAAGGCGCAGACAAAGATCGAGGGCAATAACTTTGGAATCCGCAAGAACCTGCTGGAATACGACCAGGTGATGAATGACCAGAGAGAGATTATCTACGCGGAGCGTCTCCGCGTGCTCAACGGGGAGAATATGCGGGATGTGATCTTTAAGATGATCACGGACCGGGTAGAGGGCAGCGTGGACACCTGCATTTCCGGTGATATCCCGAAAGAAGAGTGGGATCTGAACGAGCTCAATCAGCTGCTGCTCTCCATCATTCCGCTGGAACCCGTGACGGCGGAGGATGTGGAAGGTGTAAAGAGCCATAAGGAATTAAAGCATCTGTTAAAAGAGCGCGCCGTCAAACTCTATGAGACGAAGGAGACGGAATTCCCGGAGCCGGAACAGTTCCGCGAGCTGGAGCGCGTCGTTCTTTTGAAGGCCATCGACCGCAAGTGGATGGATCATATCGACGATATGGATCAGCTCCGCCAGGGGATCGGTCTGCAGGCGTACGGGCAGCGTGATCCGCTTGTGGAATACAAAATGGCGGGTTTTGACATGTTTGATGACATGATTGCCAATATCCAGGAAGAGACGATGCGTCTTCTCTACAATGTCAGGATCGAACAGAAGGTGGAGCGCGAGCAGGTGGCGAAAGTGACGGGAACAAATAAGGACGAGACAGCGGCGAATACGCCCAGAAAGCGCGCTGCGGCGAAAGTTTATCCGAATGATCCCTGTCCCTGCGGCTCGGGAAAAAAATATAAACAGTGCTGTGGCAGGAAAGCGTGACGGCAGCCGGGATTTTGTGCCGGAGCGTCGCAAAATCCTGCGGTCGCGGAGCAGAATACCGGATTCTGCTCCGCGTTTCCCGGTAAATAACGCTTCGGAATGGAGGAAAACATGTATAATACACAAAAGGTAACCAGCGATATCAGCTGGGTTGGAGCGAGTGACAGAACACTTGAGCTGTTTGAGAATATTTTTCCAATTCCCAGAGGAGTGTCCTACAACTCCTACATTCTTCTCGATAAAAAAGTAGTTTTATTTGACACGGTGGATTCACATGCCGGCGGGCAGTTTTTTGAGAATGTGGAACATGTGCTTGCAGGAAGAGTACCGGACTACCTTGTGGTGAATCACATGGAGCCGGACCACTGCGCGATGCTCGGCGAGGTTGTGCGCAGATATCCGGACATTCAGATTGTCGGAAACGCGAAGACGTTTACAATGATAAAGCAGTTTTTCGGGACAGATTTCTCAGAGCGGGCCGTCACGGTGAAAGAAGGCGATACGCTTGACACAGGCACACACACCCTGCGGTTTGTGATGGCGCCCATGGTGCACTGGCCGGAGGCCATGGTCACGTATGACGAGACCGATAAGGTGCTCTTTTCTGCGGATGCATTCGGGACATTCGGTGCGCTCGGCGGCAATATTTTTGCGGATCAGGTGTCGTTTGACCGCGACTGGCTGGATGACGCGAGACGTTACTATGCGAACATTGTGGGAAAATACGGACCGTCGGTTCAGGCGCTTCTGAAAAAAGCAGCCACGCTTGATATCGCGGTGATCTGCCCGCTGCACGGGCCCGTCTGGCGGCAGAATATTGATTATATTCTGGAAAAGTATGGGAAATGGAGTACCTATGAGCCGGAGGAGAAGGCCGTCGTCATCATCTACGCGTCCATGTATGGAAATACGGCGTCGGCGGCGGATGCCCTGGCGGGGGCCCTGGCAGAGCGCGGCATTCCGGATATCGCTGTGTATGATATCTCTCACACGCACGTCTCGGAGCTGATCAGCGAGATCTTCCGCGCAAGCCATCTGGTGCTTGCGGCGCCGACGTACAATGCGGGGCTTTATCCGCTGATGGAGAATCTGCTGGCCGATATGAAGGCGCTCGCAGTGCAGAAGAGGACGGTGGCCCTGATCGAGAACGGGACATGGGCGGCGACGGCGGCAAAACAGATGCGGGAGAAGCTCGGGGAGCTTAAATCCATAACCGTGCCGGATGTTCAGGTGACGGTGAAGTCCGCGCTGGGGGCCGGTCAGGAGGCTGAGCTTATGGCGCTCGCGGAGACGCTCGCCGCGGATTTCCGGTAAAATGATATCAGACCCGCGAGCCGGCGCATAAAACGCTCCGGCATAGAGGACTGATAATGATATCTTATGGAGGATTTATATGAAAAAAGCCCCTCCCCATGCAGGAGATTTCTGCATGAGGAGGGGCTTTTAGTTAGTTTCCGATTTTTACGTAAACGATTTCTTTATATTGCGGATAACCTTCATGAAGAAGGTTCATATCCACTCCACCCGCCGCGTTCCGGCAAAATTCATAGAGCGTGTAAGCGCCGTCCCTGTAAGCGAAATCCTCTCCGTTATCGCGGTAGTGGACATAGCGCCCTTCGTGGCCGGGGAATACCAGGAGCTTTAAAGTCCCGCGGTCGTGCTCACCGACATACTGCTGGACGTCCCACGTCGGTATCATGCTGCCCTCTTTTGCGAACATGGGACAGACATCCAGAGGCGCTTCCACCAGATGATACTGTCCGCCCACGTAGGCGCTTCCGTCGTTGAAATCATACCAGGTGCCTTCCGGCAGGTATACCATTTTTCTGGTTGCGCCCTGCTCCAGGACAGGGGCCACAAGCAGATGCTCTCCTACGAGAAATTCCCCGTTCAGGTTCCAGGTTTCCGGGTCCTGCGCATAGTGAAGAACCAGAGGGCGCATGACAGGCAGACCGGTGTTTTCGCATTCGTAAAAGAGATCGTAGAAATAAGGCAGGAGGCGGTAGCGCAGTTCGATAAATTTGCGGTTAATGTCGAGGGTTCTGCGGTCGAACATCCAGGGTTCCTGACGGACACAGCCCTCACAGGAATGATTGCGGAAAAGCGGGGAAAAAGCTCCGACCTGCACCCAGCGGGAGAGAAGCTCCGGCGTGCAGTCAGCGCCGAAGCCGCCGACATCTGTTCCCGCAAATGCGAAGCCGGAAAGCCCCAGGTTTATCAGCTGCGGCACAGCCATCTGCAGATGCGCCCACAGACTCTGATTATCTCCGGTCCAGACCGTCGAATATTTCTGGGTTCCGGCATAGCAGGCCCGCGTGATAACAAAAGGCCTTTTTCCGGTGGCATGCCGCAGCCCCTCGTAGGTCGCTTTTGCCATCTGGTGGCCGTAAATATTGTGCATGGCGGCGTGAGGAAGCGGCTTGTCTTCATCAGAAAATACCACGTCAGGCGGCAGTTCACCGTGAAAACTGGCGGGCTCATTCATATCGTTCCACACTCCCGCGACGCCCATACCGGTCAGGAAAGACTGCTTCCCGGCCCACCAGCTGCGCACGGCGGACTTTCCGAAATCAGGAAACACGGCGGCGCCGGGCCAGACCCAGTTATCATAGACATCTCCCTGAGGGGTTTTTGCAAAATAATCATTTGCGATGCCCTCATCATACATGGAATATCCCTCATCCAGCTTGACGCCGGGGTCGATGATTGTCACGGCCTTGTAGCCCTGTCCGCCAAGCTCTGAGATCAGTTCCCCGGGAGCGCCGTAATCTTTTTCATTCCAGGTGAAAACACGGAAACCGTCCATATAATCAATATCAAAATGTATCGTATCGCAGGGAATGGAGAGTTCCCGGAATTTTCCGGCCACTTCACGGATGTCTTCCGCGCATTCGTAACCCCAGCGCGACTGGTGATAACCCAGCGTCCACAGCTGCGGCAGCGGTGTCCTCCCGGTCAGGTATGTATAATTTTTTATGACATCCGCCATGGTGGCGCCGCCGATAAAATAGTAATTCAGATATCCGCCGTCCGCCCCGTAAAAATAGTAACCGCTGTTTTCTTTTCCCAGGTTAAAGCAGGAGCGGAAAGTATTGTCAAAGAAAAGTCCGTACACGCCGTGTTCTTTTAACGTAATCAGAAACGGAACAGACTTGTAGAGCGCTTTAAAGGCGTCTGTCTGCGCCTGTGGGTTGTCTGTGTTCCAGTTTTCGTATTCGTATCCGAGTTTGTTCAGAAAACCGGTTTTATCCCCCAGTCCGTAAAATTTCTCGTCACCGTCCAGTACTTTTACTGACTGCACCGGATAGATGTATTCCGGGGAGGAGGCGGCGTGTCCCTCTGCCTCCAGCAGAGCACGGGCATTCCGGCTTAAAAAGGAGACGGGCTTTCGCTCACCGCGGTAATCCATGCACAGCAATGTCCCGTCTTTTTTATAAAAGTCCATGTAGCCGCCGTCGTATACTTTTACGGTCAGGGCTGCCGTGTGAATGGCAAGTGCGGTGTCCGTCTCTTCTATTATAATATCAGCTTCCGCGCAAAATTCTGCTGCGGGATTCTGGCAGGCGTCTGTTCCGGAAGCAGCCTGCCCCGCAGCCGTTCCGTTACCTTCCACGGCCTGTGAATTTCGTCGTGTCTCTCCGCATGGAAATACAACCTGTATAATTTCCGGATTGATGATCTGTAGTTCCGCATCCCCTTTTTCAAAAGAAATGCAGATATGGCAGCCGGTTTTACGGCAGCCTGTCCTTTTTCCGTACATATGAAAAATCCTTTCTGTTCTGATGCTCATTGTGGCTGTGCGGTTCCTGGCGTGTGTGGCTCTTTCGTCTCAGCTTCCCCCGGCGAGTTCCTTAAGTTCCTGCAGCAGATCGAGGTCGGACTGCTTTACCATCATATTTGTCGTGAGCGCGTCTTCTCCCGGCCT
This sequence comes from uncultured Roseburia sp., assembly GCA_947062675.1. GTDB lineage: Bacteria > Bacillota > Clostridia > Lachnospirales > Lachnospiraceae > Roseburia. The sequence continues at coordinate 54,714 of CAMSQM010000009.1, forward strand.
TGTCACCGTGATCTCAATAATGGTTCCTTCCGTGACAGGCGTCGAAAAGACGGCCTGCAGAAAGGCGGCGAATTTCGGGTGATTTTCCTCAAATTTATTTTTTGCATTCATGAATTTCATAATGGAACCCGGATTTATCATATTTCTTTTCACTACCTCCTTATTATATATTTTCTGTGCATATTATTATAGCATGCCAGTGCTGAAACATCCATAGCTGTTTGAATTCCGTTATTGCATTATTAAAAATGCAATTTATTTTGAATCAGACATTGTTTTTCAAAAAAACTTCGTTATAATAAAATTATGAGAAAATTGAGAAAAGGAGAGAGAATTATATGTTTGGATTTGGTCAGCTGATTGATATTCTGAAGAAAGACCCGAAAAAGATTGTATTTACAGAGGGAAGCGACCCGCGTATTCTGGAGGCGGCGTCCCGTCTTCTGGCAGGATATTTCCTGCATCCGATTCTGGTCGGAGACGAGGAGGAGATTGCACGGGCTGCGGAGGATGCGGGATTTAACATTCGCGGCGCGGAAATTATTGACCCGAAGAAATATCAGGATATGGAGCCGATGGTGGAGCGCTTCTGCGAGCTGCGCAAGAGCAAGGGTGTGACGCCGGAGCAGGCGAGAAAAGCGCTCTCCCAGGCAAATAATTTCGGGACCATGCTGGTCAAGATGGGGGTTGCCGACGCGCTGCTGGGAGGAGCGACTTATTCGACGGCGGACACGGTGCGCCCTGCCCTGCAGCTGATTAAGACGAAGCCGGGCAATACGATTGTATCTTCCTGCTTCATTCTGGTGCGTCCGTCCGCGACGGGTGAGAATTCCGTGCTGGCAATGGGCGACTGTGCGATCAATATTAACCCGACGGAGGACCAGCTTGTCGAGATCGCAGGCGAGACCGCCAAGTGTGCGAAAATCTTCGGCGTGGATCCTCAGGTTGCATTCTTAAGTTATTCGACCTGGGGCTCCGGCGAGGGTGAGGCGGTTGACAAGATGCGCAATGCGGCGGCAAAGGCGCGGGAGAAGTATCCGGATCTGCCGATTGACGGGGAACTGCAGTTTGACGCTGCCGTGGATCCGCGCGTTGCCCGCACGAAATGTCCGGAGAGCACGGTGGCGGGCCATGCGAATACCTTTATATTCCCGGATATCAGCGCGGGAAATATCGGATACAAGATCGCGCAGCGTCTCGGTCATTTCGAGGCGTACGGGCCGATCCTCCTGGGGCTGAATGCTCCGATCAATGATCTGTCCCGCGGATGTAATGCCTCCGAGGTATATTCCATGGCCATTATTACGGCTGCAATTTCCAATATCTGATCACATGAGACAGGCCAGGGCTTTTTGTCCGGGCCTGTCTTTTTGCCTGACCGGAAATAGTGCCACGTCCTGCTGAGGAAATATGTCTGCGAATGTGGATAACTCTGTGGATACTGTGTATAAATACAGTGAATATCTGGAAAATTCTGAAAATATTACGCAATTTTTAAATAAATATGTCAGAATCCTGTCATTTACCGGTGCTCACAGATTCTTATGCGGGGGCGCCTGGCATCATGAAAGGGATTATTATTAGCACTCACCTATTGACAGTGCTAACAAAAAGTTGTATAACAGAATTACCGAATAGGAACATACCGAATCGGGGAACCTGATAACAGTACAGAATAGAAAGAGGGGATTCCTATATGTTGAGACCAGGTATTTTTAACGACAACTTTACAGACAGTTTATTTGACGACTTTTTCAGCAATATGTTTGTGCCGGCCAGAGGGATGAGGGCGGCGAGCGCGATGAATACAGACATCCGTGAACTGAAGGATTCGTACCAGATCGATATGGAGCTTCCGGGCTTTACAAAAGAGGATGTTAAGGCCGAGCTTAAGAACGGCTATATGACTATTCAGGCATCTCATTCGGAGAGCAGCGGAGAGAAGGATGCGAAGGGCAGGTATGTGCGCAAGGAGCGCTATTCCGGCAGTTACAGCAGAAGCTTCTATGTCGGGGAGAACGTGACTGAGAAAGATATTCAGGCGAAGTTCACGGATGGAATTCTGACAGTGACCGTTCCGAAGAGAGAGGCGCTGCCGGAGACGGAACAGAAAAAATATATCGCGATCGAGGGCTGAAATGTCATATTCGGCACAGAGGGAAATCCGGCAGTAATGCCGGATTTTTTTTGGGAAACGCTTCCAATCTTGAAAGACGCGGCCGGAAGTGGTATATTGATGGAAGGAGTCAAATCTTTGAAATACGGGGAAGCGGGAAAATGTATAAGAATATGGGAAAAGTGATAAGATTTGTGGAAGAATACTCGGTTCTGACGGTCGCGACGCTGGTTATGGTGGTGGGAACATACCTGTTTAAGTTTCCAAACAGGTTTTCCTTTGGCGGTGTGACCGGTCTCGCGGTGCTGCTCGCGGCGGTGATGCCGGTGTCGCCCGGAACGATTACATTTATTCTGAATATGGCGCTGCTTGTCGTGGGGTTTATTTTTCTCGGCAGGGGATTCGGGGTAAAGACGGTGTATGTCAGCCTGCTGACCTCGGTGGGTCTGAGCGTGGCAGAAGTGCTGTTCCCGATGGACGGGCCGATGACGAGCCAGCCGGTGCTGGAGCTTGTATACGCGGTTGTGCTTCCGGCATTTGGCTCCGCGATTCTGTTCAACGTCGGCGCGTCGAGCGGGGGGACGGATATTATCGCGATGATTCTGAAAAAATATACCACGTTAAATATCGGCGCGGCGCTGTTCTGCGTGGATCTGGGCATCGCGGTTGCCGCCTGTCTCATCTTTGATCCGCAGACCGGACTTTTTTCGCTGTGCGGCCTTCTGGCAAAATCGCTTGTGGTTGACGATGTGATAGAGCGTGTAAATCTGTGCAAGTACTTTACAATCATCTGCAATGATCCGCAGCCGATCTGCGATTTTATTATGAAAGACCTGAAGCGGAGCGCGACAGTGTACGGCGCGGAGGGCGCATATGAGCACAACCGCAAAAGTATTATAATTACGATTATGAACCGGGGGCAGGCGGTCGAACTGCGCAACTTTATCCGGACGACCCAGCCGTCAGCCTTTATTGCGATCACGAACAGCAGTGAGATTATCGGTAAGGGATTCCGGGGATTCAACTAAAGGAGGGGGGAACTATGCTGATCAGTATTCTGGCGACGTTACTATTCGGCTGTATTTATTTTTACCTGAAGCTGCCGGCGGTAAACCTGCACGCGGTGGAGTTTTATACATTTATATTCCTGCTGTGCGCGGTGTACTGCGCGGTAAGTCTTCTGATGACGGGATTCAGGGCCGGAAGCCTGCGTGATTATGTAAAGCACCTGGTAAAAAAATGTACGATACCCGTCGTGGCGCTCGCTGCATTTCTGCTGATCGCGGTCGTCGGGAGCGTGGCGGGGAGTGTGTTCTTCCGGGCAAAGGATTATGCAGGTCTTTTGAAACTGGAACAGGGCGATTTTGCGGCTGAGGTGGAGGAGGTGCGCTGGGATCAGATCCCGATGCTGGATGAAAATTCGGCCAATACCCTGGCCAATAAAAAAATGGGAGAGCTCTCGGATCTTGTGTCCCAGTTTGAGGTGGATAACAGTTCGGCGCAGATCAATTACCGGGATATTCCGGTGCGGGCGACGTATCTGAATTACGGGGATATCATAAAATGGTGGAAGAACCGGAAAGCGGGGATCCCCGCCTACCTGCTGATCGATATGGTCACGCAGGAAGTCACGGTGCAGCGCCTTGCGGAAGGGATGAAATATTCCCCTTCGGAACTCTTTAACCGAAATATTTACCGCTATCTGCGGTTTCACTATCCGACGGAGCTGTTTTATGATGTTAATTTCGAGGTAGACGACGAGGGAGTGCCTTACTGGTGCGCGACGGTGGTCAGAAAAACGATCGGTCTCTTTGGAGGGACGGATGTCAGGGGGGCGGTTCTGGTGAACGCGGTGACGGGGGAGAGCGCGTATTATCCGATCGAAGAGGTGCCGTCCTGGGTGGACCGTGTCTGCAGCGCGCGCCTGATTATGGAACAGTATGACTATTATGGCATGTACCAGAGCGGGTTCTGGAACTCGATTCTCGGTCAGAGCGGGTGTACAAAGTCGACGAGCGGTTACAACTACATCGCCATGGATGACGATGTGTGGGTCTATACGGGAGTCACCTCGGTCGGAGGAGATGAGAGTAATCTGGGTTTTATTCTTGTCAATCAGCGCACAAAGAACGCCCGCTATTATGTGTGCGCCGGAGCAAATGAAAATGCGGGGATGAGTTCGGCACAGGGGGCAGTACAGCAATACAGCTACATGGCCACATTTCCGATACTCTTAAATATCGGCGGGGAGCCGACATATTTTATGGCTCTGAAAGATGCGTCGCAGCTTGTCAAAATGTATGCGATGGTCAATGTCAGTCAGTACCAGATCGTTGCGGTAGGCAGCACTGTGGAGGAATGTCAGGGAAATTATGCGTCCCAGCTCGCAAAGAACGGGATTGCGCAGGTGGATACAGAAGAGACGTCTGAACGGCAGGAGGTCACCGGCAGGATTGCGGAGATCAGATCCTCCGTGATGGATGGCGATACCTGGTATTTTATCCGGTTAAAGGATGGAAATGCGTATTATCTGATTAACGGGCGGGAATATCCGGTCGCCACGATCTTAAATGTGGAGGATCTGGTGACAATCACATATCAGGCAGGAGAGGATGAAATCATTCAGGGAAGTTCCATAGAAAGGAAATAATTCCGGGCGCACAAAGTAATGCAGAACAGAAGGAGGTATCTGCTATATGAAAATATGGGAAGATGAAAAACAGTGCTATATCAGGGCGGCGATGGAGCGGAATACGCCGGAGGAGAATGAGATTCTGAAGAAGAATCTGGAGGAGACGGACTGGTCCGTGCTGGAGAATATCGGGCGGAAAGATGCAGTCAGTGACAGGGGCGTATTTGCCCCTCTCGAGGCGGTGGAGCTGGCCGAGATACGTGCGCGCAGCGCGGAGTTTAAAGAACTGGGCTTAAAAGCGATCAGGGAAGGACGTGTGGGGGCTGTGCTTCTGGCCGGCGGCCAGGGCACCAGACTGGGGCTGGACAGACCCAAGGGCACCTTAAACATCGGGGTTGAAAAGGAACTGTTTCTGTTTGAGCAGCTTGTGCGTAATCTGATGGATGTGACAGGGGAGGCCGGAGCATATATTCCCCTCTTTGTGATGACGAGCAGGATCAACCATCAGGACACGGTGGATTTTTTTGCGGAGCATTCCTGGTTCGGGTATCCGCAGGATCACATCCGGTTTTTTACTCAGGAGATGGCGCCGGCCTGTGATTATGAGGGGCGGGTCTATATGGCATCCCCGACGGAAGCGGCGATGTCTCCAAACGGCAACGGCGGGTGGTTTGGTTCGATGATAAGAGCGGGACTGCTGGAAGATCTTCACGCGAGAGGGACGGAGTGGCTTAACGTGTTTGCGGTAGACAACTGTCTGCAGCGGATTGCGGATCCTGTGTTTATCGGCGCGACGATCGCTTATGGCCGTGAGAGCGGGGCAAAGGTGGTGCGCAAGGCTGCGCCCGATGAGAAAATCGGTGTGCTCTGCACGGAGGACGGAAGGCCTTCCATTGTGGAGTACTATGAGATGACGGAAGAAATGGTGACGGCCAGAAAAGAGGACGGCTCATTAAAATACGGGTTTGGTGTTATTTTAAACTACCTTTTTTCAGAGAAAAAACTGGAAGAGATAGCGGACCGGCAGCTGCCGGTTCATGTGGTGGAGAAGAAGATACCCTATCTGGACACGGACGGAACCATGGTAAAACCGGATGCGCCCAACGGCTGCAAATTTGAGGCGCTCGTACTCGACATGGTTCATATGATGGATGGCTGCGTCCCTTATGAGGTGGAGCGTGAACGTGAGTTTGCACCGATAAAGAATCTGCATGGTATTGATTCACTGGACAGCGCGCGGGAGCTGATGCGCGGGTGCGGGATTGAATTTTAGAGAGAAAGCTGCTGAAGAACGAACGGGGAAGAAAGTGATGTAATTGTGCCGTTGCATCTTAAGAATTGCGTTCCGCATGACGAAATACACGGAAAGGCCGGGAAATCAGCGGGGAAAGGACGGGCGGCGCCTGTGACTGGAAGGCATACCGGCGGGAACGGAGGTATTTTATGAATATTTCGCAGATGGCGGGGAGCGGCAGCCCGAAGAGCGTCTATGCCGGTAATCTTCTGATGGGAAGATCCGGGCTGAAGAGCACGCAGGAAAAACTGGAGCGTCAGCAGAAGGCCGGAAATGAGATTGCGTTCTGGGAAAAGCAGAAAGAAGGACTCAGGGACATGAAGTGCGATACTCTGGAAGAGATCGCCAGAAAGCTGGAGATGTTCCACAGTTATGAGGATGAGATTGCTGCCGTCAAAGCGGCCTATAACCGCGAACAGATGAGTCATATTATGGACGAGGCTGAGGAGATGGGAGAGAAGATCGCGGAAGCGGCGGAGAAACTGGAGCCGAAGACACCTGAAGAGAGAAGAGAGGAAATGGCTGAGGAAGCTCTGGGGACGGATGATGACGGCGGGATTGCTGACGAACTGCTGGAAGAGCTGCCGGAGCCGGAAGACGAACTCACGGAAGAGACTCTGGAGGAAGCCGTGGAAGAGATGGAGGACAGGATACAGGAGAAAGCTGATGAAGAGGCCCTTCGCATGGCACAGAAAAAGCTCCTCATCAGGGAAGAGGAGCTGGGAAACATTTACAGGCCATTCGACGCAAGAATCTGAAAAAGCGGCGGCGACAGAACCTGCAGGACATCCTGCAGGTTCTGCTATTTCATAAACAGGCCGTCGACTTCCATATCTGTGTTGAACGTGATGGTGTAAGTGACATTGCGCTTTTCAAAAGCAGCCACGATCACGGCTGTCGCGAGATCACGCCCGTCTTTATCTTTCTGTCCAACGACCGCGGTGCTTTTATATTCCACGAAGGAACCGGTCTGTTCGTTCATGGTGTCCATATTTTCTGCAAGTATTTCCGCTGACAGTGCATTTTTCATCACGTCACTCATCATCGCAATATTCTCATCGTACTCTCCTGCAATCAGATGATCCGCGGCTTCTCTGGCCATGGTTTCCACTGTTTCCGCGTCAAAGGCATCCGCCAGCTTTGTGGAGCTGCAGCCTGTCAGAAACAGCAGTGTGACTGTGAACAGGATTGCTGTAAAAAAATTTCTTTTCATGGTGTGCCTCCTTTTTTGTGGCAGAATAAGAGTCCGGCGGCGAGGGTGAGAGCACCGGCTGCCGCCGCGTAAAGTTCAAGCCCCAGGGTTCCGGTCCCGAATACAGCCGGAAGGATTACGATGGCGGCATCCAGCAGTGTGTGCAGCAGGATGGCTGCCGCCAGGAAGCGCACAATTTTTTTCTCCCGGACGCCGTGCATGACCAGGAGGGATGCTCCAAGGTGAAAAGCCAGGGCAGAGAGGCGCTCGGCGCCTGAGGTCAGAATTGCGGCGGGCGTGGCGGGAAACAGTGCTTCCCGGCCGGTCAGGGTCAGGGCGAGCCCGGAAAAAAAGACGGGGCCGACGAGCAGCATCGCCTCAATTCCTCCGTGGCCAAGACCGAACGCGAGGCCGTATTCCTTTCCGGTCTGCTCCTTCAGGAAAAGGCGGATTGCGGCGAGACGGGCCGTTTCCTCCGCCAGACCGGCCGTCAGGCCGAGAAAGAGTCCGTAGAGCCAGGGATACAGCTGAAGAGCGCCGTACCAGGCATAGCGGGGCACAAGCAGCTGCAGGATGGGAATCCGGATCAGAAGCTGACTGACGATAAAGGCCAGAGCGCCCGAAAAGAACGCTTTCCAGATCCCCTTTTTCCGGTGTGCCAGAAAGAATGTCCCCGCAGTGGGGACGCCGTAACAGATCAGAATACCGGCGCATAATGTGATTATCAGCATGTGTTATCTCCTTTCTCATATTTTACGGGCAGCATGATTGTGGTGGTAAAGATCTGGTCGCGCCAATGCGACTGCACATCGCCGCCGTATGCCGTTACAGTCTGCCGGATGATTTTCATGCCGAGCCCTGAGTGTCCGGGTTTTCCGGAGTGAAACAATCCTCCGCTGCCGGGCGGTTCGCGGTCGCAGCTGTTTTCCATGGTGATGGAGAGAAAATGGCGCACAAGTCCGATGCGCAGCCGCACATACTTCCCGCGGCTGTCCGCCGCTGCGGCCGCTGCGTTGTCGAGAAGGTTGGCAAACAGTGCGGTTATGTCAGTATCGCGCATAAAACCGGGCGTCAGTTCGCCGACCTTAAAATCTGTGAGCACGCCCGCATGTTCCATCGACTGTGCTTTGTCGTTGAGGATGATATTTAACAGCTTATCCGTGGTATAGTATTTCTGCTGAAATCCGTTCAGCATCCGCAGAAGATCACCGGCGTATTCCGCGGCATCAGGGGATCCCTTTGCGCGGTAGAGCTCCTCCATCGCCTGAATGTGGTTGCGGATGTCGTGCAGCAGTTTTCGGGATTCTTCATATTTTTCCTCCTCCCGCAGGTAATACCGGTGCTGCATTGCGGCCTGCCGGCGGTAGAGACGGCGCTCATTTTCAAGTCTGCGGTTGCGGCTCATGACATCGGTCAGCACACAGAAATATATGTTTAAACCCGCCAGCAGAACGAGATTGACAATGAAAAGAACGAGGGATTCCATCGTAAAATATATCTGTGACAGATAAGCTGTGTAGTACAGGTTAAAAATGGAAAATACCGGCAGTATCACGGACAGCGCAATCTGTCTGGCGGTGACGTGCTCTCCCGTGCACTTCCCGGCGAGGAAGGTAATCAGCAGAATCACCATAAATTCTGTCATCCGGGTGGCGGCGACCAGAAACAGATAAGCCAGTTCCGGGGAATTCAGGTAAAGGATGCCCGCAAACCAGAGCGTCTGACAGAGTGTGACGACAGCGGCGTCTGTCAGGAAAACAGCCACGGACAGAATAAAAAAGGGGAGCAGGCACTCCCGGCGCGCGCGGAAAATCAGGGATGCGGCAGGCGCAAACAGCAGCATAAAACACAGATTCACCAGTGTGTTTCCCAGGAGTGAACATGCAGTTGCCATGAAGATGAACAGGGCCAGGAAACCTGCGGAAGCGGCGGAGAGGCCGGGCCGTCCGGCAATGCGGTGAGCTCCGTAAAACATGACACCCAGCAGCAATATGCTGCCCAGGAGAGGCAGGAACAGATAAATTATGATTTCCAGGCCGCACACCCCCTTATTCCGGCGAGATAGTCATTGAGTTCCCTCCTGAACTGTGCCGATTTTTTCTGGGACAGGGGAATCCGGCTGCCGTCTGTGAGTGTAATCTCATATCCGTGAATACTGCATACGGCATAGAGGCTGACCACAAAGCTTTTGTGAGGCATTGCAAAACCAAGCGGCGCGAGCTCTTCTGCCACGTCGGTAATTCTGCGTTTCAGATGCCAGACCTGTCCGGCCGAATGCATAAGCACCTCTCTTCCCCTGTATTCAAAGTACAGAATTCCGGAAGGGCGTATGTGCACGATTCCTTCTTTTGAGAGGAATTCCAGTTCTGTTTCAGGCTGGGGAAGGCCGTAGGCGCATGCTTCCCGGATCTGGGCAAACAGCTCTTCCTGCCGCACGGGCTTAAGCAGATAGGCGAAAGCGTGCACGGCAAAGGCGAAAATGGTATAATCGCTGTAGCTTGTGAGGTAGATCAGTTTTACCTCTTTGTCCACTGCCCGTATGCGCCGCGCTGTTTCGATACCGTTGAGTCCTTTCATGTCGATGTCCAGCAGAAGTATATCATATTTCTGTCCGGCCGAAAGCAGCGCTTCCCCGCTGTGGTAGCTGTCTGTCAGAAGCTCTTCTGTTTTGTAATTTTTCAGCATGTTCAGGGTCGTTCTTAAGGCTTCCTGATCGTCATCGCAGACGGCTATCCGTATCACAAATGTTCTCCTGTTCTGCTTTTCTTTCTATCTTATAAGGGGAAACAGAAAAAAGCAATAACCTTTGCATAAGGTAAGGCATATTGTTCCTCAAAGACATCCGGGGACCATAAATTCCACTGTTACTTCTATTGGATTTTACAGAAGGATGTGTTAAAATGAGACATATTCAATATCTTCGACAGGAACAAGGAGAATCATCGTGAAGAACAAGGATTATGAATTAATTCTGGACGCGCTGCCGGGGACGGGGGTTTATGTACTCCGGGAAGATGATCACAGAGTGCTTTATTATAACCGCCGTGTAAAGGAGCTTGCACCTGAACTGGAAAGGGGGAGTGTGTGCAGGGATATCTGCAGGGGGGAGCGCCCTGACTGTCCGCTTCTTTTTATCGGCGACCAGAAAGAATACAGATTTGTATGCTATAATGGTCTGTTCGGAAAGATCATGGATGTCACGGCTATGAGGATTATGTGGGAGGATGAGATTCCGGCTTACATGATTATGGTGACGCCCCATGTGGAAGCGCTGAATTACACGTATTATATGATTGTCAGAGGCAATCTGACTACCGGCAGTTATGAGATTGTGAAAACGGACCGGAAGGAATACGAGGAGGGGAATTTTGGAGGGGCCACGTTTTCCGAATTTCTGGATCAGATTCTGAATGATGGATTTGTGCACCCGGATGATGTGGAGCGTTTCCGCAAATATACAGATTCAGCGTATCTGCGCGAAGAGTTCCAGTCCGGCAAAGAGCTCGTCTCATGCACTTACAGACGACGTATGAATGGCGTTTTCCGCTGGTATATTATGGAGGTTGTGCCGGATTCGGATTACATGCAGGATCACCAGACCGTCCGGTTTTATGTCAAGGATGTGGATGATATTTACCGCGAAGGGCTTTTGCGCGAGGAGGTTCATGTCCGCAATCAGGAAGTGATCAAATCCCTTGGGGAGATGAATTTCGGAATTTTTGTGATTGATCTGAATACCGGTTTTTTTGAGACGGTTCGTGCCTCTGACGAGCTGCGGGAGCTGTCCGGCGGGGCGGAATGGGACAGCGGGTTTGAGACAATCAGGCAGAAGCTGATTCACCCGGCATACCGGGGGGAGGTAATGGAGAATTTTACCCTCTCGTCTTTAAGAGAACAATGGCGCTGCGGAGGGGAGAAGGTGGAGACGGTCTGTCAGCAGATTACAGGGGGAGAGTACCGCTATGTATCAATGACAGCTCATTTTTACGAAAACAGGTCCAGGCGGGGCTGTGTCATCCTCGCGATGCAGGATGTGGACGAGCGCACAAGAAAAGATATCCGCCGTATGCACAGCGACAGGAGGATGGCGGATATTATCCGTTCCAGGTATGGCACGATGAGCGTGGTACATCTGGACACGGGCGTGTGTGAGCGTTTTTCGCTGGAACAGTTTGGTGACACCGGAAATGCTGTTCTCGGGGATTATGAGTATTATATCCAGAAGGCAGGCCACGGAATGGTGCATGAAGCGGACCAGGCCACATTTCTTGAGATGTTTTCCCTGGAGAACTTAAGAAAGCGGACCGAAAGAGCGGACAACGGTGAGGAAGTGGTGTATCAGTACCGGATGAAGGGGGAGCCTGTCACCTGGGTTGAGGCACATATCTTTTTCCGCAATGAGGAAAACATCCGCGAGGTCAATATCCTGGGACGGGATATTACCAGGGAAAAGCTCCGGGAGGCGGCCGACGAGCAGGCAAAGCGGGAGCGGGAGTATATTATCAGCTGTCTGGGCAGTATGTTTTTTGCAACCTATTATATGGATCTGAAGCACAACACGTTCCGCATCGTGGCCCAGAAAGATGCGGTCAGCAGGGTTCTGGGGAACGGGATGGACTATGCGGAGGCGATACATACCTATGCGGAGCAGTTTGTTCATCCGGAAGACCGGAAGGCATATCTTGAGACATTCAGTTATGAAAATCTGCGGGTGCTGCTGCGACAGAATCACCCGATTGTGGCGCTCGAATATCGCCGGATTACCATGGGAGGCGACGGCGACTTTGCAGAGGACGGGTGGATCCGGGCGAGCGTGGTGCTGGCAGAAATGGAAGACGGAGTGCCGGCGACTGCCGTATACGTGGCGCAGGATATCACAGAAACGAGAGAGAAGGAGGAGCGGCAGCATAAGGCGCTGAAAGACGCGTGCGATGCGGCCAATCATGCGAGCGCCGCCAAAAGTGAATTTCTCTCCAGGATGAGCCATGATATCCGCACGCCGATGAATGCGATTATCGGTATGACTACCATTGCCGGCACATATCTGGAGGATAAGGAGCGTGTCTCGGACTGCCTGAATAAGATTACAGTTGCGAGCAGCCATCTGCTGTCGCTTATCAATGAAGTTCTTGATATGAGCAAGATTGAGTCAGGAACGATAGAGCTGGCGGAGGAGAAGTTCAGTCTTTTCAGCCTGGCGGCAAGTCTGCAGACGATGATCCGGCCGGCGGTAGAGGAAAAGCATCATCAGATTGCGTTCCACATCGAAAATGTCCGGCACGGGGACGTGATCGGGGATGTGATACGGCTGCAGCAGGTGTGTATGAATCTTCTGGGAAATGCCGTAAAATATACACCTCCGGGCGGGGAACTGGAAATGCGGATTTCCGAGCAGATGTCAAAAAATTACGGATATGGCTGTTATGAATTTGTGTTTCAGGACAACGGCATCGGAATGGATGAGGAATTCTGCAGAAAAATTTTTGAACCGTTCAGCCGGGCCGAGGATTCACGCATCAGCAAGATTGAGGGTACGGGGCTGGGGATGGCGATTGTGCAGAACATCGTGCGGATGATGAACGGAAATATCCTTGTGGAGAGCGAGCCGGGAAGGGGGTCCCGGTTTACTGTCACGATCTTTTTAAAACAGCAGAAGGCGGAAGAGGGACAGCTTTCCGGTCTGCCCGGTTCCGCGGAGGAAGAGAGCAGGGGAAGCGGTCCGCAGGAGGAGGCGCAGGATCAGTCTTTTACCGGCAGGAGAATTCTTCTGGCGGAAGACAATGAGCTGAACCGTGAGATTGCGGAGGAGATTATCGGGGCCACGGGTGTAACCCTGGAGAGCGTGACAAACGGAAAAGAGGCGGTTGAACAGTTTGAGCGCATGGAGGAAGGGTACTACGACCTGATATTTATGGATATCCAGATGCCGGTTATGAACGGATATGAAGCGTCGCGCGCGATCAGGGCCGCCGACAGGGCCGATGCAAAGACCATACCGGTGATTGCGATGACGGCGAATGCATTTGCGGAAGATGTGCTGGCCAGCAGGGAGGCGGGGATGAACGAGCATATCTCAAAGCCTCTGAGTCTGGAACAGCTTCTGGCCTGTATGGCGCGCTGGCTGGGGAGAGATTAATCTATAACTGGGGGAAATACATTTGGAGAAGACAATCATAATTATTTTTCTTTCCTGTCTGATCTGTGTGCTGACTGCCGTATGCCTTATGCTGGCAGAGCAGGTCCGCAGAGAGCGGGAGCGGGCGCGGAAGGAAGTGACGGAGACAAAAACACAGTTTCTCTCCCGGGTCAGCAATGACATCAAAACGCCGATGAATGTGATTATCGGCGCGGCAGCGCTTGGCATGGAGGAGATGGACGATGCGGAAAAAATGTGGGAATATCTGGCAAGAGTGCACACGGCGGCCAGATTTCTGATGGGGATCTTAAACGACCTGGTGGATATGTCCAAAATTCAGACAGGAAAGTTCAGGCTGCATATGAGAGCTGTCGCATTCGGGGCGTTCATGGAAGAGATCCGCATGATGATCGAGCCGCAGTGCAGAAAAAAGCAGATTGCGTTCCGGATGCCGCAGGAGGATATCAGTATCAGCCTGATGGCGGATCCGGTCCGGTTTCCGCAGATTTTTCTGAACCTCCTGAATAATGCGGTCAAATTTACGCCGAAAGGCGGAGAGGTGCAGTTCCGCGTGTGCAATTATGCGACGCACAATAATCTTTTTTCCGCTGATTATGTGGTAAAGGATACCGGAATCGGAATGAGTGAGGAATTTCAGAAGCTTTTGTTTGAGCCGTTCACACAGGCCGGCGAGGTGATCGCGGAGCAGCAGAACGGAGCGGGGCTGGGACTTGCCATCACCCGCAATATCGTTGATCTGATGGGCGGTACGATCGAGGTCAGAAGTGAGCTGGGCGCGGGGACGGAAATAAAAGTGCATCTGGACGTGGAACTGGCGATCATACAGCCGGATGGCAAGGGGAGGCTCCAGGGCAGCGTGTCCAGGGCGGTTTTAAAGGGTAAACGGGTTCTTCTGGTGGAGGACCATCCGATGAATGTGGAGATATCAAGACATATCCTGGAAAAGCAGAAAATGGAAGTTGAATCAGCAGAGAGCGGGCTGGAGGCGCTCGCGCTGTTCGGACGGGCGGGAGCCCATTATTTTGATATTATTCTGATGGATATCTGCATGCCGGAAATGGATGGACTTGAGACTGCGGGTAAAATCCGCAGGATGCAGCAGGCTGACGCTCAGCTGATACCCATTATAGCGATGAGTGCCAGCGACGCGCCGGAGGACGTGGAAGCCTGCCGGGAGGCCGGGATGAATGCGCATATCGCCAAACCGGTCGAACCGAAAGAGCTCTACCAGGTACTCTGTGAATATCTGGAGCAGCCGGTTTAAATGTGGGATAATATGATTCAGCGTCAGGCTGGAATGATCAGGGAAAGGACAGATTGAAAATGGATGACAGGACAACAATGGAAATTACAAATGACAGACTGGAGGAGGCAATCAGGGAATACGCGGCGGACCGCACAAAAGAGCGGCTGTCCGAGGTGCTCAATCTTCTGCGGCCGACAAAGCTTTTTGTGCCAGCAATGCTCAAAGCGCCGGACCAGCCGGTGCCCTGTTTTCTGAAAAACAATAGCGGGGATCAGTTTCTTGTGGTGTATACCTCAAAAGCCCAGATTCCCGCCGAGCCTAAAAGCCAGGCGCTTCTCTCGATGCCGTTTCCCGCCTGCAATAATATTGTGGTGAAGCCGGAACTAAAGCTTGCGGGAATGGTAATTAATCCGTTCTCGGACAATCTGATTCTGAAGACAGAGCTCGTTGAAAAACTTCACGAGGCTGATCTGAAGGCGCCGCAGATGCGCCAGGTGAAGATGACCCAGGAGCAGTTTCGCGTGTTTGTCCGCAAACAGGTGGAATTCGGAATTCTTCCCAGGCGTCTTTTTACGGAGGGGAAGGAATTCATTGATAAGCTCTGTGAGGAGAAGGAAGCGTTTATCAGTGAAATATACGCGGAGGCCTTTAAGGACCCGAAATTTTATCCGTTTTCCGTGAATGATTATTCTGTGATGGCGCTGGATATTGCGGAGGATCTGACGTTAATCCGCGTTGACCTGCCCGAGAGTGCGCTGACACCGCCGCTGTGTGTCCGTGTATACCTGACGTTCAACCCGCTCACAGGGAAAGCCGGGTATTATACGATTGAGGTAACACAGGATAAGAACAGCCATCTTCTGGGAGAGATGTGTGCGGACGGAAAGCATTCCGATCATGGCAATGCACCGGTGGAAGGGGCGGAGCTGCAGAAAATTATTGATCTTGCACGCGGGCAGGAGAGCGGCATGACAAGCTGAGCGCAGAACCGCGCAGAGAATCTCTTGCACAATTCCGGGGAAAGAGGTATAATATCCCCGTCAATGAAACAAAACAGGAATTCTTCGGGGCAGGGTGTAAATTCCCGACCGACGGTGATTCCGGCCGTGGAGACAGACCGGCCGGAGAGTCCGTGACCTGCGATACGCAGCTGAGCCGGTGTGAATCCGGAACCGACAGTGACAGTCTGGATGAGAGAAGAATGCATAAGAACAGCCGCTTACCGCGGTAGTTTTCTGTGTAAAGCCCCGGACAGAATTTTTCTGCCGGGGCTTTCTGACTGCATGGGTCTGCGCCTTAATGCGTGTCGTGATGGCAGGGAGCAGACCCGCCCGATACAAAAAGATTCCGGACACAGGTTTATGCGCGCGCAGACCTGACCATTACAAAAGTGCGCACGGGAGCTGAGTCAGCACTGCAATCATGAATCCCGTAAGCCGTATCCGGCCGGAGCCGGACGGGGCTTTTTGCGTATGACGAAATCAATAGCAGTGCAGAAATGAGGGAAATTATGGATGCTGAAAAGACAATGAAAAATTCGAATGTGCGCTATCTTACAATGACGGCCATGCTGTCCGCGGTAGCTTTTATTCTTATGTTTCTGGATTTTTCCGTGCCGTTTATGCCTGGCTTTATCAAAATGGATCTCTCGGAGCTCCCGGCTCTGATCGGATCGTTTGCGCTCGGCCCCGTATGCGGGGTACTGATATGTCTGATCAAAAACGTGCTTCATCTGTTTATTACATCGACCGGCGGTGTCGGGGAACTGTCCAATTTTATTCTTGGCGTGGTGTTTGTGCTGCCGGCAGGACTTTTGTACCGCCACAGAAAGAGCAGAAAGAATGCTCTGGCCGGAGCACTTCTCGGAGCAGTTCTGATGGGGGTGTTCAGCATAATTTCAAATTATTATCTTGTTTATCCGGTCTATTACAACTTTATGCCTGAGGATATGGTACTCGCGGCTTACCAGCTTATCATGCCGTCGGTAAAGAATATTTTTCAGTGCGTGGTATATTTTAATATGCCTTTTACCATGGTAAAAGGACTGTTTTCCGTGGCGATCACGATGGTAACTTACAAGCACATATCTCCGCTGCTTAAGGGGAGACATTCCTAGTGCGGCAGCCGCAAAACGTCTTCCCTTTTTGTGCGGAAAATGATATACTTTTCCTGCCGGATCATTCCGGCCTGGAGCCGGAAGGCTTCTGAAAAAACGACGGGAGGAAATGTGATGCCGATTGAATTTGATATTACGCTCACGCCGGGGGATATGTACCGGTTTAATCTTTATCAGACATATTCAGGATTTCAGGGCTGGTTCGCGATTCTGGTGTCTGTTCTGGCTTTTGCCAGTGCATGGGTGACATACGGCGATGTGGAGATGACTTATACCGTGCTCTATACGGCATGCGGGTTCATTTTCCTGTTTTATGTGCCGATAAATCTCTATATGAGATCGGGGCATACCCTGAGGACATCGGAAGTTCTGAAGAAGCCGCTGCACTACGCGGTCGATGAAAAAGGCTTTGCCGTCTCCCAGGGGGAGGAGAGCGCCCTCCTGGAATGGGAGCAGATCTATAAAATGATATCGACGAAAAGCAGCGTCCTTGTATACAGCAACCGGACCAATGCCTATGTGATACCAAGGGGACAGCTTGGCGGGAAATATGAAAGGCTTCGCGCCCTGGCGCTCACAAGGCTTCCCGGATACCGTATAAGGATGAGGCAGAGTAGTCCTGAAAACACAGAAAACAGGTGAGTTATGACAGAGACGATATATGAGACATTTTCACCGGAGGAGACCCGCGCGCTGGGAAGGGCGGCAGGTGCGGACGCAGTTCCGGGGCAGATCTGTACGCTGAGGGGAGATCTGGGTGCGGGCAAGACCGTGTTTACACAGGGTGTTGCAGAGGGGCTCGGCGTCACGGAACCGGTTTCAAGCCCCACGTTTACCATTGTACAGGTATATGAGGATGGACGTATGCCGTTTTACCATTTTGATGTGTACCGGATCGGGGACATCGGGGAAATGGACGAAATCGGGTACGAGGACTATTTTTACGGGGATGGTCTGTGTATGGTTGAGTGGGCGGACAAAATCCCGGAGCTTCTGCCAGAGAAACGCCTTGATATCACGATTGAAAAAGATCCGGAGAAAGGCTGTGAGTATCGCAGAATCCGGTTCAGAAAGGCAGGAGAGACCGTATGAAAATTCTGGGACTGGACAGTTCCGGTCTGGTGGCCAGTGTCGCCATTGTGGAGGATGACAATCTTCTCGGGGAGTACACGGTCAATTACAAAAAAACACATTCCCAGACCCTTCTGCCGATGCTCGACGCAGTTGTCAGGATGACGGAGCTGGAGCTTGCATCGATTGACGCGATTGCCGTCGCGGGCGGTCCCGGTTCTTTTACCGGTCTGCGCATCGGTTCTGCGACGGCAAAGGGACTGGGGCTGGCGCTGGAGCGGCGGGTTGTGAATGTTCCGACCGTGGATGCGCTTGCATATAATCTGGCGGGATGCAGGGATCTGGTCTGTCCGCTTATGGATGCGAGGCGCAGTCAGACTTATACAGGTCTGTACCGCTTTTCCGGAAATGAGATGACGGCTGTCCGGCGGCAGTGCGCGGTGGGAATCGGGGAGGTGGCCGGCTGGCTTAACGAACGTGGTGAGCCGGTTGTTTTTCTGGGAGACGGCGTACCTGTTTTTCTGCCGTATCTGAGAGAACACCTTGCGGTACCCTGGACTCTGGCGCCGGCACATCTGAGTAAACAGAGAGCGGGAGCCGTGGCGGCGCTGGGAATGAAATATTACGCCGCCGGTATCTGGGAGAGCGCGCAGGCACATGCGCCGGAATACCTGAGGTTATCGCAGGCGGAGCGGGAGCGGAAGGAAAAGCAGCAATGATGACGGTCAGGGCAATGCATACAGAGGATGTGGAAACGGTGGCACGGCTGGAAGCGGAGATTTTTACGCAGCCGTGGAGCAGTCAGGCGTTTCTGGAATCCCTGAATCTTGGCAATACCGTGTTTCTGGTGACAGAGGAAGACAGAAAAATTACCGGCTATGCGGGGATGTATACCGCTCTGGACGAGGGAGAGATCACGAATGTCGCGGTTGCTCTGGCAGAGCGGGGCAGGGGTGCCGGAAGAATGCTGATTGAAGAAATGAAAAAAGAGGCAAAGCGCCGCAACCTGGCGCGGATTGTTCTGGAAGTCCGCGTTTCCAATTACACGGCAATCCGGCTGTATGAGAGGTGCGGTTTTGCCAGCCGGGGGATCCGGAGGGATTTTTACGAAAAGCCGCGGGAAAATGCCTGGGTAATGGTATATGGCCAGTAATTCCCACTATGCATGACAGACGGTTCCTTATATACTGTAGCGTAACTGCTGGTGTACACAGAAGGAGGAAACGGAATGAGCAGAAAAGGCAACGTGATATACTGCAATAACTGCGGCGGGAGAATCTGTACGGAAGAACAGAAGATGAAGGCTTCTTTTCTTACGATCAGTAAGGAATGGGGTTATTTTTCGAACCGGAAGGACGGGACCGTGCACAGTATGGATATCTGTGAGGCATGCTATGATCTGCTGGTGGAATCCTTTGCGATCCCGCCCGTAACGGAAGAGATTACAGAATATTTATAAAGGAGATATTCCATGTTGGATGTATGTCTTTTGGGAACCGGCGGAATGATGCCGCTCCCACACCGGTTCCTGACGGCGGCGATGCTGCGTTACAATGGCAGCAGTCTGCTGATCGACTGCGGGGAGGGAACCCAGATTGCAGTCAAAGAAAAGGGCTGGACGTTTAAGCCGATTGACGTGATCTGCTTTACTCATTATCACGCGGATCATATCAGCGGCCTTCCCGGTCTGCTTCTCACGATGGGAAATGCGGAGCGGACGGAGCCGCTGACCATGATCGGGCCGCGGGGGCTGGAGCGTGTGGTGAATGCGCTGCGAACCATTGCTCCGGAACTCCCGTTTGAGATTCGGTTTCGGGAAATCACGGAACCGGAGGCGGACTATGAGCAGAATGGTTTTCATATTCATGCGTTTAAGGTAAATCACAATGTAATCTGCTATGGATATACGGTGGAGATCCGGCGTGCCGGTCGTTTTCAGGTGGAGCGGGCAAACGAAAAAGAGATTCCGCAGAAATTCTGGAGCCGTCTGCAGAAAGGGGAGATAATCACACAGGACGGCCATACCTACACGCCGGATATGGTGCTGGGGCCGGAGCGGAAGGGAATTAAGGTGACCTACTGCACGGATACGCGCCCGGTGGAAGTCATCGCAAAAGCGGCTGAGGGGGCGGATCTGTTTGTGTGCGAGGGGATGTACGCGGAGGAAGAAAAGCTTGCCAGGGCGAAACAGTATAAACATATGACGTTTTATGAGGCGGCCGGGCTTGCCAGCCGGGCCGGCGTGCGGGAGATGTGGCTGACGCATTTTTCGCCGTCGCTGATCAGGGCCGAGGAGTATCTGCCGAAAGTGCGTGAAATATTTCCGCGTGCGTATCTGGGAAAAGACGGGAAAAGTGTGGAGCTGCTGTTTGAGGAGGACTGACCGCCGGGACAGCAGGCGGGAAAGGTGGGATTGTCATGAAGAAAACGGTGGGGCTTATCGTGGTGGCGGCAGTCTGCGTCACAATGATTATCGCAGGGTATTATTATTATACGACACAGAAGGGGGGCTCCGCGAAAAGCGCGGGAGACCTCACGGAAGTGCAGAAAGTGATCACAAAGAATCTGGACCGGGACTATCCGAAAACGCCGCGGGAAGTGGTAAAATTTTACAGCCGGATTCTTACCTGTTTTTACAATGCGGACTGCACGGATGAGGAAATCGGCGAGCTCGGGGATCAGGCACGCAGGCTTTTCGATGCAGAACTTCTTGAAAACAATCCGCGGGAACAGTATCTCAGCGCGTTAAAAGCAGACATTGCAGATTACCGTGAAAAATCAAAGGTAATTACGGGCACCAGCGTCTGCGGCAGCAGCGAGGTAGTGGAACGGACTGTGGACGGATACCGCTGTGCCTATGTGGAAGCTGTTTATTACATAAATGAGAATAAGGCGCCGCTGCAGGCGAATCAGACATACGTACTGCGGAAAGATGAGGATGGGAACTGGAAGATTCTGGTGTTCTATAAAACGGAAGGAGAATCTTCGGATGACTGAAAACGGGATCAGAATTCTTGCGATTGAGACCTCCTGCGATGAGACGGCGGCGGCAGTTGTGGAAAATGGCCGGGAGGTGCGATCAAATATTATCTCATCCCAGATCGCACTGCACACACTCTACGGCGGGGTGGTTCCGGAGATTGCATCAAGGAAACATATTGAAAAAATAAACCAGGTCATAACACAGGCGCTCGAAGAAGCCGGATGTACACTCAGTGATGTGGATGCCGTTGGCGTGACCTACGGTCCCGGACTGGTGGGCGCTCTTCTCGTGGGAGTTGCGGAGGCGAAAGCCATCAGCTATGCAAAAAATATTCCGCTTGTGGGTGTGCATCATATAGAAGGGCATATCAGCGCCAATTATATCGAGAATCCGGATCTGAAACCTCCGTTTCTCTGTCTTGTTGTCTCCGGCGGGCACACACATCTGGTGCGCACGCTGGATTATGGCGTTTACGAGATTCTCGGGAGAACGCGCGATGACGCGGCGGGAGAGGCGTTTGATAAAGTTGCCAGGGCGATCGGGCTTGGATATCCGGGAGGGCCGAAAATTGAGGAGGCCGCCAGAAAGGGAAATCCGCATGCGGTTGAATTTCCGCGGGCCAGAGTCGGGGACAGTCCGTATGATTTCAGCTTCAGCGGCCTGAAGTCCGCTGTGCTGAACCATCTGAACAGCTGCAGGATGAAAGGAATACCGGTGATTCAGGCGGATATTGCGGCATCATTCCAGAAAGCAGTGACGGATGTCCTGATCGGAAACGCTGTGAAAGCGATGGAAGACACTGGGATGAAGCAGTTCGCCATTGCGGGAGGGGTGGCGTCAAATGCAGCGCTGCGCGAGGGTATGCGGGCGGCGTGCAGGGAGCGGGGAGTGGCATTTTATCACCCGTCTCCCGTGTTTTGCACGGATAACGCAGCGATGATCGGGATCGCGGCGTATCATGAATACAGGAAAGGACGCAGGGACGGACTGGAACTGAATGCTGTTCCCAATCTGAAACTGGGACAACGGTAAAACGGGGAAGAAAGAGATGAAAAGATACACGGCGATTGTGCTGGCGGGCGGGGCCGGAAAGAGAATGGGAGGTACCGTGCACAAGCAGTACCTGCAGCTGGCCGGGAAACCGGTGATCTATTACGCGCTCAGGGCATTCGAGGAGAGCAGGGTAACTGATATTGTGCTTGTGACGGGTGAAGGTGAGACAGAGTACTGCCGAAGAGAAATTATTGAGCCATATGGTCTGCAGCGGATCAGGGCGGTTGTCGAGGGCGGCAGGGAGAGGTATCACTCTGTGCAGAAGGGGCTTCTGGCTGCGCACGGGGCGGATTATGTTCTGATCCATGACGGAGTCAGGCCATTTGTCACCACAGATATAATTCATCGCTCCATGGAATGCGTCCGGCAGCATGGAGCCTGTATTGCGGGAATTCCCGTAAAAGATACGATAAAGAGAGTGGGGGCAGAAGGATTTGTGGAGGAGACGCCTGAACGGAGTGTGCTCTGGCAGATCCAGACGCCCCAGACTTTTTCCTTTTCCCTGATCAGTGAAGCTTACAGAAGGATTTCCGGTCAGGAGGAACGGATGATCACGGATGATGCGATGGTTGTGGAACAGACCATGGGGATGCGCGTGAAAGTGATAGAGGGAAGTTATCGCAATATTAAACTGACGACACCGGAAGATCTGATCGTGGCGGAAGCATTTCTGGCGCAGGAGAGATGAGAACCCTGCGACGTACACGCATACACGCAGTTTCTGCAGTTCTGTGACAGTATCCGGGCACATCGGTCGGCGCAACTGCCGTTATTACTGCCGGCTGAAAGTGTATCCGCTGTCTCCTGTCAGCGGAGCGGTGGTCCGGGTGTGAAAAAATTTTAAAAAAGATATTGACATGTATATAAAATGGTGGTAAGATGCCTATTGCACTGGTTTGTGAGAAAAACACGGAGAGGTATCGAAGTGGTCATAACGAGGCGGTCTTGAAAACCGTTTGTCCGAAA
>CAMSQM010000010.1 GCA_947062675.1 uncultured Roseburia sp.
GTCTTTTTATGTGCTTGTGTTCAGTTACATATGGAAAAATCTTGGGTATGTCATGGTCCTGTGGCTGGCCGGGCTTGCCACCGTGCCGGAGACGCTTTATGAGGCGGCGCGTGTGGACGGAGCGGGGAAAAAAGCCTGTTTTTTCTGCATTACGCTGCCCTGCATCCGGCCGGTGATCTTTACGATTGCGGTGATTTCACTGCTGAATTCTTTTAAGGTGTTCCGGGAGGCCTGGATGGTGGCCGGAAGTTATCCGCAGGACAGCATTTATCTGCTTCAGCATCTGTTTAACAACTGGTTCCGTGATCTGGCGATGGAAAAGATCGCGGCGGGAGCGGTGGTGCTCGCGGGAATGATCACGTTTCTGATTGCGCTGATGTACAGGTGGGGGGAGTATTCACGGATATCCGGCAGAAGAGACGGGAGGGAAGACACTTGAAAAAATTACTGATCTGCATTCCGCTGGTCCTGCTGGCTCTGATTTCTGTGAGTCCGGTATTTATCCTTCTGACCGGAACATTTACGGGAACGGGAGAGCTTAAGAATGCGCTGGGACCGGTGGCGGGAGGAGCGCAGGGGTATGCCGTCTGGCGCCTGCTGCCGCTGTTTCCGACGCTTCGCAACATTGTGGAGCTGCTGTTTGATTCACCGGAATTTTTCCGCATGTTCTGGAATTCCATGAAAATCACAGGCGGAATTCTGGCCGGGCAGCTTGTGTTCGGAATACCCGCGGCGTGGGGGCTGGCGCACTATGATTTTCCGGGCAGAAAAGTCATTTATTTAAGTTATATGGTCCTGATGATGATGCCGTTTCAGGTGACAATGCTCTCTGAGTACCTGGTGCTGGAAGGTCTGGGACTTTCGGACACGCTATCTGCAGTGATCCTTCCCGGAATTTTTTCCACTTTTCCGCCGTTTGTGATGTACCGTTTTTTCTGCGGGATTCCGGGGAGTCTTCTGGAGGCGGCGCGTGTGGACGGGGCCGGGGAACTGCGTATTTTTGTGAGCATCGGTATTCCCGTCGGATCGTCCGGTATTCTGTCGGTTATGATACTTCAGTTTCTGGAATGCCAGAGTATGATCGAACAGCCGGCGGCCTTTCTGAAGACGAAAAGTCTCTGGCCGCTGGCCCTGTATCTGCCGGAGATCCGGCTGGAGGAGGCGGGATTTGCATTCTGCGCCTCGTTTATGGCGCTGCTTCCGGCTCTCCTGGTGTTCCTCTGCGGACAGGATTATCTGGAGCAGGGAATTGCCGCCGCCGCAATAAAAGAATAAAAAACATTTGTATGCGCGAAGTCTGGGCGCGGAAATGAGGAGAAGTATGAGGAAAGAATATCCGGTGCGCATTTATGCGGCAAAGGGGCTGGCAGGGTTTATGGCCGCAATACTGTTTTTTTCGGTGATCTCCCGCGTGACGGCGTCATTTACCGTGGCGGTTGTTGTGGCAGAGTATCCGTCCATGAAAAGAATCGGGCATGTCGTGTATGCTGACGGGATCGTGGAAAAAAACCGTGAAATTGCCATAATGACGGAGCCGGGGATTCTGGTAAAGACTGTGTATGCCGCCGAAGGGCAGAAGGTTTCGGCCGGGGAACTGCTGGCGGAGCTTGATCTGAATCAGCTCGCCGAAGTTATTCGTCTGGAGGAAGAGCAGCTGCAGATTTTAAGGCTTCAGAAAAATTCCGCGCAGGAAGCGGAATCGAAGAGCAGACAGGAGGCGGCGCGCGCGCGAAAGAGGGAAAAAGAGGACGCTGCGCAGAAAGTTGCCGATACACAGGCAGATCTGGAAAAAGCGGCGGAAAACCTGCAGAGTGCAAAGGATGCCTATTACAGTTACGAGCAGGCGATAAGCGGCGGGACGCAGGATGAGGGCGCTTATGGACAGCTTCTGTCCCTGCAGAGCGCGCTTAAGGCGGCGCAGGACGCGTATGATGCGGCGCTCCGTGGCCGGAACGAGGCGGAAAAGGAGGCGGGGCGTGCCATGGAAGACGCAGACACATCGCCGGCGAAAGACTATTCGGCTGAAATCAGCGGTATTGAAATCGGACAAAAGGAACGGGAGTTGAAAAAACTGAAAAATATACAGAGTGCAGGGGGAAAAATCACATCGCCGGCGGACGGTGTGGTGACGAAAATTACAGCGGAGCCGGGACAGAAAACGGCCGACACGGCGGTTGTGACGCTTGCGGATCTGACCTCGGGGATGCGCTATGTGGCGCAGATCGGGAAGGAGGACGCAAAATATGTGACGGCGGGAAGCGGGGCGACGCTTATGAAAAACGGGAATGAGATCGGGGGAATTACAATTGACACGGTACAGACGCTGGGCGACGGAACGATGGAGGTGACGGCTGTGCTCATGGATACTTCCCTTTCCATCGGTGACGCCGCGACGCTGGAACTGCGGGTGGAGCAGAAAGATATGAGCCTTGCGGTTCCCCAGAGCGCGCTGCGTCAGGATGACAGATCGTGGTTTGTCTATGTACTGGAAGTTAAGGATACCGTGCTGGGAGAACAGTATTTTGTACGGCGCCAGGAGGTGGATGTGACGGACAAAAATGGAACGTATGCCGCGCTGGCGCAGGGATTTATCAGCACGGAGACACAGATTATCACAGATTCGGACCGGTATATTGAGGCAGGCAGCAGGGTTCGCCTGCAGGGGTCATGAGAGCCCTGGCCGGAGCATTCCGGCGGAGCGCAAACCGGCTGCGCATTCTGGCGGTTCTTCTGCTGGCAGCCGTTTTTGCAGGGAGAAGCAGTATGGAACAGACACAGGCGCAGCCGCCCGGGAATAGCATCAGCCTGGCCTGCGTCAGCCGCGGAATCACAGGCGCTGAACTTTCTGAGATCCGGAGGTCGGAGGAGAGGAAAGAGCGGCAGGTGATGATAACCGCCTGGAGAGAGAAAGCGGCGGGAATCTTCAGCCGGCCGGATGGCACGCGCAGTATTGCCTCGCGGGTGCTGGAGATCAATGGTTCTTCTGAGCTGCTGCTGCCTTGCGGAAGAATTCTGCAGCAGGGTGATTCTGTGGGATGTCTGCTGGGAAAAGAGACGGCCGAAAAACTGTTCGGGAGCAGGGATGTGGCCGGGTTATCTCTGCGTTACGGGGAACGGGAGCTGACAGTGCGGGGGGTATTCGATGCGCCGGGTGAGATGGTGGTGGTTGCGGCTGACAGCGATTCGGAATGTTTTGGAAGAATTGCGATGCGGTCTGCGCAGCAGCTTCCGGAGGGGCTTGCAGCCGAACGCTTTATCGCGGAATACGGGCTCGACGCCAGACAGGTGCGGTATGATATTTTCGGGGCGGATTATCTTCAGGGCATGATTCCGGGAAAATGGTCGGATTTTGACGGATGGAAGAAAAGTTTTGGCCGGATGCGTGAGGATATCGGATTTCTGCTGCGGGTGGAAAAGGGCGGCGTGGAACTCTGGTATATGGAATGCCGGGGAAGGGCGGCCGCCTGCGCGCTGGCCGCCGTGTTACTGCTGCTGACGCAGATATCTTGTCGGTGGCGCATCCGCGGGAATGACATTATGGTGTTCCCCGGTGCCCGTTCCGCAAAGGAAGGATGAGAAGAACTGCAGTCTGCCCTGTTTCTAAAAAAGCAGAAGAGGACAGGGGCTCCTGTCCTCTTCTGAAATATATTTACTGTAATGACAGTGTTACGGTCACTGTGCCGCCGGACGCCGACGCCTGAATGAGCAGCGGCTGGGAATAGATGTTGTTGAACTTCAGGTCCAGATAGTTGCCGGCGATGGTGGCGTCGAGTCCCTGCGGGAGATAATCCACCGGCAGGGAGTGCGGGTGGCGCTCGGTGGCCGGAAGGCCTGCGCTGACCATCGCCGCATACAGCGTGGAGGATACCTGGCAGACGCCTCCGCCGATGCCGACACCGGTCTTTCCGCTCACGAAAATCGGAGCCTGCACATAGCCGTTTGCCGAAGTGCGGGGCAGGATGGTTCTGCTGAAGGAAAATCCCTGTCCTGGCTGTACCACAACGCCATTGATGCGCTGGGCTGCCAGCTCCACATTTCTGGCGCGCGGCACGCCTGCAATATAGTGGGTCGTATAGGAGCCGAGCTGCTGCTGGTTTGCGGTGTTTGCCGGTGTTGCCGCGGTATCCGGAACGGATACGCGCCCGCCGCCGCCGGCGTTCCGCCCCTCAGCGATCCCGTAAGTTAAGTAGTGCCGGCAGTAAGCCGCCATATTATTTCCAAAAGCCGCCTGAAGATCCGGGTAATACTGACGGTATGCCTGCGGGTTGAATACCCCGTTTCCGCTGCGGCCTTCACGAACCCCGAAGGTCACAAAATGGTTGAACAGAGCTTCCGGATTGGTGCCGATGGCGGCCGCGACGTCCGGATTTGCGCTGTAATAATAATTCGCGTCAAAAACTGCCCGGTATGCACTCCGGTCCGAAACTGCCGCGTCCGCCCGCAGCGGCCCTGCGGTGACAGCCGCTGCGCAGAGCAGACCACAGCATGCTTTTAACAACCATTGTCTTCTTTTCATAATCGATTACCTCCACAATACAATTGCACATGCTCACAAATATGTGACTGTTTTCCCATATTGTAACAAAAAGGATCGTGGAAATCAATTACAATCTGTAATTACAGGATATCGGGGGCTGTGGCCGCGGTAAATCCGAGCGTCACTTTGAACAGATCTCCGTCCACATACAGCGCGAGACTTCCGCCCATCAGCTCCATCAGGCTCTTTGCGATGGAGAGGCCAAGGCCGCTCCCCTCGGTATTTCTGGAACTGTCCCCGCGGACAAAGCGTTCCATCAGCTCCCCGCTCGTGATGTTGAGCGCATAGCGGGAGGTATTGCGGAAGGTGATGGTCACCAGTCCGTCGCCCTCATCTCCGTCCAGATTAATGTAGACGCGCGTGGAGGGCTGCGCATATTTGCAGATGTTATTCATCAGATTGTCGATCACGCGCCAGAAATGTCTGCTGTCCGCCAGAATATAAACAGGTTTTTCAGGCTTTGTGATGATAAGTTCCAGTCCCGCTTCCCTGGTTTTCCCGTCAAATTCCCCGATGATCTGGATCATGGTGACGCCTGCCTCGAGGGTTTCCAGGCTGACGGCGAGGTTGCCGGTGGAAGCCTTGGAAGCTTCTATCAGATCTTCAATCAGTTTTTTCAGACGTCCGGACTGGCGGTCGAGCACTTCAAGGTATTCGGCGGCGTCCGGGTTGCCGAGATCCTGTTTTCCGAGCAGATCCACATAGTTGATGATGGAGGTCAGCGGAGTTTTAATATCGTGCGAGACATTTGTGATCAGCTCTGTCTTAAAATGTTCGCTTTTTATCCGTTCGTCCACCGCGCGGGACATTCCAAGACTGATATTGTTTAAATTTTCGCCGTGATTACGGAACTCCCCTGTCATGTGTTCCGTGTCCACGCGGTATGCCAGATCGCCGCCTGCGATGTGTTCCCCGCCCTCCTTCAGCAGCTTCATCTGAATCGCGAAGCGCAGAGCCAGGTACAAAAGGACAGCTTTTTCGGCAAACCAGAATACTACGCCGGAAAAGCGCCCGCGGACCATCATTATGATTGTAAGTCCTTCCACAAATGTGAGCGCGAGAATAAGAGCGCTTACTTTCATAAGAAGCGGCGTCTGTTCCAGAAAAGACTCAGTCCCTCTGCCGATCCAGCGGAAAAACCGGAAGAGCAGGGTGTTGCTCAGAAAGGTTTCCGATTTAATCCGGACGGCGAAGGTGAGGATTGAAAACAGGGCAATCCAGCAGATACAGAGCACGCATGCGGCGGCGAGGAAGCCGAAAAGGAACAGGTGGCCGCCATCGAGACCGCGCAGCGTGGCAATGCCAAGGATTGAGGGAAATACTGCGGCCAGCAGGGCAAGTGCCGAATAAATTTCCAGCGGGATACGGTCCATAAATGTGAGTACGATGGTGTCTGTCCCGCTCCGGTGGCCCGCTGCCGTGACCAGAAACAGGAACAGAAGGATGGTCGCCACAAGCGAAATCAGGATGATCGCGATGATTCCGTAGCGCAGCCCGTATGCTGTGCCAAGCAGTGCTTCCGCCTGCTCAAACATATTGCCATGAAAAGAGGCCGTTACATTTTCGGGCAGGAGAGAGACGACCTGATAGGTTTTCGCACCGGCAGTGGCGTCCTCAATATTCAGTACATCCGGATTGCCGCCTGCCAGATGCCAGGAGCTCTCTTCCGCAATTGCCCGGGTTCCGATGGGAACTTCTGCGATATCACTGATATCTGACCAGAACCGGTCGTCCAGACGAATGTTGTTCCAGGCGTCCACGTTCAGTTCCGTGTGGTCCAATAGATTGAAAGTAATATAATCTGAATTTAATATATCTGAAACCTGTTGACTGTCGACTGGGATTTCTGCGTCCAGAGGCTGCTGTATGGACAGTTCTGTATCCGCGGCGTATTCTGTATCTGTGAGCTGCTCTGTATCAAAGAGCCGTTCTGTATCAAAGAGCGGCTCTGTGTCCGGATATTCCACGGATTCCACGCCGGATGTGACGTAGGTCTCCCCGGCTGGGAGATTCCGGTACATCTGCCGGTTGTGATCATACTGGAACCGGTATGTCATTTCCCTGCCGGCGGAAGAGCGGATGCTGAATGCTACAGCCGGCACCGGATAGATCCCGCCCTCTTCGGTCTCATAGTAGAAAAGACCGGTTTCCCTGTCGTAGCATATCCGGAGGATGGATTCGCTCCTGTAAGTCGGTTCCGTGGTCCGTCTGACCCGGAATTCCCCAAACAGAGAACCGGAAAAGTCGTATTCCGTGTCTGACCAGACCGTGTAACTGTGCTCACAGAGCTGATTCCTGGAGACTTTTTCCGTGAAGACAGATGTCAGATAGGTGCTTTTCTGGCTGAGATCCAGCCCGTCCAGCGATTCTGCCTCTATGACGCCATACTGGAAATCCCCGGCATTTTCAAGCAGCTTTCTGGCATAATCGTTTTCATTTAAGGCATCATAAAGTGCAATTACGGAATAGCGCGCCGCAACGTATTCATACGCTTCCCGGCGCATTTCCTGTTTCGGAATTGTGTAGACATTCGCCTCAAAGAGTAGAAATACGCCCACGATGCTTCCCAGAAATGTCATGCCGCTGATACTGATTGCAATCCACGCCGCTATCTTCGCGCCGATGGAACCTGTCAGATTCTTCATTCTTTTCCCTCCTTAAATCTCCATTTTATAACCTCGTCCCCACACGACTTTCAGGTAGCGCGGTTCGGCCGGATTGTATTCTACTTTTTCCCGCAGATGCCGGATGTGGACGGCGACGGTATTTTCTGTGCCGTAGGGGTTATCCTTCCATACCTGCTGGTAAATTTCATTCGGGGAGAAGACTTTTCCCGGATGCTCCATCAACAGTTTTAAAATATCATATTCAGTCGGGGTCAGGGATACCTTTTCCCCGTCCAGGGTCACTTCTTTTGTCCGGTCGTCGAGTTCGATGCCGCCGATACAGAGAATATCCCGGCGGACGCTTCCGCCGCCGAGCTGCATATAGCGTCTGAGCTGGGATTTTACACGCGCCTGTACCTCCACCGGATTAAAGGGCTTTGTCACGTAATCGTCCGCCCCGACCGTGAGCCCCAGTACTTTATCGGTGTCCTCGCTTTTTGCCGTCAGCAGTATAACCGGAACATTGCTGTGCTCGCGGATTTTTACCATTGCGGATATCCCGTTCATCTCCGGCATCATGATATCCATCAATACCAGATGGATGTCTTCCCGCTGCAGGATTTCCACAGCTTCTTTTCCATTGTAAGCTTCGAATACCTGATACCCGTCGGCCGTCAGGTAGATTTTCAGTGCGGATACAATATCTTTTTCGTCGTCACATACCAGTATGTTGTACATGTCTCCCCCGTTTCTGCGCCGCTGCACGTCCTTGTGCCCACTGCGCATTTTATTATTATGCTCAGGCTTTATTGTAACGGAATCTTTATGAAGTTAAAAGAAGGGAATTGATTAAGATTTGATGAAGAGGAGGCGGGTGCCGGGACATAAAAAGAGGACGGCGCTGCCAGATTCCCTGCGTCCGTCCCCGTAACTTTTTATGCTTTTTTCAGTCTGTTTCTGCGGTGCGATTTATTTCTGGTTCGCCGGCTCCATACTCACGGAATGCCCTTTGATTTTGGCATTCTTCATCGCGTGAAGAACCTCGGAGCCGTACTCGCGCGGCACTTCCACAAACGTATATTTGTCAAACATGTCGATCGCGCCGACCAGTTTTCCCGGAATTCCGGATTCGCCGGCCACGGCTCCCAGGATATCTCCCGGCTTGACGCGGTCTTTTTTCCCGATGTTGATAAAGAGGCGCACCATGCCTTCCTCGGCTCCGGTATTTTCAAAATCCATTTCGCTGCCGCCCTTATCGCTGTCCAGATTCACCTGTCCGAGCGCCTGCATCAGGAAGG
This sequence comes from uncultured Roseburia sp., assembly GCA_947062675.1. Classification (GTDB taxonomy): domain Bacteria; phylum Bacillota; class Clostridia; order Lachnospirales; family Lachnospiraceae; genus Roseburia. The sequence continues at coordinate 8,442 of CAMSQM010000010.1, forward strand.
CTGCGGCGATGTCCATCGCGGTATAGTCGGTGTCGTTGACCTGCCCCTCGATGATATTGATCATATCCGTGATATTTTCCTCCTCGATAATACGCCCGATCTCTTCCATGACTTTTTCAGCCTTGATCTGGGCCACGTCGTCGCTGGAGGGCACCGGCATCGCGACAATCTTTGTCTTGCAGTAGCGCATGATATCTTTTAATTTGTAGACTTCCTTGCCCTTTACAAATGTAAAGGCACGTCCGTTGCGCCCTGCGCGCCCCGTTCTGCCGATGCGGTGCACATAGTACTCGTCGTCCTGCGGAATGTCATAATTGAAGACAGCCTCCACATCGTCCACGTCAATCCCGCGCGCGGCGACATCCGTTGCAATGAGTACCTCGGTCTTGCCGTTGCGGAATCCGCGCATTACGCGGTCACGCTGCGTCTGTTTCATGTCGCCGTGAAGTCCCTCGGTGAAATATCCCCTGCCCTGCAGCTCCTCGGTCAGCTCGTCCACCATGCGCTTTGTGTTGCAGAAGACGAGAGAAAGCTTTGGATTGTAGTAGTCCAGCAGTCTCGTGAGAACTTCAACCTTGTCCCTGCGCTTGACATCGTAGTAGTACTGCTCGATGCTGGGCACGGTCAGCTCCTTTTTCACAACCCGGATATTAACCGCGTCGTGCTGATACTTTTTCGTGATGTCCAGAATCGGTTTGGGCATCGTCGCGGAAAAGAGTACCGTCTGACGGTTTTCCCCCGGAATGTATTCCAGAATTGTCTCAATATCCTCGCGGAATCCCATGTTGAGCATTTCGTCCGCCTCGTCGAGCACCACGGTGTGCACATCCTCGCAGCGGATCGTTTTTCTGCGGAGGTGATCCATCACACGTCCCGGCGTCCCGATAATAATCTGTACTCCGCCTTTCAGAGCCCTGATCTGACGGGAAATCTCCTGTCCGCCGTATACCGGCAGAATCCGGATTCCGTGCATGTATTTGGCCAGCCTGCGGATCTCGTCGGCCACCTGGATGGCCAGCTCCCTGGTCGGGGAGAGAACCAGCACCTGTGTTTTGGAGCTGTTAACATCAACTTTCTGAAGAATCGGAATACCGAAGGAAGCTGTCTTTCCGGTTCCCGTCTGGGCCTGTCCGATTACGTCCACGCCGGACATCACGACGGGGATTGCCTGGCTCTGAATCGGGGTCGCCTCCTCAAATCCCATCTCCTCGACGGCCCGGAGAATCTGCGGATATAAATCCAGTTCATCAAATCTTACTGTTTCCATAAATTTCCTTTCTGCATTTTTACCATAAAAAAGAGGACGCACTGCATAATTTTTGCTGATTGAAATCGCGTTGTGCAGCATCCTCTGTTCAACAATAATACACGAAAAATAATCACTCAGATACCGCATGCTCGCTGCGTACGGCCTGCATAGCGTTTTGAATCATAGCATATGCGGTTTTGTTTGTCAAGGATGGAAGTGGCTGTATTACGGTAAATTTTATGTAACCCTTTCCCCGGTTTTTCTCCAGGTGAGGGTGTGTTTATGCGTATTCCTATAAAAAGCAATCGACCTGACTGTGCATTACCCATACCGTAACTGTTCTCCCAAAACATTCCTTTGTGAAAATGTGAAGTTTCGATTGCGGATTTTCGTCGTCACAGTATATTGTATGCGCCGGGAGGCCGGTGGTTCCTGCTCACTGAAAATAATCCACGGGATCCACAGGGACGCCGTCTTTGTGAAGTTCAAAGTAGAGATTGCTGCCCTCGAGGGAAAAATATTTTGTGGGCTCGCTCACATATCCGATCACATGCCCGGCCTCCACGTAGTCGCCCTCGTCAAAGGTCAGTTCCTTCAACTGGCCGTAAACGGCCTCGTACCCGTCGCCGAGACTGACCGTGACAGTGCATCCGGTCACTTCGTCATTTGCGACCCTTGTCACCTGGCCTTTTGCCACGGAATAGACCTTGCTGTTGACGTCCCCCGCGATAATGACGGCGGGATTGTATTTGTACTGGTCAAGTGTCTTAAAATAGACGGTGGAGTCCATGCTGTAGTTCAGAATAACATTTCCCTCCATCGGCCAGCTGATGCCCTCCTCCGGCGAAAAGTGAAGCGTTTCCGGGGCGGCGGAGGTCTCCTGAGCCTCTGCGGTTTCCTGCGCGGTCTTCCGGGTCTCCGTGTCCGCGCCACTTTCCTGCGTTTCGGTCACCTCTGCAGTTTCCGTCGTCCTGTTTTGTTCAGGCAGTTCCGTATCTTTTGTCGTGCGGGTGATTTCCTGCTTTTGTGTGGATTCCGTCGTGCGGGCTTTCTTCGGCGGAATAACGGTCGACGCTTCCGCAGCGCTCTCGGTGTCCTCCGCAGCCGCAACCTGTTCCGGGTCATTCTGATTCATTTCCTGTGCAAGTTCCGCCTCCATCTGCACCCGCTCTTTTTCCCGGTTATTGCTGTAAAGAACGGTCGTACCGATTGCCGCAATAATCACAAGCGTTCCCGCTATGACATACTGTTTTCGCCGCAATATGTCGGCAAATCCTCTTCTTTTCATACCATTCACCATCCATTGTTTATTTTTAACAATAGTGTTACCTGCTTTGGATGGTTTATGCGGCGGACGCGAAATAAATTTTACGGTGAAATTATTCCCGCATATCCTTCAGTTCTGTACCGGGGTAGAAACAGCTGAGTATTTCCCGGTATGTCATTCCCTCAGCGGCCATCAGGTTGGCGCTGTACTGACTCAGACCGAAGCCGTGCCCAAGTCCTTTTGTGACAATACGGATCTGATCCCCGCTTTCGGTCAGTGTGAAACAGGCGGATTTTAAGCCCATGCGTGTGCGGAACTCCTCGCCGGAGAAGGATTTTTCCCCTACGGCGATTTCCAGGACATAGCCCGCGCTGTCGCGGCTGATAATGCGGACCTGTTCCGGGGATTCCGGCGGGGACTCCGGGAACAGCGACCGGCAGTTCTCCAGAAATTCGTTTTTGCTCTGATAGAGCACCGCAAGATAGCCCTCTGCTGCGGCGTCTTCCGTGCACGGGTATTCCTTCAGATAAGGCATATCGGCGTCCGCGTACAGCTCTGCCATATTCCGCGTGCTGCCTGCGCTGATGGCGTGATAGGCGGCATAGACAGGATGTCCGCGGTAAGTCAGAATCTCACCGGCCGTCTGTGCGACACAGTCCCGCAGTTTCCGCGCGACTTTTTCATAATCTTCTCCCCAGAGTTCCTGCATTTCTTCAGGACTGTACGCGTCCGGTTCTGCGGTGTGAGTGCGCTGCGCATCGTACAGACTGGTTCTTGCAATCACACACTGGGCCAGAAGGGCCTGCGTGTTGCTGCCCATACTGATTTCACGCGCGACGATGCCCATAACGCGTTCTTCCGCCGCGCTGGCGGAAGCGGTATCCATGACGGATTCTCCGGCGGACGGATTTTCGCTGTCTGCTGCCTGCGCTTCCGCAGCGGGGGCTTTGCCGGAAGAGAGGGCTTCCGGGGATTCTGTTGCGGACGGAGTGTACTCCGGTGTACTTTCGGAGCTTAAGGATTCCGTGGCAGCGGCCATATCTGTACCGGGAGTTCCGGTGTCAAAAGAGGCATCTATTGGGAGAGCCTTAATAAGGCTGTCAAGACGCATTCCCTGGCATATGATGGTGATTACAAGTGGAAGCAGTACGATAATGACCAGCCATGACAGAAGCTGACTGATTTTCTTTTCGAGTTTATTTTTCATAAAAAATCTCCTTGTCCATATAGTAAATATATGAGACAGGGAGATTTCTCATTCGCTTTTTCAGATACTGTAGAGGATTGCGGACAGAATATGGAACATTGACAGAAATATTTTCACCATGGATGCCAGCATCAGAAGCGCATAAAAAACGGTATAAATAACGGGAAAGGTTTTTCTGCGTCCGAGAATCTGAGCGCGCCAGAGGTAATATCCGGGATTCAGAAAAAGGGCAAACAGAATCAGACCGGTGACAGGATAATGCTGCCTGTGTATTTTGACAATATCCAGAACAAAGAAGAGAATTGTCGCCGCAGTCAGCAGCCAGACAATTATGGAAAAGACCATGGGGACCGGGCTGATGTTATAATGCGGAAAGACTCTTCCCGTTCTTCCGCCGTAGGGAATGCGGGACAGGATGCCGGATAAAAAGAACGTGGGCAGCAGGCGCAGCGGCAGAACGACCAGAAGAATATTGCAGAATACGTCGGATACCGGCCCGCGCTGCGGAGGGCAGGGCATCTGATTCCGGTTCTGCCAGTTGTAATTGGGCGGTGCACTGCCGACATTCTGCCATGAGCCGGGATTTTGGGGACTGCTGTGGAGGGTCTGTGAGCCGTAGGCATTCCCGGCCGCGCCGGGATTTTGCCGGTTCATATATGGAATCTGTGTACTGTCCGAATTCTGCTGAATGCTCCGGCTGTTGCTCACAGCGCTGTTTCCGGCCGGTGCGTCAGCTCCCGGACCGGCCGGATTTGCGGGGGAAGTCTGTACGGTATTTTTCGCCTTCTTTTCATAGATTCCGGATTCATCGCCGTACGTATAGATGTTGTTATCGTTCATTCCGTTTTTTCCTTTCTTCAAAGCCGGAAGCCGTGTCCGCCGGTATGTCTGTTGCCTGGGAACTGCAATTGCCGTCCTGCAATGGTCTGTCAGAATACGGGGCTGACACTGAAACTGCAGGGCTTACACCTCATTCCGGTGTCTGCGAGCGCTGCTTTCTGCCGATAATATTGGAGAATTCCGCAAATTGCGTGAGTGTCAGGGTCTCACCTCTGACTGCCGGCGCGACGCCCAGCTCTGCGAGGCTTTCCAGAACGATCTCCTTTGTCAGGTGAAGCTCGGGAGCATTGCACAGTCCGTTGACGAGTGTTTTGCGCCGCTGACGGAACGAGGCGCGGATAAGAGCAAACATCAGGGCTTCATCCGCCACCTGCACGGGTGCACGCTCGTGCCGTGTCAGCCTGATGACAGCGCTCCCGACTTTCGGGCGCGGCAGAAAACAGTTTGGCGGGACGTTTGCGATGAGCGCAGGGGTCGCATAATACTGTACCGCCAGGGAAAGCGCACCGTAATCTTTTGTTCCCGGTCCGACCTGCATGCGGTCGGCCACCTCTTTCTGCACCATTACTGTGATACTGTCTACCGGCGCATGGCGCTCGAACAGCCCCATTATGATGGGCGTCGTAATATAATATGGAAGATTTGCGACCACTTTTACCGGTCGGCCGTTGTTATGCTCTGCAGCCAGACGGGCAATATCGACTTTTAAGATGTCTTCATTGAGCACCGTCACATTTTTGTAATCTGCCAGCGTCTCCGCAAGTACCGGGATCAGCTTCCGGTCAATCTCCACGGCGACGACTTCCCGCGCCGCTTCGCACAGATACTGGGTCATCGTACCGATTCCGGGCCCGATCTCCAGCACGAAATCCTCTTTTGTGACACCGGAGGAACTTATGATTTTTTCGAGAACATGCGTGTCAATCAGGAAATTCTGGCCGTATTTCTTCTGAATATGGAAATTATGTTTCTGTAATACTGCGATGGTATTCTGTGGAATTCCGAGTGAAGCCATGTTTACCTCCATGCACATGATTGGACGTACCGGTATTCTGACGTTTGCGGATGTCAGCCGCCCGTCTGAGGGGAATATGCGCTCAGTTTTTCGTCAAACAGCTGATCCAGAAATGCTTCATATAATGCGTGGAAGACTTCGTGAAATGTCTGTGCAGTGTCTGACGGACCCTCTCCTGATAATTGTGAATGCTCGTAAAGTGCGAACGCCGTTTCATAGAGTTCGGGATTTCGCTCGTAAAAAGCTTCTGTCAGGCTGTCCTCAAATAGAAAACGGGCTTCCTGTGAAAGATTTTCTTTAAATGTGGCTTTGGAAATACAGCCGCTTCCGGCGTAGTCAGAATTGTAAATGCCGCCGCCGGCTGATTCCGCAAATGCCTCATAACTGCCCCTGACGTCTTCGTAGGTCAGGGGAATATAGTGTTCGTTCCAGTAGCTGTCAAAAGCAGCTCTGTTGGGAAAACGCCCGGTAATATCCATTTTCAACTGATCCTTTCCTGAAATTATATATAGACTTAAGTACCGGATTTCTTCTGTGACTGTGGGAGAAATCCGGGTTCCGCTATATTTTTTATTGTAACATATATTTCTGGCCAATTCTATCCCTGAGTATGATTTTATAACTGGTTGTTTACAGAAGATTAAGAAAAATGCGGCTTCAATGGAGACGAATTCCGGAAGAGAAGTTATCAGGGATCATCAGTAAAAAATACAGAAACAGATGTAACGAAAGTTTGTTTGCATGAACAAATATTCGAAAACACTTGCAATCGGTGAACATATGTGCTATACTTGCGGTGAACATCAGTTCAGATATGGGAGAAAGAAGGTGCAGTCAGTGAAGATTCAGCAGGAAATGACGCTTATGGAGAAGCTGTCCATACTCACGGATGCCGCCAAATACGACGTTGCCTGTACATCCAGCGGTACAGACCGGCGTGGAAACAAAAAAGATATGGGGAACTGTCTCGCGGCCGGGCTGTGTCACACGTTTGCGGCAGACGGCCGCTGTGTTTCCCTGTTAAAGATTCTTTTCACAAATGAATGTATTTTCAACTGCGCCTACTGTCAGAATAACTGCAATTCAGATGTGCCCCGCGCTTCCTTCACGCCTGAGGAGGTCTGTACACTGACCATGGAGTTTTACCGCAGGAATTATATCGAGGGGCTGTTCTTAAGTTCCGGGATTCTTATAAGCCCGGGGTATACGATGGAACTGATATATCAGACGATCTGCCGGCTGCGGAATGTGTATCATTTTAACGGATATATTCATGTCAAGGCAATTCCCGGCGCTGATCCGGCGCTGATTCAGAAGACGGGGTTCCTTGCCGACCGCATGAGCATCAATCTGGAACTGCCGACGGCGGACGGCTTAAAGAAGCTGGCGCCCTGCAAGTCGCGCAATACGATTTTAAGGCCCATGCGTCAGATCCAGAATTCGATTGCTGAGAATAAGAATGAGCTCGTGGTGTACCGGAAAGCGCCGCAGTTTGTCCCTGCGGGGCAGAGTACCCAGATGATTATCGGCGCCACACCGGAGAGTGATTTTCAGATTATGAGCGTGGCGGAAGCGCTCTACCATAATTTTGATTTAAAGCGGGTATTTTATTCCGCGTTTATCAATGTGCACCCGGACGCGGATCTTCCGGTGCTTCCCGGAGGCCCCCCGCTGCTGCGGGAACACCGCCTGTATCAGGCGGACTGGCTGCTGCGGTATTATCATTTCACGGTGGATGAGCTGCTGTCTGAGGACAGGCCCGATTTTAATATTTATCTGGATCCGAAATGTGACTGGGCACTCCGCCATCTGGATTTCTTTCCGGTGGAGATTAACCGCGCCTCACGCCGGACGCTGCTGCGGGTTCCGGGAATCGGATACAAATCCGCGGAGCGCATTGTAAAGGCCCGCCGCACCTGCTGTCTTGACTTTTCCGATCTGAAAAAGATCGGGGTGGTGCTGAAGCGGGCGCTTTATTTTATCACATGTTCCGGAAAGATGATGTACAACACGAAGATTGATGAGGATTATATCTGTTCCTGTCTGATGGCTGACCGCACACAGATTCCAAGGGAGATTCGCGAGGGCGGCTACCGGCAGATCTCTCTTTTTGATTCTGCCACGCCCGGCGAAAGCGCGGTCACGCAGGAGGAGCTGATTCGCAGTGAGGCAGTGGCAGGAGCATGAAATGTGGACTTTCGGCGGACAGGGGGAGACAGGCAGGATGTGCGCACTGAGAGGAGGAGTCTTTATGTATATTTTTATCTGTGAGGATAGTCTGGAAGGGATTTTTACGGGGGTCTATGATGCCTGTGCAAGCAGACTGGGGCACCGGAATATTCATCTTGCATCCGGCGAGCCGGAAAATTATGAACTTTTCTCAGAATATATACGGGTGACGCCGTCTGCGGAAAAGACACAGAAGGTGGTTTCCACGCTTATCTCCCGTTTTGGAAGGCAGTTTTACGAATCCATCTGCCAGGCTGCCATGTCAGGGGAGAGAAGAAGCAGGAAAAAGATGGATAAGGCCGACGCTATTTACGAGACGATTCTGCTTGCACTTGCCTGCGGTGATGGACAGAAAGTTCTGCTTTCACTGGGAGAACCGTGCGTATACCGTGTTTTTGAGCTCTGCCGCGCGACGAACCGTGAGGCCTGTCAGCATCTTCAGTTTCTTCGTTTTTCCGAGCTGGAAAATGGCGTGCTGTTCGCCACGATTCATCCGAAGGATCATATTCTGCCATTGCTGGCGGAGCATTTTTCGGACAGGCTGCCCGCGGAAAATTTTATGATTTATGACGCGCCGCACCGGCTTGCCGCCGTTCACAAAGCATCCGGAGGGTACGCGCTGGCGGATGCAGGAGAGCTGGACCATGATAAGATAAAACGGTATTCCGGCGATGAGCTGGAATACCGTAAGCTGTGGCTTGCATTTTTTGATCATATAGCGATTGATTCCCGCAGGAATCCGGCTCTTCAGATGCAGATGATTCCCAAGCGATACTGGGCAGATACGCCGGAGCTGTCCCGTTTTTAGATCTTTTTTTTCAGCATTTCCATTGGCAGACGGCGTTCATATAATTTAATGATTCTTCCGATAAACAGTGCGGACAACACAGTGCCGGCGCCTATCCCGTAAAGAGGGGCGCGGTTTGCAGCGCACAGAAGAACGGTGACTGCGACGAGTGAAATATCAAATACGTTTTTCACAGCTGAAAAAGGGAAGGAGAATACTTCGGAGATTGTCCTGACAATGCCGTCAGTAGGCGTCAGGACAACATCTGTTTTTACACATAGATATACACCCATTGCGGTAATAAACATCGTCATTGTAAAAAAGATCAGCCGCAGGAATATATGACATCCGATATCAGGAATAAACAGGTCATAGATGTCCGTCAGAAAGCCGAACGCGAACGAGAGAGGGACTTCCAGAAGGTAAGTCAGCGTTATTTTTCGGGACAGGATACACTGTATCAGAACAAACAGCAGGTAGCAGATAACAGACGCTATGCCCAGAGAAAAATGATAGATTTCTGAGATCGCGTACATTACGGAGCTGAAAGCAGCGACACCCAGGTCATACCGGATATTCAGTACGACTGAGACCGCTATCAGGTTTAAGCCGGCAAAATAAAATAACAGACGTTTCATTTTGAATCCTCCGGGTGCTTTTGTGATTTCTGTGATTTCCGTCATCCGGTATTTATTCTAACATGCTCCCGTGATCCGTTCTATCTGAAATGTATTCTGTTTTTATTGATTTTGTGACCTGTTATAATCGTAAGGCGGCAGACCGGCCTCTTTATTCAGGAACATCCTCACAATATAACTTCCGGTATTTTAAAGGCGTTAAGCCAAATACATTTTTAAAACTGCTGATAAATTGTGTTTCACTGGAGAATCCGTTTTGCAGGGCGATATCTGAAATTTTGCTGTTTTTATGGATCAGTTCTTCCCTTGCTTTTTCCAGACGATAGAGGGTGATATATTTTTTATAGGTCATTCCTGTCTGTTTTTTAAAAAATCTGGCAAAGTATTCCCGCGAAAAATGAAATTTTTCAGCCGTTTCCCGCTGCGAGAGTTTTTCCTGGTAATGATCATTTATATAGCTGATGAGGCTCTCCGTGCGTTCTCTGTACCGCTGCTCCATGACAGGAAGAACAGATTTTTCGGTTCTGCAGTTTTCATAAAGCAGAGCAGCCAGCTCGCAGACTGCCGCATAGATCCGGATTGCTGTCTGGGGATTCTGGTTTTTGCAGTGCAGTGCGTATATATACTGCAATTGATCCGCCAGTTCTTTTTCCGCTTTTTTTGATTTAATCTGAAAGGAGATGTGATCGAGATCCGGCATCAGGCCGTGTAAAAAAGAGTGATCGATCAGGAGCGTAATGCCGGCAATCTCATTGTCATCATCGTAGGATGCAATTCCAGGCACTGCATAATGCATTTCTCCGGAGTTGGAAATATTTACCCCTCCGCTTTTCAGGGTGCGGCAGACACCTCCATTATAAAATGATACTTCTCCTTCAAAGAGGCAGGTTATTTCCAGCTCCCTGTGCCAGTGGCTGAATATATACTGGCTGGCCCTTCTGGGATGGGGGAGAATTACTGCAGGTATTTTGCTGTTTTCCCATCGGATCACTTCCATTTTGTTTTTGAGAATCATCATTTGTTTTTTCATTTTTAAGAATCACTGTCAGTTGTTTTCTTCTGCGCAGGCTGCTCCGGTGGCACTTTACACCGGTCAAACAGCCGCATGGCATTATCCCATGTCACCTGTTCCACCTCCTGTCGCGTGATGCCCTTTAACTCAGCGATTTTTTCCGCGACAAAGGATAAATAGGAAGAGTTATTGCGCTCTCCGCGATGTGGCTCCGGCGCCATGTACGGGCAGTCTGTTTCCAGAAGCAGTCTGGTAAGCGGGATCTGCTGCACTGTTTCTCTTAATTTCCGGGCATTTTTGAAGGTTACCACGCCGCCCACGCCGATATAGTATCCGAGACTGACGTATTCCGCCGCCTGATCAGCGGAATAGGAGTAGCAGTGGATCACGCCGCATCCGTTTCCGGAGGAACCGGGGAGTGGAATTTCCCTGACAATCCGCAGGGTGTCGGCGGCGGCTTCTCTTGAGTGGATAATCACGGGCAGCTGTGTTTCTTTTGCGAGCTCCAGCTGCCGCCGGAACCAGTAACGCTGTTTTTCCTGCACTTCCGGTTCCTTGTCCCAGTAATAATCGAGACCGGTTTCTCCGACGGCCACTACGCGGGGAAGGGTGGTCTGCTGCTTCAGCCACGCAAATGTTTCCTCATTCAGATCGCTGATATCGCTGGGATGGACGCCGACTGCAGCGTAAATGAATTCATGTTCTCCGGCAAGCCGGAGAGAAGATATGGTTGTTTCGAGCGATGCGCCGACGTTAATGATGAGTCCGATACCCGTCTCCGGCAGGGAGGCGAGGAGCGCCTCCCTGTCCGGGGCAAACCGTTTATCATCGTAGTGCGCATGTGTTTCAAAGATCATGGCAGCCTCCTGTTTCGCGGTATGTTGCGGATGGCCGGAAAATCGTGCTGCGGGTCGTGCTCAGCGGGGATTTTCTGACCGTCCGGATTTTTTTACATATTTACGATACCGTTTTCCGGCAAAAAATGCAAGTGTCAGAACTGCAGCCGTTCCCGCTGCGGCGGGCAGATACCAGTCTGTGTGTCGCGGAAGAAGAACAAGGGCAAATGCGGCGTCGTATGGAATCTGAGCTGTCAGATAACTTCCGTCTGCGGTGCTCTCCGCTTCTGACCAGTGTCCGTCCGTCCGGAACCACAGCTGCGTTTCGGCGGCGTTCTCCGGTACCAGGAAATGTCCCTCCAGCGTGTCGAAGTTTTTATTGCGGCTTGCGGAGAGCTCAAATGTATAGGCATATGTGGTCTGTGCGCCCGTGCCGGAAAGGTCAGGTCCTTCTGTCTCCGTCAGCCGGAGTTTTGTATCTCCGTAAAATTCGCCTGCAGCCAGAAAAAGCCGTTTTCCGTTTCCGTATGTCTCAGAGGATGCGACACTTTTTGTCCACGGAATGTATTCTGCCGTGATGGTTATATTCTTCCGGATGTCACTGGTATCCTCTTCGCTGGCCCATTCCGTGTAGAAGCCTTCTTTTTCCGGGATTTCGGGATAATCAGATTTCCGGATACTTCCTCCGAAAGCGATGCGTTGTTCTTTCAGCACTCTGTCTTCCGCCATAAATGTCACGGTGATCTGCTCAAATCCTTTCGGGGTCTGTTCTATGGCCATGATATCCTCATAACATTTCTGCTCGGCGATTCCGGTGTAGCTGATGCCGTCGATTCCCCCGGAATCACTGGCGGTAAAATAATTGCCCTCTGCCGTGCCGTCCTCCGGCATACTTCCGGCGATGCTTCCCCTGCATTCCCCTGTCCCCTCAATGGTACTGGCGCTGATACAGTCTGTGATGTTATAGCCGTTTCCGCAGATGCCGCCTGTGAAATCTCTGCCGGATACATTACAGAGCGTGTAACAGCCACGGACGGATGCCGAACTTTTTCCGGCGATGCCGCCAAGATAGTTCCCTGTATCGGACTGTACCGGCCCGTATCCCTGCCCGTCGTAGATAAAGCCAAGCTCCTGGAGGCCTGTGATGCCGCCTGCACAATTCTTTTTTGCGGTGACAGAACCATAATTTATACAGTGAATAACGACGCTGTTGATTGTGGAGCGGAGTGTAATGCCGGCGGTATCTGTCAGGTCGAGATCAAACTCGGGATCCTTCTCATATTCCACATTCATGGTTCCGGCGATCCCCCCGGTGTTGAGATCGCCGGATATGCTTCCGCGATTGACGCAGCCGGAGATTACACCGTTTGTGTTCTCCGCTGTCTCGATGGATGAAATATCACTGATATATTTTTCGTCTCCCATGAGCGCTTCAAAATCCCCGCTGACTGAGTCTGCGATCTGATTCATCTGGTTTGCGGCATCATTCATTCCCCTGGAGATGGACTGTACCCCCGAATCCAGGGTGTTGGCGAGGCGCTTCATGTCTTCACGCATATGCGGATCGTTTATCGAATCAGATATGCTGCTGGTGAGGTCCCCGGCCGCCTTTCCGGTATCTGAAAAACTCCCCTCAAAGTTTCTCAGATTTCCGTTGATTGTGTCCAGATTGCTGCCGATCTCACCAGCGCTGCCGCTGACGGCGCCGAGATAGTTCTGTATATATGAAACCTGACGGTCTATGGCTGCGGCAAGGTCCCGGATATTATTCAGATTTGCCCCATTCTGCAGCTGGCTGTTAATGCCCGCGAGCAGTTCCTGTATGGAGCCGGATGTATCCGGCAGGATCTCCTGCAGACGGGAGAGGCAGTCGCTGATAATTCCGAGATTGGAATTAATTGCGTCCAGCTGTTCCGCGGAAAGCTCCTGACTTTCATTCTGTATGGCAGAAATGGCCGCCAGAGCGTTATTGATCTGGTTTACATATTCCTGCGCCTGCGGATATTCCCTGGAGACGGCTCCGGAGAGCGCATTCAGGCTGCCGGAGACAGACTGCATGGACGAATTGTAGCGGCTGATCAGGCTGTCTGTATACTGCTTTGCCTGGGAGGAGGTTTTCTGCATGGCGGAGGAGATACCGCTTATGGTTCTGCTCAGACGGCTGATATCTTCTTTTGTTTTGCTTACCTTATCCTCCAGATACTCGGATTCCACATAGGGGACGGTCTGGCCGGCAATCCCGCCGACATCTTTGCGGCCGTGGATTTCCCCCTCATTTTCGCACATCAGGATGATTCCACTCTGGATTCCGGCAATTCCGCCGGTATTGTAACCGGTATGTTTCAGGCCGACTGTCCCCGTATTTTTGCAGCTGTTTATTATACCGTCGGAGCTTCCGGCGATTCCTCCGGTGTGATTCTGGTTTACGATATTCTGTGTCAGATTAAAGGAGCCCAGATCCACGCCACCCAGATCAAGCGTTGTTTCCGGCTCTTCTGTGTTCACACTGCTTTCACTCCGGCAGCCCGAAATCTGTCCTTCATTTTTTCCGGCGATCCCTCCGGTGTAATAAGTGGCGGTCACGGAAGCGTTACTGCGGCAGGAAATTATTTTTCCGGTGCTTTTGTTGATTCCTGCCACCGCGCCGACCGATTTTTTCCCATGGACACTTCCCGTGAAGGAACAGTTTTCCACCACGCCGTAATTGACACCGGCCAGACCGCCGATCTGTTCCTGCGAACCTTCCGGACGGACGATGCCGTCCAGATTCAGATTCCGGACTGTGCCTGCTTCCCCGATATACCGGAAAAAGCCGTGGGAAGAGCCTTTCGGCGTGAGTTTAAACTGTGAAATGGTGTGCCCGTTACCCTCAAAAATGCCATGAAAGTAAGGGATTCCCTCGAAACTGTTTCCGGAAAGAGCCGCGTCTGAAAGGTCGATATCCGTAGTCAGGCGTACAGTCCGGTTCAGGCTGAATGCATCCGAATTGCAGTTTCGCGCAAATTCGAGAAATTCCTGTGCATTTCTGATTTCCGTCACGCTGATTTCTGCCTCTGTCCGGGGGTCCGGACTGCCATCCATGTCTTCGCGGTTTTCTGCTGTGCTGCTTTTTGTGTCTGTTCCGGAGCTGTTGTCTGTCCCGGTCTGAATGTCATTTGTTCCGCTCTCCGCGGCAGAAACGAAAGGTGAGGAGAGCAAAAGTGCGGCCGGAAGGCACAATCCGGCCAGAATCCGCACGGCCTGATTTCTTTTTTTCATGATTCCGGATCTCCTTTCCCGTGTGAATCTGCAGGTTCATTCTGAAGCTGAATTTCTCCCTTCGGACCGGGGAGCATGGTGTCCACGGAGACTTCCATCCGGCCCTGGAAAGCGCCCTGAATGTCCGCGTCGATCATGCCCTCCACATATCCGCGGACATGTCCGGATACACGCATCCGCCCTGCAGTTTTTCTGACTTCCCTGTTCAGGCCGATGGTCAGCGCGGTTTTTTCGATGATCGCATCACCCAGCAGGAGAATCTGCGGGAGTACAAACAGCACCAGCAGGATGGAGGTCAGAGTTCCGCGTCCGAGGGCGATTCCCATCGCGGCGACAGTCGCATCCGATGACAGATTGCCGATCAGGAAGCCGGAGCATGCCATAATGGAGCCGGATGTAAAGATTGTGGGAAATGCCTGAATCAGTGTTTCTGTGATCGCGCGGGTGGGCGGCATTTCATATTTCAGCTGCATATAGCGGCTGGAGATGACAATTGCATAGTCAATGGTCGCACCCATCTGAATGGCCGATACAATCAGATAAGCGATAAAGTATACGGTCTGTCCCAGGATGGCCGGGACGGTAAAATTAATCCAGATGCTGCCCTGGATTGTCAGGACCAGCAGGAGCGGCAGTCCGGCAGACTGGAAGGTAAAAAGGAGGATGATCATGACAAATAATGCAGTCAGAACACTAATCATAATATTGTCCGTCGCAAATGAGTTTTCCAGATCGCGGGCGCTGGTGGAACTTCCGGCCAGCAGGACGGTTCCCTTTCCGTAATACTTTTCTGCAGCCTGGCGGATTTCCTCCATGGCGTCATAAGTTTCCTGCCCTTCTACCGGCAGACTGAGACTTAGCACAAAACGACTGTAGTGTTCTCCGGACAGCTGCAGCTGCGCGTCGTGCAGCGTGTCGTAGAGCTGCGTGAGCATTTCATCCATCCCCGGATCCAGCTCTACATAGCCTTCCTGATACTGATCGTACAGAAACAGAAACATATCGATCACAGGAACCTCATAATCATCAATGCCTGTGATCATGGGACCGTACTGTTCCTGGTGATAAGCGTAGGCAGAATAAAGGACCCGGATGATCTCAACGTCGATATCCGCAAATTCTGCGAATTCCCGCGGTGTTATTTTCGCGGTCAGGACATAATCGTCGCTGATCTGCTGGTTTGCGAGACCGAGGGCTGATTTAACAAAGGGCAGCTGTTCCAGGCTTCTGAGGGTTTTTTCCTCAGATTCGTAATGCCCGCCAGGAACCATGACGACCAGCTGGTTGCTGGTGCCAAATACTGCCTCCACCTTTTCGGAGGCAAGCTTTGCCGGACTTTTTCTGGAGCTCTCCACAGAATTGATGTCAAAAACATAGCGGCATCCGGAGGAGCCGAAAAATGCAGCGACGATGACAACCAGGAACAGCGGGGGAATAATATGACGGGTTCTGACCGCAAATTTTCCGGCAAACGTGATCCTGGGCACATAGTTTTTGTGGCGTGTTTTGTCCATGCCCTTTGCGAAAATCAGCAGAAGTCCTGGCATCAGGAAAAATACGGAGAGCAGGCTTAGCAGGATGGCTTTTACCAGGACGATTCCCATGTCATATCCAAGCTTAAACTGCATAAGCATCAGGGCAGCCATCCCGGACACGGTTGTCAGGGAAGATGCGCTTATTTCCGGAATTGCCTTCGAGAGCGCAATTTTTACTGCCTGTACGGCATCCTTTGTTTCATGTTCCTCCATGTAACGGTCGCACAGAATAATGGCATAGTCGATGGCCAGTGCCAGCTGCAGCACGACCGCGATGGAATTGGTCACAAAAGAGATTTCGCCGAACCAGAAATTGGTTCCCATATTTAAGATGGCGGCTACGCCGAAAGTGAGCAGCAGCACCGGTATTTCAAGAAATGCGCTTGTGGATACCAGCAGTACGCCGATGATAATGACAACTGACAGGATCAGAATCAGTCCCATTTCCCGGTTCAGCATTTCCGCACTTTCTTCAACCTGACCGATTGTCGTGGAGACAGAGACATCGTATCCCGTCAGCGCCTCCCGGATTCCACGCATGGCGCTGATGCTGACGGGATCCTCGTCCTCTCCGTTTACAGTGACATCGTAGAGGGCGTTTGTTCCGGTGTAGTGCTCCGCAGAATCGTCAAAAACCACGGCTTTGACGCCGTCCACAGCTTCAATCGTCTCTACAAGAGTCTCCGCCTCGTCAAAGGTGATATTGGAGACCATGACGCGCCCCATGCCGTAAGTTACAAATTCATCTTTCATCACGGTAAGTCCCCGCCTTGTCTCGCTAGAGGAGGGCAGGTAGGATGTGATGTCCTGATTGACCTGCACCCTGCTGACAGACAGGAGACTGTAAATAATTGCGAATACAAACAGAAGTTCAATTGCCTTGCGTTTGTTTACGATAAAAGTGGCCAGGGACAGCCAGAAACTGTCTTTTTTCCTCTCTTCGTGTTCATTCATTGCTTTTTCTCTCCTGTCGGACATTGTGGTATGGTTGCTTTTCAAAATTATATTTATTATAATGAAAACGCCGGAAAGGTTCAATGAATAGTTGTAGTACTTCTGCTGATTAATCAACAGATTCCGGAGAACTGTCGGAAAACGGTATGATTTTTTGATTCCGGCAGGGAAACTGCAGGAAGGAGTCGTTTTACATGAACAACAGACAGCCCGGGCAGGACCGCCGCAGCCGGCGCACAAAAGCGCTGCTGACGGATGCGTTGCTCACGCTTCTGGAAACCAGAGACCTGAAAGATATTTCTGTAAAAGAGCTGTGTGAGAAAGCCGATATCAACCGGGGGACATTTTATCTTCATTACCATGATATTTACGAGATGATGGAACAGGTGGAACGGGAACTGCTGGCGCAGTTCGATGGTTTTCTCTCAGGATATACGGCGGAGGAACTGCACATGGATCCTTATCCGCTGATTTATGATATGTTTCAGTTTACGGCTGACAACGCCAGATTGTTCCGCGTCCTGCTGGGGTCACACGGCAACGGCGCCTGTCTGTCCTCACTCAAGGGACTTGTGAGGGACCGGTTTCTGCATGACTGGCTAGGGAAAGCGCAGGGAGAGAGCTGTGCCAGACTGGAGTATTCTTATGATTTTCTCGCAGCGGGCTGGACGGGGCTGATTGAAAGCTGGCTTTTTTCAGGGCGCCAGGAGCCGATTGCGGAGATGGCGGCGCTGGCGGGCAGTATTATTGAGACCGGTATCCGTTCCCTGATCTGAGGATGAAAAAAGACCGGATCTGCTGTCTTTGTACAGTCAGATCCGGTCTTTTTTATAAAGCGATATCCACAGAGACCGCAGCTTCCGCCGGGGCTGACGCATCCATGGCACTGACATCAGGTGCAGCTGTTCCGCTTTCACCCGGCATGCCGGGGATATCCCCCGTCGCGGCCATCTCAGCCTCGATCTGTGCGCGGACTTCCTGTTCGATCTGCGCCATCAGCTGCGCCTCGGCGAGAGCGAGGTCGCTACGCGCTGCCGCGGAGGCGCTGAGCTCAACAAGAACACCTGTATCGGCCCCGCCGCCCTGATTCTGATTGTTTTCCATCATGCCTTTGAAATATTTCATGTCGGCTTCGTTTATTTTGCCCTGTTCATCGGCGCGGTGCATCCGGCGTTTCTGCATCATCCGCTGAC
This sequence comes from uncultured Roseburia sp., assembly GCA_947062675.1. Classification (GTDB taxonomy): domain Bacteria; phylum Bacillota; class Clostridia; order Lachnospirales; family Lachnospiraceae; genus Roseburia. The sequence goes on from CAMSQM010000010.1 coordinate 26,462, forward strand.
GCATGCGTTTTTCCCGCATGACGTCCTGCATTTGTTCGGAGGAAAGTCTGCTCTCGAGCGCGCGCTCTTTCTGCGCGACTCTTCTCCTGATCTCGCTTTCTTTCTGAACTTTTTTTGCACCGCTTTTTTTATCATAGCTCTTCTTGTCCATCTCTTCTTCTTTGAGATTGCGGACTTTCAGCTGGGCACAGCGCACCATGCGTCTGGCGTGGGCGATAGCGTTGCTCACTTCACGGTCATTGTACTGTCCCGTTCCGAGACAGCGCTGCAGACCGGCAAGCTTACCTTTGGCGCGGGTGAGGACCGTTGATGCGCTCTGCGCCTTTTTTACCCGGACCAGCTGTCCTGAAATATCTCTGTGATTGTAATTGAGCTGCTTTTTTGGCTTTTGCGATGCTTTGCGCGAAGAGCCTGTGCGCGTGCTGACTGCGTTTTTGATGGCGAGCTGCCCCATCACGGCAGGTGTCAGTCCGCTGGTTCCCGCACCGCTGACTGATATTCCCATAACTCATTCCTCCCTGAAATAATTTCCGCGGGTCTGCGCATACTTTTACAGTCCGTCTGTTCCCGCAGAGGATATCATCTGAATCCATTCATATTTATTACATCGGTTCAATGAGGCTGTTATGTTAGAGTTTCAGGGAAACTTTTCCGTGCGGCGCAGAGGATCCGGGGCTGGCTTCCATGAGCGGAAATTTTGTGCAGGGCGCGGCCGGCAGTGTGAGGCCGTGCCCTGCGCGGTGAGGCAGTGCGGGACCGTGCCCTGCGCGGTGAGGCCGGGGAAACGGAAGTACCGGAAGCGGAAAGGTGCTTTAGCAGATTTCTGCGCCGGCGGGCATTGGCTTTTCGGGAGCCAGCAGTGCGAGAGCTCCCTCCGCGTCCTCCGCGCACAACAACATTCCCTCCGAGAGAACCCCCGCCAGTTTTGCCGGCTTTAAATTTACAAGCACCATAACTTTTTTTCCGACCATTTCTTCCGGCGTGTAGTATTTGCGGATGCCGGAGACGATCTGCTTTACGCTGCTTCCGATTTTTACTTGGGAGCAGAGCAGTTTTTTTGATTTCGGAACAGCCTCACAGGCGATAACCTCTCCGACCTGGAACTGCATTTTCATAAAATCATCATAAGTGATCTCTTCCTTCGGCTCAATGTCAATGACCGTATGATTTTCCGGACCGGCCGCCGCGGCGGCTTCTTCCGGTGCGGCGCCGGCGGCCTGCTGTTCTGCCTCAAATGCTTTCTGCTGTGCTTCGCGGACGGCCTCTGTCTTTGGCAGCACTTCTTTCGGATCCAGGCGGGCAAAAAGAATCTGCGGCCTGTCCGTGACGCGTCCGCCGTCTGTGTAAAGGCCGAATTGCGCGGTTTCTTCGTAGGTGCGCAGGCGGGTGTTTAATTGGGCGGCAATCTTCTCTGCTGTTTCCGGCAGGAAACTGTACAGCAGGGAGGCGCCGGTGGCGACGGATTCCACGAGATTGTAGAGAACCTCGCTCAGACGGCCGGAATCCGCCTCATTTTTTGCGAGTACCCAGGGAGCCGTCTCATCGATATATTTATTACAGCGCCTGAACACGGCAAAAACTTCCGAGATTGCGTCGGCGACGCGGTTCTGCTCCATCTTTTCGGTGACCCGGTCTCTTGCTCCGGTCACGACCGCTTTCAGATCCGCGTCGACCTCTTCCGTGATGCCGGTCCGCGTCACGATGCCCCCGAAATATTTATTACTCATGGATATGGTGCGGTTCACCAGATTGCCGAGGACATTCGCAAGATCAGAATTGAAGCGCTCAATAACGAGCTCCCAGGTGATAATGCCGTCATTGTCGAACGGCATTTCATGGAGCACGAAATAGCGCGTCGCGTCCACACCGAAAATATCCGCCATATCGTCGGCGTAAATGACGTTTCCTTTTGATTTGCTCATTTTGTCCCCGCCCTGTAAGAGCCACGGATGACCAAAAATCTGTTTCGGCAGCGGCAGGTCGAGGGCCATCAGGAAAATCGGCCAGTAGATTGTGTGAAAACGGATGATGTCCTTGCCGATCAGATGCAGCTCGGCGGGCCAGTATTTCTGAAACTGTTCAGAGGATGCGCCGTCCGCGTCGTAGCCAATCCTGGTAATGTAATTTGAAAGTGCGTCGAGCCACACATATATAACGTGCTTCGGGTCAAAATCTACCTGTATTCCCCATGAGAATGAAGTTCTGGACACACACAGATCCTGGAGTCCGGGGAGCAGGAAATTGTTCATCATTTCATTTTTCCGGGATACAGGCTGGATAAACTCCGGGTGGGTGTTAATGTGTTCGATCAGGCGGTCGGCATAATTGCTCATCTTAAAGAAATAGGCTTCTTCCTTTGCGGGCTGAACCACACCGCCGCAGTCGGGACATCTGCCGTCCGCGAGCTGGGATTCCGTCCAGAAAGATTCGCACGGTGTGCAGTAGAGGCCTTCGTAGGCTCCCTTGTAGATATCGCCTTTGTCATACAGCTTCCGAAAGATTTTTGCGACCTGCCGCTCGTGGTCCGCGTCTGTCGTGCGGACAAAATTGTCATACGAGGTGTTCATCCGGTCCCAGATACGCTTTACTTCCCCGGCCACGCGGTCCACGTACTCTTTCGGCGTCACGCCCGTTTTTTCCGCTTTTTCCTGTATCTTCTGTCCGTGTTCGTCTGTTCCGGTCTGAAAGTATACGTCGTATCCCTCAAAGCGCCGGTAGCGTGCGATGGCATCTGCCAGGACGATCTCGTAGGTATTGCCGATATGTGGTGTGCCGGAGGTGTAAGCGATAGCGGTTGTGATATAATATTTACCTTTTTCTCCCATAATAAAGCTCCTTTCAATGAAATAAAATGCTGATACAACTTTTGCGGAGTATGGTGTCCGGACTCTGGAGAATAAAAAACAGAATCAAAAAATCCCGTCCTCTGTCTGAAGGGCTGTCCGGAGACGCCTTTCATCAGAAGACGGGATACTGGAATCCCGTGGTACCACTTCCATTCGCCCGGTTCCTGCGTTCCGGGCCTCTGCAGATATCGCGTATCAATATCTTCCGCTGTAACAGGCGGTCCTGTCAGGTCTTATCCCTTCGCGCCTGTCTGCGCGGGAGGGTTCATGCCTGCCACTCCAAAGCCATCTTCTGTCTGTGTTCCCCCATTTCCTCTCATCAGGCTTCCGGCCGCGGTGACTGCGCCGGACAGCCGGAAATCTCTCTGTAAAGTTCCGGCAGACATACTCTCTTCTTCACTGTGTTCCTGAGCATTTTGTTTTTTCAGAGTAACACGGGATTCCGGGAAAGTCAAGCGCGACCTTTTGCTGGGTAAATCTTTTTGTGCAGTTTTCACAAAAAAGTAAATTCAGGAACAAAAACGACGGAATATCATCGATATTGAGGAGATCTGATTCTATAATATAGAAAGAATCTGCAGAAAGGCTGGGGTGATAAATCATGCGGCTGGAGGGAAAACGTGTGTGCGGCGGAATCGCGATCGGAAAACTGTCGGTATACAGAAAAGAGGACAGTCCGGTCAGGTGTGCGAAGGCTGACGACACAGAAGCGGAACTGGAGCGTTTTGCAAAGGCGCGGGATATGGCGGAAAGGCAGCTGGCAGCGCTTCGCGAAAAGGCGCAGAGGCAGGCGGGCGCGGCGGGCGCGGCAATTTTTGAGGTACATCAGATGATGCTGAAGGACCCGGAGTATACGGATGCGGTGACCGGCATGATAAGCTCCGGGGGAGTGAATGCTGAATATGCGGTGGCGGCTGTGGGAGAACATTTTGCAGAGATGTTTGCGGCGATGGATGAAGCGTATATGCGGGAGCGCGCTGCGGATGTGAAGGACATCAGCAGCCGTGTGAATGCGGTTTTGCGGGGAACGGTGCAGCGGCAGCCAAAGGAGAAGGGGCCGGTGATCCTGCTGGCGGACGATCTGGCTCCGGGCGAGACGGTGCAGCTGGATAAATCGCTGGTGCTTTCTTTTGTGACGAGACGCGGTTCCACCGGTTCGCACACGGCAATTCTGGCCCGGGCGATGAATATTCCGGCTCTGGCCGGGGTGGATTTTCCGGAGGGCGGAGAGGAGGAGCCGGAGGGGAAAACCGGTATTGTGGACGGATACGGCGGGGTGCTCTACATCGATCCCGACGGGGAGACGCTGAAAAAATTTAAAAGTCTGCAGAAAGAGGAGGAGGAGCAGACGCGCCTGCTGCAGGAGATGAGGGGAAAAGAGAACATTACGCCGGACGGCAGAAAGATTGATCTCTGCGCCAATATCAGCGGGGTGGCGGATGTGGAGGATGCGATAGCCGGTGACGCGGGAGGGATCGGGTTGTTTCGCAGTGAGTTCCTTTATCTGGAATCCGCCGGTTATCCGGATGAGGAGACGCAGTTTGCGGCATACAGGACTGTGGCTGAGAAGATGAAGGGAAAGCGGGTGGTGATCCGGACAATGGATATCGGCGCGGACAAACAGGCGGATTATTTCGGGATCGGAAAAGAGGCAAACCCAGCGATGGGTTACCGGGCGATCCGTATCTGCCTGGACCGGAGAGAGCTCTTTAAGACGCAGCTGCGTGCAATTTACCGGGCGGGTGTATACGGCGCTGTGGCGGTCATGTTTCCAATGATTATCTCAATGGCGGAGATAAGGCAGATTAAGGCGATTATCGCGGAGGTTAAGGCGGAGCTGGAGCGGGAAGGGATTCCCTATGGAAGAGACATTAAGACCGGGATAATGATCGAGACGCCGGCGGCGGTGATGATCAGCGATCAGCTCGCGGAGGAGGTGGATTTCTTTTCAGTCGGGACAAATGATCTGACACAGTATACACTGGCGATTGACAGACAGAACCCCATGCTGGATCATATCTATGACCCGCATCATGAAGCGGTGCTGCGGATGATCCGGATAGCTGTGGAAAATGGACATAAGAGGGGATGCAGGGTTGGTATCTGCGGCGAGCTGGCGGCAGATACCACTATGACGGAGACATTTCTGCGAATGGGAGTTGACGAGCTGTCCGTCGCGCCTTCCATGATTTTAAAGGTGAGGGAAAAGATCAGGAACACGGATTTGTCGGCGGGCAGGGACGGGACGGCCGGCGCTGCGGAATAAGAACATACGGCAGGGGAATGCTAAAAAGAAAAGTGCGGCAATGTGCACACAGGAGGGAAGAATGAACAGATATCTGCTATTGAAACAGGGAACCATCCATGACGCCGTTTCGGATACGACGTTCGTTGCGGACATTCTCGCGGCAGACGGTAAAATCACAGAGATCGCCCCCGTGATCGGGGGCAGACAGGCAAACGAAGCGGAGGTGATCGATGCGACCGGAATCGACGTCTATCCGGGTTTTGTGGACGCACACTGCCATCTGGGGCTGGACGGGTACGCGACGGGGTTCGCGGGACAGGATTTCAATGAGACGGGCGATCCCGTGACGCCGCAGCTTTCCGCGGTGGATGCCATAAACCCGCAGGATGAGACATTCCGGATGGCGAGGGAGGGTGGCGTGACGTGTGTTTCAACGGGGCCGGGCAGCTCCAATATAATCGGAGGAACCTTCTGCGTGATCAAGACATGTGGAAGACGTGTGGACGATATGATTGTAAAGGAAAAATCGGCGATGAAAATTGCGTTCGGGGAAAATCCGAAGAACTGCTACAGGGAAAAAGGCGCCTCCTCCAGGATGTCCGTGGCGGCTAAGCTCCGGGAAGTCCTGAATCAGACAATCCTGTATGAGAAGAAGCGGGAGGCTGCGGGATATCCGGATGCAACGGATTATCTGAAACTGCCGCCGTATGACGCGAAGCTTGAGGCGATGATTCCGGTGATCCGGGGGGAGATGCCGCTGAAAGCACATGCGCACCGGGCGGATGACATTTTTACCGCGATCCGGATTGCAAAAGAATTTCATCTGGATTTAAGAATTGATCATGTCACTGATGGAGCGCTGATTGCAGAGGATCTTGCGAAGGAGGGATATCCGGTTGCGGTCGGCCCGTCTTTTGGCCACGCCACAAAGTATGAGCTGAAAAACAAGGGGTTTCATACGCCCGCCATTCTCGCGCAGGCGGGCTGTCAGGTATCCATTATTACGGATTCGCCCGTGACGGAAGAGCGCTATCTTCCGCTCTGTGCAGGGAGGGCGGTTCACTATGGAATGCGGGAGGCCGATGCGCTGAAGGCGATTACAATCAATGCGGCAAAGCACATCGGTGTACAGGAGAGGGTCGGAAGTATTGAGGTGGGAAAGGATGCGGACTTTGTGCTGGTAAAGGGAAGTCCGTTTACGGTGGACGCGCAGATTCTGTATACGATCACGGACGGGCAGACGGTATACCGAACAGACGGTATACCAAAAAAATAAAATTTAATTTAAATATTCAGAGAAACAGAAGATTCCGGGAGGACAGGAGCGCGGAAGTTTTCCGGCGCGCTGACCGGACGGGCGCGGGGTGGCCGGGGGTGACCGGGGTTTAAGTATAGCGAATTAGCACAGAGAATATAAATATTTTCCCGAAAGGATTGCATACTTTTCATAATTGAAAAACGACAGAAAATACGATATAAAGGAATTGTATGCGGTTTGCAACTACGATAAAATCTGCCGGAGCGCTGATCAGGCCGGGTTTCCGGCAGAAACCAGAAAAGGGAGAAAAAATATGGATATTTTCGGGATACTGACACTGACAGGCGGGCTCGCACTGTTTCTCTACGGGATGAGCGTGATGGGAGCCGGGCTGGAGAAGATGTCGGGAGGCCGTCTTGAGCGTGTTCTGGAGAATCTGACCTCGAATCCGCTCAAAGCGGTTCTGCTGGGAGCCGGCGTGACGGCGGTGATTCAGTCGTCGTCGGCGACCACGGTGATGGTGGTCGGTTTTGTGAATTCAGGTATTATGAAGCTTTCGCAGGCTGTGGGCATCATTATGGGGGCGAATGTCGGTACGACGATTACCTCGTGGCTGTTAAGCTTAACGGGTATCGAGGGCGGTAATTTTTTTGTGCGGATGTTAAAGCCGTCCTCATTTTCGCCGGTTCTCGCGATGATCGGCGTGATACTGCTGATGTCTGGCAAAAGCGATAAGAAAAAAGACATCGGGGAGATTCTTCTTGGATTTGCCGTTCTGATGTACGGAATGGAGTCGATGAGCGGGGCGGTGAAGCCCCTGGCCGATGTGCCGGAATTTACAAACATTCTGACCATGTTCCGCAACCCGCTGCTCGGCGTGGCGGCGGGTGCCGTGCTGACGGCGGTGATTCAGAGCTCCTCCGCATCGGTGGGAATTCTGCAGGCGCTGTCCGTGACGGGGGCGTTTACTTATGGCTCCGTGATACCGATTATAATGGGCCAGAATATCGGCACCTGTGTGACGGCGATGATTTCCGCGGTGGGCGCGAACAAGGGCGCAAAGAGGACGGCGTTCGTTCATCTGTATTTTAATGTGATCGGAACGGTAGTTTTTATGATTGTTTTTTACGCGGGAAATGCCGTTTTTCAGTTTCCGTTTGCCGGGACTGTCGTCGGGGCGGCCGGGATTGCGCTGATTCACAGTGTGTTTAACCTGTTTACCACAATCGTACTTCTGCCCTTCACGAAGGGACTGGAACGGCTGGCGTACCTGACGATCCCGAAAACCGGGGATGAGCGGGCGGCGGAAGATGTGTTCGGAATTCTGGATGAACGGTTTCTGAGCGCTCCGGCGTTTGCGATTGAGCAGTGCCGGTCGCTGGCCGGGCAGATGGCGGTGCTTTCCCGCGACAGTTTTCTGGAGGCGATGGAAGTGCTGACGGATTATTCGAAGGAGAAGATTGAGGATGTGCTGGAAAAAGAGAGCCGTGTCGATGTGTATGACGATAAAATCAGCGCGTACCTGACAAAGCTGAGCAGTGAAAATCTCTCCTACCGGGACAGTGTCCAGGTCACTTCGCTGCTGCACTGCCTGACAGATTTTGAGCGTATTTCCGACCATGCGATCAATGTTGTGGAGAATGCACAGCAGATGCATAAGGATAAGGCGGATTTTTCCAGAAAGGGCAGGGAGGAGATGCTCGCCTACGGCCGCGCCGTGGCCGATATCCTGGAACGTACCACCGCGGCATTTACGGGAAATGATCCGGAGCTGGCGCGGACGGTGGAGCCGCTGGAAGAAGTGATCGATGAGATGAATAAAACAGTGAAAAAGCATCACATGAAGCGTCTGCGGAAGGGGAAATGTACGATTGAGCTCGGTCTGGTGCTCTCTGATCTGGCGATGAATTATGAGCGTGTGGCGGATCACTGCTCCAATGTTGCGGTTTATATGATGCAGTTAAAGGACCAGCAGCTGGAGGAGCACAGCTTTACCGAACAGCTGGATGAGGCGGAGAGCGCAGAGTTTGCACGGCTCCTTCAGGAATTCGGGAAGAAATATACGCTCTGACCTGTTGACGCAGTAAAATATGTGGTATAATAAAAAGATATTATACCGCCCGGGGAAGGAGCACACGTCATTCTCCCGGGGCAGATGCCATGCGCGGAACATGAGTAAAGAGACTGCACGCGTCATCTGCCAGAGCGGGGAGGGGGCAGATTATGTTTTCCGTATCCGATATAAAAGAAGCGACATATCCTGCGACATTCCGGAGGGGAAAGGAGCTGTACGAGATAGGGGCAGTTCTCGATTTTTCATATGAACTCTATCTGGAGAACGGTCTGCCGATGGCGGATATCCAGGCGGATGTCAGGGGGAGCGGAAAAGACTTTTACCGGGTGCAGGCCGTGGTGGATGAAGAGTTTGCGGACGCCGCGAATGTGAAATGCGAATGCGAAGCGTTTTATCAGTATGAGGGACTCTGTAAGCACTGCGCCGCTGTGCTGATCGCCTATGTCAGCCGCAGGCAGGCGCAGGAGATTCTCAGTGTAAAAGAATCCCCGGGCCGTACCGGGGAGACCGGATACACGCTGCAGGATGCCGCGGTACAGATGAAGACATCGTCCGCATTGAAAAATCTTCTGCAGCAGTATTCCCTGCGGGCCGGATCTGCCTACCTGATACCGGAGGCGATCTACGGGAAAGTGGAACTGGAGCCGCATTTTAAACTGGATTACAGCTATGCGACGGTGGAATTTAAGATGGGAACAGAGCAGAAATATGTGCTGAAAAATATTTCTGCCTTTCTGCATGCCCTTCAGACGAATGAAAAAGTGCGCTATGGGAAAAAGCTGGATTTTTATCATAACAGGGACGCCTTCACGGAGTATTCCGGACGCCTGATACGGTTTATGGAGCTTCAGGAGAATGACAGAAAGCGTCAGAGTCAGTATCACGCGTACTACACATACAGCGGAAGTTATGAGCGGACGATGGAGCTGGACCCGGTCGGGATCGACCGTTTTTTTGAGGCGGTCGGGCAGGAGCCGTTTCATGCTGAAATGCGCTATGAGGCGGAGGGGATCTATCACATGGCTGCGGAGGAACGCCGTCCGAAGCTTGTGATCAGGGGAGGAAGTGCGGGGGCATTTCTGGAAGCTGAGGAGCTTCACGTTATACGCGGGCACCGGTACTATTATTTCTACGAGGGGGATACTGTGTACCGGAGTCCGGGGAGTTTAAAGAGGGCTGCGGAGGAGTTTTTTGAGTATCTGGAACACCGGGGCTGCGGAGAGTGTTATATTGCCGCGGGGGAGCTTCCGATGTTCTGCCGCGATCTGCTTCCCCTGGCCCGGGAGAGCTTTGAGGTGTCGGCGGAGGGATTTGACGAGAGCCTTTATGTGCCGAAAAAACCGGAGTTTGAGCTCTATCTGGATAAACAGGACAACAGCATCATCGGGGCAAAGCTGCTGGCGGTGTATGATGGCGGCAAATACAATGTGCTGGAAAAAATCGGGCCGGGCCAGGTGCGCGATATTCCGGAGGAAATGCGTGTCCGCAGCCTGGTGGAGCCGTATTTTAACGGGTTCGGGCCCGGGGAGACTGTGTTTGTGCTCTCGCACAACGAGGATATGCTGTATGTGCTTCTGGCGGGAGGTCTGCACCGCCTGAGTGAGTATATGACGATTTATACGTCGGAGGCATTTCGCGGCATGAAAATCGTCGCCTCCCCGTCCGTGTCGGTCGGCGTATCGCTAAAGAGTGATCTTCTGGAGCTGTCCATCCATTCGGAGGAGATGGATGCCGGTGAGCTGGCATATCTTTTGTCCAGATATGATCGGCGGAAAAAATATGTGCGTCTCAGAAACGGGGATTTCCTGGATATCCGGGAGGACGGCCTGGGATTACTGGCGGAAGCCGGCGGGGATCTGCAGCTGACGGAACAGGACCTGAAAAAGAGCCGTATTGTCGTCCCGAAATACCGGGCAATGTATCTTGACGCGGCGCTGAAAAATAACAAACTGCTCTCGGTTGAGAAGAACCGGGAGTTCAGGAGCATGGTCCGCAATATGAAAACAATCGAGGACAGCGATTATGAGGTTCCTGATTCCCTGAAAAATGTGATGCGGAGTTACCAGAAAAGCGGATTCCTGTGGCTAAAGACGCTACGGGAAAACGGCTTTGGCGGAATTCTGGCAGACGATATGGGGCTTGGAAAGACGCTGCAGGTGATCAGCCTTCTGCAGTCTGAACACGACGAGGCTGCAGAAGGTGAAAAAGAATGCCGCCGGTCCCTGATTATCTGTCCCGCCTCCCTGGTATACAACTGGCAGAAGGAGATCGCGCGGTTTGCGCCGGGGCTGTCGGTGGCCGTGATTGCAGGATCGGCTGCAGAGCGCCGGAAACTGATCGACGGCAGCGAAGAGGGGCAGATTCTGATAACTTCTTACGATCTTCTCAAGCGCGATGCGGATGAATACAAAAAAATGACGTTTGCCATCCAGGTCATCGACGAGGCGCAATATATCAAAAACCCGGGAACCAGGGCGGCAAAAGGGGTCAAGACGATTCCGGCGGTGTTCCGTCTTGCCCTGACCGGGACGCCCATTGAAAACCGGTTAAGCGAACTCTGGAGTATTTTTGACTATCTGATGCCCGGGTTTCTGTACACATATCAGCGGTTCCGTGAGGAAATCGAGCTGCCTGTTACCGCAAACGGCGATACCGGCAAAATGGAGCGCCTGCGGAGGATGATACGTCCGTTTGTTCTCCGGCGCTTAAAGGGCGATGTGCTAAAAGATCTGCCCGAGAAGCTCGAGGAACATATATTCGCGAGAATGGAGGGGGAGCAGGCTGCACTCTATACCGCCCATGCGCTGCGAATGAAGCAGATGCTCGAGACGGCTACGGAAAAAGAGTTTGGCGCGGAGCGGATTCAGATACTGGCAGAGCTGACGAAGCTTCGGCAGCTCTGCTGTGATCCGGCGCTGCTTTTTGAGGATTATGCCGGAGATTCCGCCAAAACAGATATGTGTATGGAGCTGCTCTCGAACGCGGTGAGCGGCGGACACAAAATTCTTTTGTTTTCCCAGTTTACGTCGATGCTCGAGCGCCTTGCGCAGCGTCTGGAAAAGGAAGGCATACCCTTTTATATGCTGACCGGCGCGGTGGGGAAGGAAAGACGGATGCAGATGGTGGAAAGCTTTAACCGCGATGATGTCCCGGTGTTTTGTATTTCGTTAAAAGCAGGCGGGACAGGGCTGAATCTGACAGCGGCGGATATTGTGATTCACTACGATCCCTGGTGGAATGTGGCCGTCCAGAATCAGGCGACTGACCGCGCGCACAGGATCGGACAGAAACACGTCGTCACGGTTTACAAGCTGGTCACGGAGGGGACGGTTGAGGAAAAAATCATTCATGTCCAGGAGCGGAAGTGGCAGCTGGCAGAGCAGATTCTGGAGGGCGGAGGTATGGACACTGTGAGGTTTACGCGGGAAGAACTGCTGGAACTGCTGGGCTAGGGAGAGGCAAAGCCGTGCCGGCGGGAACAGGAATCAGGAAAGTGGGGAAATAAGGATATGAGCGGGATATTATGGCCGGTGGTACTTCTGGTGACGGGATTTCTGCTCCTGATAAAGGGGGCTGATTATTTCGTGGAGGGGAGCTCCGCGGTGGCGAAGCGTCTGCGTGTGCCGCCGGTGATCGTCGGGCTCACGATCGTGGCGATGGGAACGAGTCTGCCGGAATGTGCGGTAAGCCTGACAGCGTCGCTGGCGGGCAACAACGCGCTGGCGGTCAGCAATGCGGTCGGATCAAATATTTTTAATTTGCTGGTGGTCTGCGGGACCTGTGCCCTGTTTGCGCCGGTCAGGGTGGAAAAGGGGACGATGAAAAAAGAGTTCCCGTTTTCCATTCTGTGTGTTCTGCTGCTGCTGGCGCTGGGATATGCAGGGATGGAGCTGGGGAGAACGGATGGTCTGGTATTTCTGGCGGTGTTTGTCTGCTTTCTGTACCGGATGGTGCAGACTGCGCTGAGAGCGCGGGCACAGACGGATGACGCTGAAAACACCGGCGGGACGCTGCCCGTGTGGCGCTGCATCGTTTATATCGCCGGCGGAGCGGCTGCGATCCGGTATGGCGGTGATTTTGTCGTGGAAGGAGCGTCCGCGGTTGCGGCCCGGATGGGACTGAGTCAGAACCTGATAGGGCTTACGATTGTCGCATGCGGTACGAGTCTGCCGGAGCTGGTCACCTCGGTTGTGGCGGCGCGGAAAAATCAGCTGGAAATGGCGCTGGGAAATGTGATCGGATCGAATATATTCAATATTCTGTTCGTTCTGGGCGTTTCCTCGGCGATCAGTCCGATCGCCTTTATCGGGGAAAACGTCACGGACATCCTGATTCTTATGTGGATGAGCGTGGCCGTGTGGATTTTCGCGTGGACAAAACAGGCCATAGAGAAAAAAGAAGGTGTGCTGATGCTTCTGATGTATGCCGTGTATCTGGTAAGCATCTGTGTCCGGTGAACGTATTTTATTTTTCATTTACTTAATGATTGCCGGATGGGCGATTAAGGGGTATACTGAAACAGAGAAGTGAAAACAGACGCTGGGAGGTAGCGGGATGGAATTTTTTGACAAACTGGGAGAAACGCTCGTGTCTGCGGGCAGGGATGTCGGGCAAAAGGCAAAAGATGTATCGGAAATCGCCAGACTGAGAATTGACATAAGGGCAAAAGAGGAATACGTACAGGGACAATATGCCGCAATCGGTGCGGCTTACTATGAGAAACATAAGGATGACGACGCGCCGGAGGCGGAGCAGTTTTTCCTGATCAGGGAAGCGCTTGAGGAGATTGAGCGCATGAAGGCCGAGGTGCTGAGAATTCAGGGCGCCTGCGAGTGTCCGAACTGTGGGCACAGGGTACCGGAACACGCGGCGTTCTGCAGCAGCTGCGGGGCGCAGCTGGGAGATATGTCCGGGGTATAGGAAGAAGAGCGGGATCCCTCAGCTGTGCCGTTACGCAGCTGAGGGATTCGTGATATTTCCCGGACGTACCTGATCGCAGCGAAAAATATCCGCAGACAGCTTGACACTTCCGGCAAACCAGTGTATAGTAGCGTTATAGATTTGAAAATTCAATATTGTGTAAAATTTTCTTATTCAGAGTGATGGAGATACATAGGATCTGTGAAGTCACGGCAACCCCTCCACGGAAGGTGCCAGCCTGAGCGAGTAAATGCTGTACGGGATACCGGATCAGAAATGACACGGATATCGGGACAGTTCGAACAATAAGAGGATTTGATGATCTGATATGTTGTCATGTCCACTTGTTTTCGCAGGTGGAATTTTTTTGTCCGATTTTACAATGAGAAAAGGAGAATCAGAATGGAAAAGAGATTATTCACATCGGAATCTGTGACGGAAGGGCATCCTGACAAAGTCTGCGATGCGATATCGGATGCGATTCTGGACGCCTGCATGGCAGAAGATGCGATGAGCCGTGTTGCCTGTGAGACGGCGTGCTGCACTGGTTTTGTGCTTGTAACAGGTGAGATTACCACAAAAGCACATCTGGATATTCCGGCGATTGTGCGCAGAACTGTCAATGAGATCGGCTACAACGATGCAAAAACAGGTTTTGACGGCAATACCTGCGCGGTGATGGTAGCGCTCGACCAGCAGTCGCCGGATATTGCGATGGGTGTGGATACGGCGCTTGAGGCAAGAGGCGGGCAGCTGTCGGACGAGCAGCTCGAGGCCATCGGTGCCGGAGACCAGGGAATGATGTTCGGGTATGCGACAAATGAGACGCCGGAGCTTATGCCGTACCCGGTTTCCCTTGCGCACAAACTTGCGCTGCAGCTTGCGAAAGTGCGCAGGGACGGGACGCTTTCCTATTTAAGACCGGACGGGAAGACGCAGGTATCCGTCGAGTACGATGAGGCGGGAAAGCCGTTCCGCCTGGAGGCGGTGGTACTTTCCACACAGCACGACGAGGATGTGACACAGGAACAGATTCATGCGGATATTAAAAAGTATGTGTTTGAACCGGTACTTCCGGCGGAGCTTGTGGACGGGGAGACGAAGTTCTTTATCAATCCGACCGGAAGATTTGTGATCGGAGGGCCGCACGGGGATGCAGGACTGACAGGGCGCAAAATCATTGTGGATACCTATGGCGGATATGCGCGCCACGGCGGCGGCGCTTTTTCCGGAAAGGACTGTACAAAGGTGGACCGGTCCGCGGCTTACGCGGCGCGCTATGTGGCGAAGAATATTGTGGCTGCCGGGCTTGCTGAAAAGTGTGAGATCCAGCTTTCCTACGCAATCGGTGTTGCGCAGCCTACTTCGGTGATGGTCGATACGTTCGGCACCGGAAAGATTTCTGATGAGAAGCTGGTGGAGATTATCCGCGGGAATTTTGATCTGCGTCCGGCGGGAATTATCCAGATGCTGAATCTGAGAAGGCCGATTTACCGGGGGACGGCGGCATACGGTCATTTTGGCCGCACGGATCTGGCGCTTCCGTGGGAGGCGGTTGACAAGGTGGAGATACTGAAGAAGTATGTATAATGCGGACAGACCGGCAAAAGAATGCTGTTCTGCGGGAAGGAAAGACCGCTGCGGTGCCCGGAAGGGTGCTGTGGCGGTCTTTCTGGAAGAGAGCGGGAATGAGCCGGAAGTTCATGGGGAGGAATCCGGAAGGGAGTATCTGTGAAAGTAGGAATTCTGTCGGATACGCATGGCATTTTCCGCGAGGAGTGGACTGCCCGTCTCCTGGAATGCGATTATCTGATTCATGCAGGGGATATCAGCACGAAAGCCTGCTATGAGAAATTTGGGAAGCTCGGTATCCCTGTTTATATGGTGCGCGGCAATTGCGATGTGGGGAGCTGGGCGCGTTATCTGCCGGAGTTTCTCACGGTGAAAATCGGCGGAAAGATCTTCTTTATCGTGCATAACAGGGCGGATCTGCCGTTTGATCTGACGGAGGCGGACGTCGTTGTTTTCGGGCATACGCATTTGTTTGAACACACAGAACGATTTGGAAAGATTTTTTTAAATCCGGGCAGCGCCGGGCAGCCGCGCGGGGACTTAAGGAGTATGGCGGTGCTGGAGCTCAGAGGGGATTCGTGCGATATCCGGCGGATTCTTCTGTAATGATCTTTTCTGCCCGGAAGAGCGCGCTGACAGCAATCGTATATTGTCTAAGTTCTTCCGCTTTGCGGATTGCTTTCCGGTATTTTTCCGGGGCAGTGAAGCCGTTTCCCAGATAGCACCAGAGCTCTTTCATTTTAAAGAGCGTATTGCGATCACCGGAAAGGACCCCCAGATAGTGTTCCAGGAGGTCGTCGTGAAATGCGCGCAGCTGCCGGAGCCTGTCCGGGGCGGAAGTAGCGTGTGAGGAAGAGGGAGCGGGGGGCATGCCTGCCGGTGAGGGATCAGGGGTGTCCGCCGTCTCCCGCAGCTGGCGGATGAGCGCCGGATTTTTCAGGACGCCGCGGCCGATCATGATTTTTACAGTTTCCGGAAATTCTCTCCTGATCCGGGCAAAGTCCTCCGAGGTGCAGATATCCCCGTTGTAGCAGAGAGAGTGGCGGCCCGTTTTCACTGCGGCGGCAAATGCGTTGAGATCAGGTTTGTTCTGATAATAGTCTTTCAGCAGGCGTGGGTGGATAATGAGTTCTTCAACCGGATACTTTTCGTATATTTTAAGAAGCGCTTCCCACTCCCCGGCAGATTCGACGCCGATTCTGGTCTTGACGGAGATCCGCAGGGGACAGGCGGTAAAGATGTTATCCAGAAAGCGGTCAAGTTCTTCCGGGAGCCTCAGAAAGCCGGCGCCGCGGTTTCTGGCAGTGACCGTTCCGGAGGGGCAGCCGAGATTGAGGTTGACGACGGCGTAACCGTACCGGGACAGCTCTCTGGCGATACAGATGAAATGCTCCGCGCGGTTTGTGAGAATCTGGGGGATGACGTTCATGCCGGCGTTGTGTTCCGGGAGAATGTCGTCAAGCTCCCGGCGGCTCAGTTTTTTGTTGGCAATAAACGGGGTGAAATAGCGGTCTGCTCCGCCGTAGTGCCGGTGAAACGCGTTCCGGTATACGTAGCCGGTCAGTCCTTCCATCGGCGCCAGGTAAAATTTTATGGTTTCATTCATCTTCCGCGACTCCTTTTCTTCTATATATTATATATATTGCAATGTGTATGCGGTGCATCTTCCTGCTGTAGTCCGGGAGCGCAGGCCTGCGGGATGACTCAGGCTATGCGGCGCCTGTGGACTGTCACGGAAGAGCCTGGGTGATCTGCCCGTAAATCTTCCTGGTCTCTGCGTCATCTGCACTGCTCATATAATAAGTCTCATCTTCTGTCTCAATCCGCAGGAAAAGCTGATTCTGAGGATTCAGCAGCACCTCACAGTTTCCCACATTCCGGATATGGAAGGTTCCCTTGTTCAGATTCTCCATGCCTGTGCCGTTTTGTCTGGACCAGCGCGGCGTCTCGCCGGTCAGCGTGATTTCCTCGATGCCGGAGAGTGGAATTTCATATTCGACGCGGATGTGTTCTGCGGTCAGCAGGCCGTTTTCGACAGAGAGGCGGATAGGGGTAAATTCTTCCATGATCATCCAGACGCAGGAGACCGGGATAATCAGAAGACAGAGACAGCCGAATACGGTAAAGCCCATTCCGAACGGAGTTGCCAGATTCAGGGTCGTTCCGATGCCGACGCGCTTACTGACAAGGACATGCCGGTCATTGCTGTTATAATAAAACATCCCCAGGAGCCAGTGGGAGTCGTCGTCCTCCAGCGGGCTCTCTTTAAGGGGGCTGTACCGGCGGCTGACCTCTTTCATTTTTTTTAAGACCCCAAAAGACAGAAGAAGGGATGCCACGGTGTAAATAATACAGCTCCACAGGATGTATGAAATGTTGTCATCCCACGTCAGCACAACGGCCAGCAGCGCGGTAAAAGCGGTATTCAGCCAGACCGCGGCAAGCCACATGTTTTTCCAGATGTGCTTCCTCGCTCTGGAATAATTCAGGTTGATTTCGCTGTCGCTGCAGATGACCTCTGTTTTCTGACGGTCTGTCCAGATGGCCACAGCATACAGAAATCCGGTCAGCGCGGCAAAAGAGGCGGTCAGAAGACCTGCTTCAATGCGGCCCTGCGCTGCGGCGCGGTACAGACTGTATACGGCAATAGCTGCGCCAAGCAGGACCGGGGGGAGAAACTCTGCGGATTTTGCACACCGGACCTGACCGGCATTGCGGATTTCCGTAAAAGAATACCCGCGGTTCTGGTTCTGCCAGTCTTTCTGCTGTTTTATACTGCGTATTTCCCGGTAACCTCTGGCAAACGGAAATGCCGGAGCAAAACAGATGGCAGTAATCCACAGCGTCCAGATGCTGAATGAGACTGAAAAATAAGGAATAAAAAAAGTGGTGAGCGGCAGGATGGCAAGAATCACGGTGAGCTTTTTCAGCCGCCTCCGGTATGTTTCGTCCGCCCTGCGGACAGCTGTATCGTTCTGCCATTCCGGTTTCATCCGGATTCCGAAGCTGAAGCCGTCACTGCGCATACCCTCATTGCGCATACAGAAATACAGAATGAATAATACGGGATACATGGTCAGAAAAAATATAAACTGTACGATCATAAGGGTTCTCCTTCCTGAAAATACTTTCTGCAGATGTCCAGAAAGGACTCCATGGACATGCCTGCGATTTTTGCCTCCGAAATAATACGTTCCAGTGTCTGTTCCGCCTGCGGGGAAAGCTGTCCGCTGCCTTCCGGGAGAGTGGAGACTCTCGCGCCGTTCCGGCGCTCTGTCACAATATAACCTTCCTGTTTTAACAGCTGATAGGCGCGATTGACTGTCATGGCATTGATACCGATCTCGACTGCGAGACTGCGCACTGTTGGCAGCTGTTCTCCCTGGCGGAGTCTGCCGTCAGAGATGCCGAGGACAATCTGGTTGCGGATCTGCTGGTATATGGGGATATCGGAAGAGTCATCAATTGCGATCACCATACCGCCGCCTCCTTTCTTTTCCGGATACTTTGTATTTATTATATTAATACAAATAATACAAAGCGTCAAGAGACAGTCTGCCCGGAATGAGAGAGGAGGAGGAGATGGACCGGAGGCGGAGCGCGGCTGCCGGAGGGGGACTGGGAACTGGTCCGGGCTGCCGCAGACGCACAGAATATGGAAAAGTATGGAGCATTTGGACATAAATCGTTCATTCTTTATTCATATTTCATAGAAACATCCCCGTCACTGCCGATTTTTTATGGATGTTTCCAATTGATTTTTGTATAAATAAGCGATATATTCACATGGTATCGGGCAATTATTTTACAATTTGCAAAAATTGGCAGAAATGCATACCGCCATATAGAAAAATGCAGCCGGGAGGGAATAGTATGAAGGAGAATTTCAGAGAGAAAATCCATCTTTTTTCACAGAAACTGTCATCTGTCAGGGATCATGAGAAGATGCGGAAAGCGGTCGCTGTTTTTAACCGCTATTCCCTGCTGTTTCATTTTCTTATGGCCTGCATGCTGATCTTTGCGATTGAGGTGATCTCAAGGCGCAGTTTTGTGAGTGCGGCGACGTTTCTGGGCAGTCACACGCTGGCGTATCTGTACAATGCGCTGATTATTTTTGCGTCGCTGTCGCTGGCATACCTGTCGAGGTACCGCACGCAGCTGCGTATTCTGATCAGCGGTATCTGGATTTTCCTGGGCACCGTCAATGGTCTGATCTTATCGAACCGTGTGACGCCGTTCAGCTACACGGATCTGAAATGTATTTCGGACCTGTTTGCCATGCAGAATACGAATTATTTTACGGCGGAGGAGGGGATGATCGCCGTCGCGGCAGTGGTGACGTTTTTCCTGTTCCTGGGATTTTTATTTGTGAAAGGGCCGAAATATCAGGGAAAGCGTCACAGGGTTCTCTGTCCGCTTTCAGTTACCGCGCTGCTTTTAATCGGTCTTCCGATTACCACGCAGGCGGCGCAGAGCTCCAATATTCTTGCGGCTTATTTTTCCAATATTGCACAGGGATATTCGGACTATGGATTTGTGTATGGTTTCTCCACGAGCGTGCTCGGACGGGGGATGGGAAAGCCGGTGGATTATTCCGCGGAAACGATCGATGCGATTCAGACACAGGTGAACTCCGCGGGGGTGGAAACAACACTTCCGGACGGCAGAAAGCCGAATATTATCTGCGTACTGCTGGAGTCTTTTATTGATCCGTATGATGTCCGTTTTCTGAATCTGTCGCAGGATCCGGTCCCGAATTTTCACGCGCTTGAGAAGCAGTTTTCGAGCGGATATCTGACTGTGCCGGTGGTCGGCGCCGGTACGGCAAACACAGAGTTTGAAGTGCTGACGGGGATGAGTATGCAGTATTTTGGAACGGGCGAATATCCGTATAAGACGATTTTAAAAGAGACGGACTGTGAGAGTATTGCATCAGATTTATCGCGGATTGGCTACGGGACACATGTTGTGCATAACAACACCGCGACGTTTTACAGCCGCAATAATGCGTTTTCAATGATGGGATTTGACTCATTTACCAGTAAGGAACTGATGAATATCACGCAGTATACGCCGACCGGCAGCTGGCCGACGGATGATGTGCTGGTGCAGGAGACGGTGAAAGCCCTGAATGCAACCGAAGATCAGCCGGATTTTGTCTATACGATTACGGTGGAAGGCCACGGGGATTATCCGGGAGAGAAGGTTCTGACAAATCCGGCGGTACAGGTATCCGGCGCTTCCGACGAGACTCTGAATAATCAGTGGGAATATTATGTGAACATGATTCATGAAGTGGATCATTTTATCGGTGAACTGATCGAGGCGGTAGACAGGCGCGGGGAGGACAGTATCATTGTGTTTTTTGGTGATCATCTTCCGACGATGGGACTGACGGATGAGGATATGAAATCCGGTGATATTTTTAAGACGAAGTATATCACCTGGAATAATATGGGGCTTGAGAAAAAGGATGCCGATCTGGCGTCTTACCAGCTGCTCGCGGAGATTACAGGGCAGGCTGGGATCCACGAGGGTACGATTTTTAATTATCATCAGACCCAGGCGGATAACGGGACTTATTATGAGGGACTTGAGAATCTGCAGTATGATCTTCTGTACGGTAAGCGCCATGCATACGAGGGGGAAAACCCGTATCCGGCAACGGATCTCGAGATGGACGTGGAGGATGTCTCTGTGTCTATTGTGCGCAAAAACGATACAAATAATGCACTGACCGTGTTCGGTTCCAATTTTACCAGGAATACGAAAATCTTTGTCAACGGGGTTCAGGTTCCAACGACTTACCGGACGCCGGCGCTGCTTCTGACAGGGCTTGAAAATGTGAAGGACGGGGATGTCATCACGGTAAAAGTGATTGGCTCCAGGGGGCTGCTGCTGCGGGAAGGAGTCGGGCAGGTCGTTTATGAGGACCCGGACGTTGTGCGTGAGACGGAAGTTCCCGACGCGCAGGCACCTGCAGATAGCGCTGCCGGGCAGATGCCTTCACAGGCGCAGGAGAATAACGCGGCAGAGTGAGACAGGTCTGCCGTGTTCTGAAATGCCCGGGATATGTGCCGGGCAGATGATCGGATTTCCGGAAAAACAGGGCCCTCGTACCTTCACATTAAGGAAGTGAAGGTACGAGGGCCCTGTTTGCCGGAGAGACGGGTGGATCCGGTTTCTGCGCATATCCGTGAAAAAGCGTGACCGGAAAGTGCCGGACAGATCCGGGGATCAGGATGCGGATTCCCGGTCCAGTTCCCGGATCAGGCTGACCATCTCGATCGCCCCCATCGCACACTCGGATCCCTTGTTTCCCGCCTTGCTGCCCGCGCGCTCGATGGCCTGTTCAATACTGTCTGTTGTGAGCACGCCAAACAGTACCGGTATGCCGCTTTCGAGGGAGATGGCGGCGATTCCCTTGGAAACCTCGCTGCACACATAATCATAATGGCTGGTCGCGCCGCGGATAACCGCGCCAAGACAGATGACGGCGTCGTATCTGCCGGATTTTGCCATCTTTGAGGCGATCAGGGGGATTTCGAATGCTCCCGGAACCCATGCCACGCTGATCTGTTCTTCGGGAACATCGTGGCGTTTTAAGCTGTCGAGAGCTCCGCTGACCAGTTTTGATGTGATAAATTCATTAAACCTTGCCGCGACGATTGCGACGCGGATGTCCTGTGATACCAGTTTTCCTTCCAATACCTTCATTGCTGTTCTCCTTTTCTGCTGCTTTAATTTAGCGCTGTTCTTTTTATTCGTAGTTTAAAATATGTCCCATACGTTTCTGCTTTGTTTTCAGATAAATCAGGTCGTACGGGGTCGCCGGTATCTGAATCGGCAGGCGTTCTGTGATTTCCATCCCGTACCCGGACAGCTGATAGACTTTATCCGGATTGTTGGTGAGAAGGCGGATTGTCCGCACGCCCAGATCCCGCAGAATCTGTGCGCCGATGTAATACTCGCGCTCGTCGCCGCCAAAGCCCAGCGCAAGATTGGCGTCGAGCGTATCCATTCCGTTTTCCTGAAGCTCATAGGCTTTGAGCTTGTTTAAGAGGCCGATGCCGCGGCCTTCCTGGCGCATGTACAGAAAGACTCCGCGGCCTTCCGCTTCGATCTGTTCCATGGCGGCGGTGAGCTGGTCTCCGCAGTCGCATCGTAGGGAGCCGAAAGCATCTCCGGTCAGGCATTCCGAGTGGACCCGGCAGAGGACGTCCCTGCCGTCGCCGATATCCCCTTTTACAAGGGCGATATGGTGCTCTCCGTTCAGCAGATTGCGGTATCCGTATGCGCGAAAGAGGCCGTGTTTTGTGGGCATGCGGGCGGATGAGACACATTCGACCAGTTTTTCTTCTTTTTTCCGGTAGTCTTTTAAGGCCTGAATTGTGATAAACTTCAGATCCCACTGCTGCGCCATTTTTTTCAGCTCGGGCGTGCGCATCATTGTCCCGTCCTCACGCATAATCTCACAGCATAGTCCGCACTCCTTTAAACCCGCCAGGCGCATCAGATCGACGGTTGCCTCCGTATGACCCTCGCGCTCCAGCACACCGTTCTTTTTCGACAGAAGAGGGAACATGTGTCCGGGTCTGCGGAAATCTTCCGGTTTTGCGTCCTCACTGACACAGTGCATGGCTGTGAGGCTTCGCTCCGCCGCAGAGATGCCCGTTGTCGTTCCGGCATAGTCGATGGACACGGTAAATGCCGTTTCATGGTTATCCGTGTTCCGGCGTACCATCTGAGGCAGTCCGAGCCGTTCGCAGTATTCTGCGGACATCGGCATGCAGATCAGCCCTTTTGCATAAGTGGCCATAAAGTTGATATTTTCCGTAGTGGCGTGTTCGGCGGCACAGATCAGATCGCCCTCGTTTTCGCGGTCTTCATTGTCTGTGACGAGAATGATTTTCCCGTGCTTAAGGGCGTCCAGCGCCTCTTCCACGGAATGAAATCCGTCCATATACAGTCCTCCTTGTGTTGTTCTGATTTATGTTTTTCTCCGGAAAGCTTCCGTGTGACGTGGGATGGCCTGAAGCTGTCAGCAGAAGCCGTTTTCTCCGGGAAGCTTCCGTGTGACGTGGGATGGCCTGAAGCTGTCAGCAGAAGCCGTTTTCTTCGAGAAGCTTCCGCGTGACGGGGGATGGCCTGGCATGGGAAGCTTTGCGCGCTGTGTCTGCGGCGCGCGGGAGTGTACCGGCGCAGGCCGGCGCTGTGGCGCCGAGCAGACGGGCGACATATTTTCCGATGCAGTCATTTTCTAGATTGACCGTATCGCCTGCCCGTTTTCCGGCGAGGGTGGTGTTTGCGGCTGTATGCGGAATGACGGAGACGGAGAAGTCTTCCGCCGAGACGGCGGCCACGGTGAGACTGATACCGTCCACTGCGACGGAACCTTTTTCCACGATCAGTCTGAGAATATCCGGAGCCGCCAGGATGGTGTACCAGATTGCGGTATCGTCGCGCGTCACGCTTCGTATGGTTCCGGTCCCGTCAATATGGCCCGTCACGATATGTCCTCCGAATCTTGCGTCCGCTCTCATTGCCCGCTCCAGATTGACGCTGCCGCCATTTCGCAGGCCGCCCGCGGAGGAGCGGTTTAAGGTCTCATGCATGATATCCGCGGTAAAATGGTGCGGGCCGTGGGAGGTTACGGTCAGGCAGATTCCGTTTACGGCGATGCTGTCGCCGTCCGAGACGTCTGAGAGAATGTTTTCCGCGCCGATTCTGATCTGCGCGGAGGCGGGCCCCCTGCGGATGTCGATGACTTTTCCGATTTCTTCTATGATTCCGGTAAACATGATGTTTCTCCTTTTCCATTCCGGGCAATGATTCCGCGTATCAGCAGATCACCTCCGATGTCTGTGACGGTCTGTTTTTCGAGGCGGAACGCTTCCGCCGGAGATGCCACGCCCGCGCCGCCGACGGGAGTTTTTGCGTCCGCGCCGCCGAAGAGCTTTGGCGCGATGTAAGCGCAGACCTCGTCTGCGATACCGGAGGCAAGCGCGGCCCAGTGCAGCCCTGCGCCGCCCTCCAGAAGAATGCTGTCAATCCCCTGTCTGCCGAGCGCTTTCATCAGCTGTTTTAAATTGAGATGCGCGCCGTCTTTTATTGCCGGGAGAATTTCGCAGCCCGCGGCGAGGTACGGCTTCAGGCGCTCTGTGTCTGTGCAGGCGGTTGCGAGGATTGTCCGCTGTGCGGCGGCGCTCTGTATGACCAGTGCATCCGGCGGGACGGACAGGGTGGTATCGCAGACAATGCGCACCGGATTTTTCAGGCCGGCAATACGGCAGTCAAGCGACGGGTTATCTGTCAGAACGGTGCCGCTTCCCACCATGATTCCGGTCAGTTCATGGCGCATTCTGTGAACGTGCTCCCGCGCTGCCTCCCCGGTAATCCAGCGGGACTTTCCTGTCACCGCGGCGATTTTTCCGTCCAGCGTCATGGCGTATTTGAGTACCACCCAGGGAGTTCCGGTTCTGATATAATGGAAAAAAATCCGGTTCTGTTCCGCACAGGCTTCCTGCAGGACGCCTTCCTGCACAGAGACGCCGGCCTTTCGCAGGATCTGAACCCCTTTGCCGGACACGAGCGGATTCGGGTCCGCCGCGCCGATGAAGACGCGCCCGATTCCGGCTTCCAGCAGGGCGTCGGTACAGGGAGGTGTTTTTCCATGGTGGCAGCACGGTTCCAGCGTCACATACAGGTCTGCTCCCGCGGGGGATTCGCGGCAGCTGGCGAGCGCGTTGCGCTCCGCGTGGAGGCCGCCGTATGTCTGGTGATATCCCTCCCCGATTATCTGCCCGTTTTTCACGATGACGGCTCCGACGACCGGGTTCGGGGCCGTCCATCCACGCCCTTTTTCTGCCAGGTCGATGGCACGTCTCATATATGCCTCTGCGTTCAACGGTATTTCCTCCTTTTCTGCCGTGCAGACAAAAACAGCGGTAAATCAGCTCCGGAATGATTCCCAGGGCGGTTTACCGCTGTCGGCTGTCTGGTGCATTTCAGACATAAAAATCCCGGAATCAGACGGATTCCGGGACATGCATGCACGTTCTGGTCAGGTTCGCACCTGACGTGTTTTCTTCTCTCATCCAGACTGTACTGTCGGCTTCGGAATTGCACCGAATCATGCCTTGCGGCTCGTGGGCTGTACCACCGGTAGGGAATTGCACCCTGCCCTGAAGAATCTATTCTGCTGTATTTAATATTATAGGTTATATTGGTTTTTTATGCAAGGTTTTTTTGCCTGCACACTGTCTGACAATTGTGAAAATATCTGCGCCGGTGATGATACTGGTATTAAAGATTTACCGTGACCTTTACAAACTTTTTCTTTCCCCGCTTTACGACAATTCCCCCCTCGCCGAAAGCACCTCTCCCGTATGTGGTCCGGATGTCGGATACTTTTGTGTCCGCGACGGAGACGCCGCCCTGCTCCACGGCCCGCCTTGCATCGGACCTGGATTGTGCGAGACCGGCTTTTACAAGAATGGTGAGGATATCCGGGTCGCCGTCGACGAAGTCTGCGGCGGAAAGTTCTGCCGTCGGCATATGCGCGGAATCGCCGCCGCCCGCAAAGAGGGCGTGGGAGGCTTCTTTTGCTTTTTCGGCCTCTTCTTTTCCGTGGACGAGGCTGGTGAGCTCGTATGCCAGGATTTCTTTTGCCTGATTCAGCTGCGAGCCTGTCCAGCCGGCCATAGCGTCGATTTCCTCAAGCGGGAGGAAGGTCAGCATGCGGATACAGTTTAAAACGTCGGAGTCCGCCACATTGCGCCAGTACTGGAAAAATTCAAACGGCGGTGTTTTTTCCGGATCGAGCCAGACGGCGCCGGACTGGGTTTTGCCCATCTTTTTCCCCTCGGAATTTAAGAGAAGATTAATTGTCATGGCGTAGGCGTCTTTTCCGAGCTTTCTGCGGATTAATTCGGTGCCGCCGAGCATGTTGCTCCACTGGTCGTCGCCGCCGAACTGCATATTACAGCTGTATTTTTGAAACAGGCAGTAGAAATCATAGCTCTGCATGATCATGTAGTTAAACTCCAGGAAGCTTAATCCTTTTTCCATACGCTGCCGGTAGCATTCCGCGGTCAGCATGCGGTTTACGGAAAAGTGGGTTCCGACCTCCCGCAGCACGTCGATGTAATTTAAATTCATGAGCCAGTCAGCGTTGTTGACCAGAAGGGCCTTTCCTTCGGAAAAATCTATAAAGCGGCTCATCTGTTTCTGAAAGCAGTCACAGTTGTGCTGAATGGTTTCCGGGGTCATCATCGGGCGCAGATCAGTGCGCCCGGAGGGGTCGCCGATCATCGCGGTTCCGCCGCCGAGCAGGGCGATCGGGCGATTGCCCGCCATCTGCAGTCGCTTCATCAGACACAGCGCCATAAAGTGTCCCACGTGGAGGCTGTCCGCAGTCGGGTCGAATCCGATGTAGAACGTAGCTTTTCCGTTGTTGATCAGTTCCCTGATTTCTTCCTCGTCTGTCACCTGCGCGATCAGGCCGCGGGCGACCAGTTCATCGTATAAAGTCATAATTCTCCTCATTTCTGCGCGTTTTTGTTTACACCAGGCGGGTAACGCGCGGACGTATGGCTGGTGTTTTGTATTTCAGCAGAGAACAGCGGCCTGCGGAGTGTGAATCTCCGCGGAGCGTTTTTATTTCATGGGATGAAAGTGCCTGTGAAATAAAAAAGTCCCTTCCGGTCTGAAACCGGAAAGGACGCGCGAACGTGTTACCACCTTTCTTTACAGACAGCTCACGCCGCCTGCCTTGGCAGGTGTCTGACAACACCCAGGCGCCTGTAACGTGCGCCACTCCGTCGCAGCCTACTTATGATTCTGAGGATCTGTTCGGTGCGAAGCTCGGGGATGTATTCAGAATCAGCTTCCCATGCGCCTCTCACCAGCCGGCTGCTCTCTGTCTGTTCTGCCTGTTCCTACTTTTTCCCGTCAAAGCCTGTGTCTGCATTTATGAAGTGAATTATAGCGGTCATGCGGGGAAATGTCAATGACCATTTCGATTTTCCGCCGTATAAAAAGGAATTCGTTTTCCAATACTATTCCTGTCACGCACACAGCGGAAACGGTAAAGGAAAAGGAGAGAGGTATCATTATGGTATTGACAGAAAAGGAAATCGCTGCGATCAGAGATCTGCAGACCCAGGAGAAGACCTGTATTGAGAAGTACGGGAAATATGCCGGACAGGCGAAAGATCCGGTGTTAAAGAACCTGTTTACGGAGCTGCAAAAGAAGGAACGCCGCCATTACGATTCCCTTGGGCAGGTTTTAAACGGCACAGTGCCGGACTGCAACTGTAATGACAGCGACGGCAGGGATTATAATCCGACTGCGACTTATACGGGTATGGCAGATACGGAGGAAAAAAAGGCGGACTGTTTTCTCGCGACGGATTGCATCGGCACGGAAAAACTGGTATCGTCGGAGTACAACTCGGATGTATTTGTCTTCGGGGACGCGGGCGTGCGCAGACTGCTCGCTGATATACAGGTGGAAGAGCAGAATCACGCGGAGATGCTCTATAAATACAAAACGGTAAATGCGATGTCGTAGGTGCAGACGCCTCAGGGCGCTGTGACGGACAGGGCGCTGGAAATCATGCAGGCAGTGATTTCCGGTGCCCTGTTGTCCGTGCGGGAAAGAGTTTTCTGTTATAATGATCTGTACAAAAAAATTATTTTCTTCGGCAGAGACCATTTGCCGTTCCCGCACATCTAATCTATGTAAGCGCAGAGAGCTGAAAAAAGTGCTGGCCGGCAGAAAGGACATTATGAAAAAAGAACAGTTGGGAAGATTGATTATCGCGTCGGAAGATACGCTGTATCATGTGGCAAAGACGCTGCTATACAGCGATGCGGACTGCGCCGACGCGATACAGGAAGCGGTTGTGAAGGCATTTACCGGTTTACATACGCTGCGCCAGGATTCCTATGCAAAAACATGGCTGATCAGAATTCTGATCAATGAGTGCTATGCCATTATGCGCAGGGAGAAGCGCATCGTGTCCCTGGAGAGTTATCAGCGCGGGGAAGAGGCGCAGGAGGCGGAGGACTATTCCGGACTCTATGACGCGCTCCGCCGGCTTCCGGAGGAGATGCGGATGTGCGTCACGCTCTACTATCTGGAGGGCTACAGCGTGAGGGAGACGGCGGCTCTGCTGGAGATCACGGAGAGCGCGGTGAAAAACCGTCTGGCGCGGGCGCGGGCAAAGCTGCGCACGGAACTGGAAGAAGCGGTGACATGAAGACGGTGAAGCGAACAGGAAAAGGGATGCTGCCTGAGGAAAGGCACGGAACGGAGGGAACCAGTGAGATTAGAAGATATGAAACATGAATTTCCCAAAATGCCAGAGGAGATGAGAATGATGATCGAGAGAGAAGTGGAAAAACAGGTGAAGACGGAACGCCCGAAGTTTGGAAGGAGCAGGATGGCGACGAGGCGTACCCTGATTGCCTCCGTGGCGGCGGTGATGGTTCTGGGCACGACGGTGTTTGCCGGTGTGGGAATTTACCGGATGCAGCGGGAGCAGGTCGGGAGCCATGGAGTAGACATAAAGATAGCAGGCGGAGCGGAGAGCGGCGGGGAGGCTGTGGGAACGGAATCCGGCGCTGATGTGAAAGAGGGAACGGCCGTGATTCCGGATGTGACCATGGAGGCAGGCTATCTGCCGGACGGAATGGTGCAGACGGAGAAGGGAAAATACAGTTATGAGAGTGCGCTGTATCAGGGGGGCGTGTCCATGGTATTTTACCGGATGGATATGGGAGACGACCAGTTTCATATCCGGTACGGGGATGTCATTTCCAGCGAGGATATCGCTGTCAACGGGTATGAGGGCGTCTATCTGGAGTTTCCGCATCTGAATCCGGATGAGATTGCATTTAACCAGCGGATCTATGTCGCATACACGGATGTGCACTATGTGATGGAAATGTTTGTCGCATCGGATGTGACGAAGGAGGAGGCGCTGCGCATTGCGGAGGGCGTGAAACTGACGCCGGCCGGGGCAGCGGACGGTGAAAATGTGGTCGTGGCATATGACTGGAGTGCATATCTGAAGAGTGTGGAAGAAAATGAGCGGATGGCGGAGACGGAACCGGCTGGAAATACAACCATCGCAAAAGATCAGATGAAGATACACGCCATTGGAGAGAGTTTTTCCGCGGAACATCCGCAGACAGGGGGAGATCAGTATAAAGGGCTTGCGGTGAAGGTGTCGGATGTACAGATCGCGGATGATCTTTCCCTTCTGGATCCTGCGCTGACGGATGAGGATCTCAGAAGCGAACTGGCCGGTGACGGAAAGCTGCGGAAGACGGAGATACAGTATATCAGAAACGGGGGAGTGGATTCCTTAAGCGAGGTGGTGAAGTCCAGGGAGGTGGCGCAGAAGCTGGTATATGCCACGGTGGAATACACCAATACTGGGGATTCGGAGCTTTCGGATGTACTGTATATGGGCGGTCTGCTGCGAATTGCCGAAAAAGACGGGAAGATGAAGATTTTTTCGGGAACGGTGAACGAGGAGCCGGCGCCCGGCGATACCTGGGAGACAGTTGTGAATACGGGAGCGTCCGCATTCTGTGAGATGCAGTATTATGATATTCACGGCGGTGAGCGAAATAATAATTATATAGCGGCGATAAAGCCGGGAGAGACAGTGACCGTGCATATGGGCTGGATCGTGACCGAAGAGGAGCTTGGCAATCTGTATGTGAGTTTTGATACATACGGCGGTGCGTATGAGTTCAGCGACACGTCTCTGGCGATGGGATATGTGGATATCCGTCAGTAATCCAGGGCGGGAAAAGGGACTTCCGCTTCACAGATATTTTGTGAAGCGGAAGTTTTTTCAGGTAAAAGGTAAAAAGCTGACACAGGCGCGCCGTACTGTGCTATACTTCTGGTCAGATGCCCCGGAAGCGGTTGTCTGACGCGCGGCATCTGTCAGATTTCTGTGATATCAGGTGGTATTTCGTTCCTGAATCGGGTATAATCACAACAGAAGGTCTAAAGAGGGATACAGGGATAAAAGAAGGTTGGAAGAATGGAACAGAAAGTTGTATTTTTGGATGTTGACGGGACAATGGTGGATTCTGCCGGAAAGATCCCCGCTTCCACGAAGGAAGCGGTGCGAAAGGCGGGGGAAAACGGACATAAAATGGTGATCTGCAGCGGCAGAAGCCGTTTTCAGATTTATGACGAACTGCTGGAAATGGGATTTTCGGGTATTGTGGGCGCTGCCGGAGCGTATGTGATGGCGGAGGGCAGGGAGATTTATCACGCATATATTGACGGGGAGCACCGCAGAAGCAGTTATGATTACCTGGAACAGAACGGGTTTTTGTTCTGCTATCAGGCGGATGACGGGATTGTCATAAACAGGAGGAGCTATGACGGAATGGCCGAAGTATACCGTGAGATGGGAATGAGTGAGGAACGGCTCTTAAGACTCAGGGGAAATATGCATCTGACGGAGGAACCGTGGAGCAGGGAGACGAGCGAAAAGATTATTTATTACCGCTCGCCGTTTTCCGTGGAGAGGGTGCACGCGGATATGGAGCCGTATTTTGACGCGGTTGCGATCAGTCTGGAGGGTGCGGATGAATTTGCCGGGGAAATCGGTATTAACGGAATTAATAAAGCAACCGGTATGGAGATTTACCTGCGGCACGCGGGGGTGGCCAGGGAGAACTGTATTGCCATCGGGGACGGGCCGAACGATCTGCAGATGATGGAGTACGCCGGGACGGCGGTCGCGATGGGGAATGCGCGGGAAGATGTGAAATCGCGTGCCGCAATGATAACGGATGCGATCGACAGGGACGGGGTGTACAACGCGTTTGTCAGGCTGGGGCTGATCAGTTAGCCGGAGGTTGTGTGATGGAGAAAAAGAGCAGGCATGCAGATACACACGCGGGAACAGGCGTATCCGCGTGCGTGGATTCGCGGAGAACTGTCAGGGCGGCCACGGTCGCTGCATTTGCGTCCATGCTGACGGCCATGGCGGTCACCGGAGGGATGACGGAGAGCGCGGAGCTGGGAGAAATGCGGGATGCGATGCGCAGATTAAAGCGTGTGGATAACCTGCAGTTTACCTGCACCGGCACCCTTCAGGGGGACGGAGCGGAGCGCGGGGAGCGCGTGGAGGTCTGGTCAGACCAGCTTTCGGGCAGCTGGGTGGCCGAGTATTATGTGACGGACGAGGACGGTACCAGGCGTTATCAGAAGGAGTTCTGCGACGGAAGGGCGGTCTACGTTTATATAGACTGGAACGGTGAGTGGGAGCGCCGGCAGGGCGGCAGCGTAAAAACACCCTGCCTGGAGACGCTGACGGTTCTGCCGTACGACAACAGGGACATCGCGGAGGCAGAGAGCGTCCGCAAAAAGGGGAAACAGAAGATTTCGTTTCAGTTCACACAGGAGTTTCTCGGCGCGCTGAGCGCGGAAAATATGGATGCAGCGGAACGGTCTTTCCGCACCTATGAGAAGTCGGGAGTGTCGGAGGACGCGCTGCACCTGGCGGAAATGACGCTGGAGCAGTACCGGCGGACACAGCAGGAGAGGATCACGGCAGTGTATACAATCGACGCGGAAAATGTGCTCTGCGAGGGGATGTACAAAGTCGAGTCCGTGCAGCCGCAGCTGAATCCCGATGAAACCGGGAAGGTGCAGCTGGGAGGGGAACAGAAGCTGAAGCTGCAGGTGAAGACGAGGGTATACAGATATAACCAGGCGGGAATCCTCAATAAGATCGAGCAGTGCAGGAGCGAGGTGCGCTACTGAAAAGTTAACAGAAAAAGCCCTGCGGACAACAGGGCTTTTTCTGGTTCAGGCGACTGACACGGCAGGTCCGCCGGTTCGGAATGTGTTTTACTGACAGCCCGTGTACGGCGCCAGATCAAGCCGCACAAAGTATCCTCTGTCGTACTGGCAGACCGGGCACTTTTCCGGCACGGATGTCCCGCGGTAAATATGTCCGCAGGAGAGGCACATCCAGGCAGTCTCCACACCGGAGACAAAGAGCTGATTCTGTTCCAGCAGATCCGCGAAGCGGCCGAACCGGTCGCCGTGGATTTTTTCGATCTGCGCGATCATCTGGAAAGAGGCGGCGATCCGCGCAAATCCCTCTTCTTTTGCTTTTTCTGCAAAATGAAGATAGACATCGTCGTGTTCTTCATACTCATTGTGCTGGGCCAGACGCAGAAGTTTTGCGACGTCCCGGCTTAAGTCGACGGGGTAGGAACCGTCTATCTGCACGGTTTCGCCGGAGAGCTCTGCCAGATGATTGTAAAATACGGCGGCGTGTTCCTTTTCCTGGTCTGCGGTAAAAGAAAATACTGCGTGGATGACATGCAGATTCTGTTCCGCCGCCGTTTTTGCCGCGATGGTGTAGCGGTTTCTGGCCTGGCTTTCGCCGGCAAACGCCCGCATTAAGTTCTCTTTTGTGACACTGTCCTTAAAATTTACAGCCATGATAACCTCCGCATAAATATGATTTTATTAGTAGTTAATGGAATAAAGCGGGTCACAGCAGGGGATGTTCTGCCATGGCTTTTAAGCGGGCAAACCTGCGGTCGATCTCCGCCTGGATTTCCTCGGTGACGGGGCGGTAAATGTCTTTTGTGAGGTGCTTTGTGCGTCCCATCATGGCAAACCATTCGGTGACGGGGATTTTTTTCTTTTTCTCTTCCGGGTCGTAGGTCAGGCTGGTGATGCCGCGCTCAACCTCGTAGAGCGGAAAATAACAGCAGTCCACGGCGGCAGAGATCACGCTGCGCTCCAGATCCGGCCTGTCGCTCCAGTTCAGCGGGCAGGCGGAGAGAGCCTTCACATAGGCGGTTCCGAAATCCTTCGCGTAGGCAGCCGCTTTTGCGGCTTTTTTGATAAAATCGGAAGGATTGGACTCCGCGACGGTTGCGACATAGGGCAGGTGCGTCGCCGCCATAAGCCCGGGAGAATCTTTGTGGAAAAATGTTTTTCCATACTGCGTCTTTCCGACATGGGAGGTCGAACTTTTCGCCCCCATCGGTGTGGAATACGAGAGCTGGTAGCCGGTATTCATATAGCCGCCGTTGTCGTACTCGAAAATAATCATACGGTGATTGCGGAGCGCCGTGCCGAGCGCCGACCCCATGCCGATATCGAGACCGCCGTCGCCGCTGACCATGATAAAGGTGATCTCTCCCTCAGGGTACTCCCCGCGCTTCTGCTTCTGATGAAAGACTTCCACCAGGCCGCTTAAAGTTGCCGCGCCGTTCTGGAAGAGGTTGTGCAGATAGGGAACCCGGAATGCCGTCTTTGGATAGCCTGTCGTGACGACCATTCCGCATCCGGTCTGGAAGAGCAGAATGACATTGCCTTCGATACCTTTTAAAAGGAGATTTAAGTTTACCGGAATCCCGCATCCGGGGCAGGCTCCATGCCCGGGTGCGATTCTCTTTGGCATGGCTGTGGCGTCCTTTAACAGTCCGCCCTTTACGACCATTTTTCCCCGGGCCTCGTCAAACACACAGGAGGTGATGCCGGGAGAAGTATCGGCCTTTGTCAGGGGCCTGAAATACTGTGGCTGCTCCTGTCCCGGGGAGCCCTCCCCCGGCGTGACACCGTAGTAGTCAAAGGACGGCGCGCTGTCCCGCAGGCCTTCGCGGAAGAGGTTTACCGCGTCCTCCACGAAAAAGTCTTTTCCGCCGAGGCCGTAGATTCTGGCAAGAAACCGGACATTTCTGCCGGACAGCGCGGCTTTCAGCTCAAGCGACATATTGCCGCCGCCCGCCCCGTAACTGTCCTGGCGGTCCGCCGTGACAATTACGTTTGCGCTGGCGCAGAGGCTGCGCAGCTCCTCCGCCGGAAACGGGCGGAGGACGTAGGCGGTGACGACGCCCGCGCGGATGTTTTCACCGCGCAGAATGTCCACGGCCTCCATTGCGGTGTGGTAAGAGGAGCCGAGTACAAAGAGCAGGATGTCGGCGTCCTCGTTGCGGTATCCGGCGGCGAAGGCGAGTGTGCGCCCGGAGAGGGATGCATATTCCGCAAAGAGGGAGGGCAGTTTTTTCCGCGCTTCCTCCATGGCCAGATGAAGCTGGTATTTGTTGTTGATCACATCCGGTTCGTTCATATAGGAGCCGACGGAGACCGGATGAGAGAGGTCGAGCACACTGTAAAAGCAGTTCTCGCCGGTGGAGGCATCTCTTGCAAAAGCCGATGTATTCAGGTTATCGCTGGAAAGTTTCGGGCCGATATAATTTTTGACGACCTCGTCATCCTCAAATACAAGGCACTTGCGCTTCTGGTGGCTGGTGAAGAAACCGTCAAAGGCGACGACGACCGGGAGACTTACGGCCTCCGCCAGCTTTAAGCCGAGCAGATTCATGTCATAGACCATCTGTGGTTCGTCTGCGAACAGGATGATCCATCCTGTGTTTAACATATACATGATATCGCTGTGGTCGCCCTTTATACAGAGAGGTCCGGATATGGTGCGGCACGCCACGTTCATAACCATCGGCATCCGTGTGCCGGACTGCACGGGAAACTGTTCCAGTGCATAGAGCAGACCGTTTGCGCTTGTCGCGTTAAAGACCCGGCCGCCTCCGGCGGTCGCGCCGTAGCAGATACCGGCTGCGCTGTGCTCGCCCTCGGCGGCAATCAGCTGGATATCGTGCAGCCCTTCCGCGCGCATCACGTCAAGGTTTTCAGCGATCTGCGTGGACGGGGTGATCGGGTAGTAGCCCATCACATGGTAGTTGATCTGTTTTGCGGCGTAGGCGGCCAGCTCGTTTCCGCT
Source organism: uncultured Roseburia sp. (assembly GCA_947062675.1). Classification (GTDB taxonomy): domain Bacteria; phylum Bacillota; class Clostridia; order Lachnospirales; family Lachnospiraceae; genus Roseburia. The sequence goes on from CAMSQM010000010.1 coordinate 61,188, forward strand.
GTCATACATTATTTTCTGTTTTTCCATATATTATCATCCTTACTATCATTATTTGCCTCCATGCCGGAGTAAAGTGTCCTGTGAGCGCAGTACCGGATGTCCGGTGCGCATGTGTGAAAGCATATTTTTACACCACGCCGCCGTCCACACGCTTTTCATCCATATACGAATCGCTGGTTATCCACGAATTGGCGCCGGTCTTCTGGTACGGAATTGTGTCGGGCACAAGATCCTGATTTGGCAGAAAATACGGCTTGTCGGGATGATCTTTTTCCAGCGCTTTTACCAGCGCTTCGGTCGGACAGACCGCGACACAGCGCAGACATCCCTTACAGTGGAAATAGTCCAGCCCTTTGTTCACCATGCATTCCTTATCTTTGTAAATGCCCGGGGCAAACTGGAATACCATATCCGGACAGGCGGAGTCGCAGAGGCCGCAGTTAATGCAGCGGTCCTGTATAAAAAGCGGGATATATCCCTCCCTGGACGGGGAAAGGTCGTTGGAGACCGTGCTTCCCGCGCGCGGGTTGACGCCGCCGATCGGGGCATTTTTATAACCCCAGATATAACTTTCGCGTTTTCCTGCAGGCGGCGGGGTCAGGTTCTGTTCCACGGTGGCTTTTTCGGCTCTCGCATATCCCTCGCGAAGCCCGCTTAAATTTGCCTCGATCAGGGCGGGGTATTTCTGTCCCACGGTGTCGCGGCAGAGCTGCTCCACCACGTCGGCCGGGATAAAACCGGAGGCTTTTGCGATTGCGCCCAGCATGACCATATTGACTCTGGATTTGCATTCCATTGCGATCGAGAGTGCGTCCAGGCAGTAGAGTTCCCCGATGGAGATGCCGTATTTTTCTGCCGCGGCGTCCGCCGTATACGGGGTGTTCAGAATGATTTTCGTCCCGGTTGAGACGCCCTCCAGCACAGGGTGTGTGCCAATCAGGCCCTCGTGGAAGATTCCCAGAATGTGCGGGTGCGTTACCGGGCTGTTGATGCGCAGGGGTTTGTCTTCCGCGCACCAGCGGATATAGGCTTTGACAGGCGAACCTCTTTTTTCTGAACCGTAACTGGAAAAACTCAGGGAATTTAAGGAGAGCGAGAGAGCTCCCAGCTCACCTAACATTTTTCCGCAGAGATTTGCGCCCAGTCCGCCGATGCTTTCAAGGCGTATCTCAAAATAACCGTTTTCGTTTGTAACAGGAAGGACATTTCTGTTCATAAATTACCTCAGTTTCCGCGCAGCGTGGCGCTAAAATAGTGACCGTCTTACAGGTATGGCGATATCCTTTAGTATGTCTGTTTTTCCGGAATAAATTCCCGGAGTCAGGGAAAATAACCGGAAAAGAATAAGAATACCGGATTCCTGCCAGAATAAAAGCGGAAACGGATAAAATAAAAGGAGCGGATATTGAGAAAAAGGGATTCTAAACCGGCTGGGAAGAGAATAAGAATAGAAGGAGTAACAGCAGGAGCAGGAAGATTATCGATGGAAAAGCAGAAACTGCAGTGCCCGGAATCGCGGCAGCAGGAACTGCAGAAGAAGCTGGAAGCACCGATGGTACAGCTCCGCTACGCATATGCAATTGATGTGATACGGGCAAAACTCCGGATGATAAATGCGGGCCTGACGGAACAGAACCGCCGGCAGGTGATCCGCAGTATGTCTTCGAGAATCAAGTCGGCGGACAGCGTTGTCAAAAAGCTGTCCAGAAAGGGACAGGAAGTGACTTACAGGACTGCGGTCAGCAGTCTGAACGACATTGCGGGAATCCGGGTGGTCTGCTATTTCTGTGACGATATCTATCAGGTTGCGGATGCGGTGCGCAGACAGAGCGATATCCGGGTGCTGAAGGAAAAAGATTATGTGGGGAGTCCCAAAAAGAGCGGTTATCAGAGCATACATCTGATTGTGGGCGTCCCCGTCACATATGAGGACCGGACGAGGGAGGTGCGCGTGGAACTGCAGATCCGTTCGTTTGCGATGGATTACTGGGCAGAGCTCGATACGCAGATGTGTTATAAAAAGAGCGCTGGACAGATCGAGAACGTGGAGAGGGAGATCCGCGGGTATTCGGATGTGATCGCCAAGGTGGATAACAAAATGCTGGAACTGCGAAGGCGGATTGACGGGATGTGACAATCCGCCCTGCTGCGTGCCGGTACATACACGCTCCTGTCAGGGACTGCGGACAGGAGCGGCGGCTGCGCCTTATGCCGGACGGGACATGTCCGCGACGATAAATCCGTATCCCGCAAGCGCGGTTTCTCCGGATAATTCTGCGCCTGAGATCAGGTCTGTCACTGGTCTGTGAAAGTGAAGACTGCAGGCGTCCCTGCGGTAGTTCAGCAGAAACAGGTAAGGGCCGCGCACGGCGAGCTCGACGCTCTCCGGAACAGTCACGACGTCTGCGTACGGTTCTTTCACACCGAGGCGGCGCAGAAAGGCTTCGACGGCGGCGTCTGAGAAGGCGGACCCGTAATAATACACGCAGCCGTCTGCGCACCGGTTTACGGATATCGCGCCGTCGCCTGCAAAATAGTCGCTCACATAGCGGCCGGTAATGTCCCCCGCGCCCTCCCCGGACAGGCGGTCCGCGAACAGGGCTGCCGGTATTTTTTCACCGTCCCAGTCGATGAGGACTTCCGGCTGATCCGGCTGGAGGAAGGAATATTCTTTGACGTCCGCGCCGGCAAGTCCGGCGAAAAGGCCCGGAAGACGTTTTGTGACGCAGCGGCCGGTGTGGTCCTTACAGCCGGCGCGCGCTCCAAGGATGAGGATGCCGCCCTGTTTTACATATTGTTCGAGAACACGGATGCGTTCCGGTGTGACGATAAGCGGGTGGGGGTAAAAAATTACGCGGTATGAGTGAAGGTTCGCAGATATCCCGCCCTCATAAAAGTAGACATAGTCGAACGGCGTATGCGTTTTCTGGAGAACGGTGAACAGGGAATCCATACTCGCCTGTTCAATCTGGGAATGCCAGGCATCGGCTTCACTGTCAAATACATTGTCGTAGTCTTTTAAGATGGCGACATCAGCCAGACAGTGTTCTTTTGCGACGCAGCTGATTTTTGTGAGTATTTCCGTAAAAGCGCCCACCTCGGCGAGCCGTTCATTGTCCCTCCCGGAGGGATCGAGAATTCCGTTCCAGTACATCTCTGTCCCGAACGCCGCCGTGCGCCAGCGGAAAAAGCTGATAAAATCTGCCCCGTGCGCGACCGACTGCATGGCCCAGAGTGTGATCTGTCCGGGGCGGGGATTCGGGACGCCGGGCCAGATATTCCAGCCGTTTGCACCCGTCTGCTGCTCCATAATGCCAAAATGAGGAGAGACGGATCTGGTTTCGGCGAGCTTCCGGCTCCACCACCGGTCACGCAGCCCGTTTTCATCCACCGGCTTTCCGGTCTGATTGGAAAAATTGGGATAGGAATCGTAGGTGAAAAAGGAGAGACTCTGCCGGCGGAATGCGTGATTATCCAGATGCCCGAACAGACCGTTTGTGGTAATAAAATCATCGTCCTTTTTGTATTTGCGGATAATTTCGCTCTGTATCTGTGCAAAGGATCTGCAGCTGTCCGAGATAAAACGGTAATAATCAAGCATCTGGTGCGGGTTGTTCGCGCCGTTGCAGGTATAGCGGGGCACATAAACTTCGCTCCACGACGTGTAGGTCTGATTCCAGAAGACTGTCCCCCAGGCCTCGTTGAGGGCGTCGGTGGTCTGATATCTGTCGCGGAGCCATGTCCGGAAAGCCGCACTGTCAGCCTCAGAGTAAAAATTGCTGACTTCGCAGTTGAGCTCATTGTCGAGCTGCCAGCCGGCAATACATTCCCATTTTGCATAACGCGCCGCGATGACTTCGGTGATTTCGGCACATTTGCGGCGGTATACGGGAGAGTTGTAGTTATAGTGCCGCCGCGAGCCGTGCCGGAAGATATTTCCACGGATATCCGCATTTAAGACTTCCGGATATTTTTCAGTGAGCCATGCGGGGGGTGTAGCGGTCGGGGTGCCGAATATGACTTTCATTTCTGTTTCGCGGACAAGGCCGAGGAAACGGTCAAAAAAATCATGGTTAAATTCACCCTCGCGGGGTTCCACGAGACTCCAGGCAAACTCTCCGATCCGGATAAATCTGATTCCGTGTGAGAGCATGCGTCCGATATCCTCTTTCCACAGACTTTCGGGCCAGTGCTCCGGATAGTAGCAGACACCCGCGGTCAGTTTTTCTCCATTTATAAGATATTGCATGTCAGTATTCCTTTCTTTCACCGGTTTTCTTTCATCATAGCGTTTCCACGAGGTTTTCGCAATTCCCCCGCGGAAAAAAATCTTTTCTTTTCTGCACGGACGCAGTATAATAATGAAAACACAATACAGAATGAAAAGGAGAATTGACTTATGGAAATGAGGGAAACAGAACGCTTTGTGCGGGTGGGAAGATCCTATCTGCTCATTGTGCTGGGCATTGCCCTGCTTGTACCGCTGGTCGCCGGATTCGTGATTGCGCTTGTGATGAGCGATGGTGATTTTGATGTCGAGGCGGCACTGATGGTGTCGGCGCTGATGGCTTTTATTGTCTGGCTCTGGATACTGATGTCGATCGCGTGGGGCGGTTTTCTCGGTTTTATAGTGAAAAAAACCAAAAAGCAGGTGGCAGGGCTGCCGTACCATTTTGACAGCTCGTTTGAGAGCCGCGGCGGAGTTCTCTACATAGATACGGATCAGGGAGTGATAGGCTTTATTTCTGCTTATAATCCCTTTGAGGTACAGATTTTTTCGGCGGCGAGGATTGATAATATCCGCAGCGCCGGTTCTGCGATGACGGGATACCGTTTTGAGTTCCGGCTTGACGGGAAGAAGATTTCAATGATGACGCTGATTTCCAATAAAATTGTGACTGCGGGCTCCAGCATGGGGGCGGAGGCTATTTCCAAGGCAGATACTTTTGTGGGGCTTTTGTCTGCGGCGAAGCAGCGGGCAATGCAGCTGAAAGCAGGAGGAAGAGGCTGATGGGCGCTCTGTGCTATCTCCCGGAAGTCATTGCCGCGATATCGGCGGCCGGCGCGGTTTATTTTGTTATCAGCCTGGCGCGGGCGCTTATCAACGGGATGCGGGGGACGGCAAAATGTCCGGAATGCAGGGGAACCATGCACAAAGAAGAGAGGTACCCGTACCTGTTCCTTCTTCCGGTTAGTTTCGGGGAGTCCTATACGGATGCTGAGAATTATCTGAAAAAGAACATGGCGCCGATTGCCTCCACGGCGGAGATCCCCTCGGGGCGGCGTGCGGTGCGGGCGGAGGTGTATATCTGTGAAACCTGTGGTGCGAAACAGGTGGAATTCACGGATTTTCTTCTGGTCAGGGGCAACGAAGATTACAGAGGCAGTTATACTTTCGCCTATGAGCCGTTTGCATCCAGGATGGAAGAATGGAAAATCATGCATGGGGCAGGTGGAAGGGTATGAAAAAAGTTCTTGATGTGATCATCTGTATATTTGCGCTGGCTGTGGCAATCTATACGGCGCGGTTTCTTCCGGTGGAGTCCTTTCTGCGCGGATCCCGGGCAGAGCTGACCCTTGCGGAGGCGGAAGCCGGATATCCCGAAATCTGTATCGGGGAACCGGCTGCAGCGGATATTCCGCGGATTGAGACTGCGGAGGACTTTGAGGAGGCCTGGACGGTCTCCTATGTGACCATTGAGCCGACAGGGATTATCACGACGGGAATCGGAGGGCGCAATGCCTGGGTGAGTGAATACCAGCAGCGCACTTCGCGGCGTACGAGGAGCAGAAGGCGTCCGGCGGTACAGAATATCCTTCTTGATTTTTTCGGGGAATATTCGGAGTACTGTCTGCTGGAGCTGCCGGACGGAGCTTATGTCCTGGCGCAGCTTCCGCTGGAGGATATCAAAAAAATAAAAACCGGGAAGCGCATTACACTTCCGGTCGGACAGAAGATGAGCGTCAGCGCGCAGGCGCAGCCGGAGCTTAAAGAGGTGTGCGGCACATATGGCGCGTCTGTGGAGGAGAAATTCTACTGTATCAGTGACAGCTGGAATGAATCACATGAATTTATGGTATTTATCATCCGGGTTGTGATTGCGATTGTCGTGTTCTTTGTCTGGGCAGTGGGGTTGATTACGCTTGTCTATAAGCTGCTGGGACTAAAAGACTGACAGGCTGGCACGGGCAGTCTGAAAAGAGGATTGCGGAAAGGATACGGGGAAAATGCGATGAAGAAAGGAATATGCCTGCTGCTGGCGCTGGGAGTGAGCGTGAGCGCGTCCGGCTGCGGAGACAGAATGCCGGTGCGGTATGAAAAGCTGCTGGAGTTTGCGTCTGCATATCAGAGCGGTGACGCGGTGACGCAGAAAGCACTGCTTCAGGAGAACCATCCGTGGAATAAGGTGCTGGATGCACAGGGAAAAACGGATGCGACAGTGGAGGAGACGATATATCAGAAAGCATTTGAGTGTCTGCGGGACACGGATATTGTGGTGAGGGAGCCGGAGCGCAGGTCGGATGAACAGTATTCCGTCACCGTCACGGCAAAAGATCTCGACGGCGCAATCGGACGGTCGATGGCGGAGGCGATTGCAGCGGAGGTAGAGACCGGAGAAGGACAGTTTAAAGATGTCGCTTCCTGGCTTGGGGACGGGATCGCAGACGCCGCGAAAGGAGAAGCGAAGGAGCTGACTGTGCTGGTGCAGAAGGACGGAAAGGATTATTATCTGGACACGGCGGCAAATGAACCGTTTTTTAACGCGGTCACCGGCGGTTTTACGGATTATCTGAACACGTCGATGACGGTGTGCAATGGAACGGAGGATGGGATCACCGACATTATGTACATCGCTGCGAAAGGCGACTATCTGATCGGTATGGTCGAAGTGATGGAGCAGGAGTATGATGTCACAGGCTACAGTGATGAGGAAAAGGAGGAACTGCTGGCGATCGGCGTCTCTGATTTTCAGGGGCTGGACGGCGTGACTTCACACGCGGAGTTTGCGGACGGAAAGCTGTGTATCCGCGTCGGGGTGGATTTTAACACAGTTGATTCCTATACGCTCTCAAAGCTTGGGCTGATCTCGGGAAGTATGATGGGAAGCTATCTGAGTCTGGAGCAGACGGTATCAGGATTCAGGGATGCGGGACAGACCTGCGAGGCGATGGAGTGGGGACAGTAGCGCGCTGGCCGCGGTACGGATATGGATATCAGAAAAAATCCGGGGGGGGGATGCAGAGTAAAATCTGTATCCCCCCGGATTTTTTATTTGTTGCTTCTTCTCCAGATATGCATTTTATCTGCTTCCGCGATCAGCTCATCCCGGAAATCAGGATGCGCGACGGAGATAATCGCTTCAGCCTTCTGCCACGCCGAGAGGCCTTTTAAGTTCACCTTGCCGTATTCAGTCACCAGATAGTGGACATTTGCGCGGGTGTCGGTCACGATGGAGCCCGGATTTAAGGTCGGAAGAATCCGTGACTTCAGCTGTCCGTCCTTTGTCTGGAAAGTGGAAGAACAGCAGATAAAGCTCTTGCCGCCCTCTGAGAGGTATGCGCCGAGCACGAAATCCAGCTGTCCGCCAGCTCCGCTGATATGCTTTGTGCCGGCAGACTCGGAATTGATCTGTCCGAAGAGATCGAGGTCGACCGCGTTGTTGATGGATATAAAGTTGTCGAGCGCGGCGATGGAGCGGATATCGTTCGTGTAGTCCACCGGGGAGCTCATCAGCTCGGGATTTTCATCCATGTAATCGTACATTTTCTTTGTGCCCGCGCCAAATGCATATGTCTGGCGGAAACGGTCGATATTCTTCCTCGAGCCGTTGATCTTTCCGGCGCGCGCGATATCGACAAAGGCGTCGACGTACATTTCCGTGTGGACGCCGAGATCTTTTAAGTCGGATTCCGCAATCAGGGAACCGACTGCGTTTGGCATTCCGCCGATTCCAAGCTGCAGGCAGGCGCCATCGGGGATTTCCTCGACGATGAGCCTTGCGACGGCCTTGTCGACGTCAGTCGCGGGACCGCCGGCGCCAAGCTCGCCGATCGGCGGATTGTCCCCCTCCACAATATAGGTCACGTCGGAAATATGTACGCCGTTCTCGGTTCCGCCAAGGCAGCGCGGCATGTTCTCATTGACTTCGACGATGATTTCTTTTGCCGTCTCGCACATCGCTCCGAGATGGGAAGCGCTCGGGCCGAAATTGAAATAGCCGTGGGCGTCCATCGGCGCCACCTGAAACATTGCGACGGAATCCGGCGTGGTGGATTCGCGGTAATAGCGCGGCAGCTCCGAGTAGCGGATGGGCGCATAGTAGGCACAGCCGCGGCTGATCAGTCTGCGCTCGATGCCGGACATATGCCAGGAGTTCCAGGTAAAATGCTCCCCGGCGTCCTCACGCTCAAACACAGCGAGGGGCTTAAGCAGGATGCCGCCGCGGAGATTGATGTCTTTTAGTTCGTCTGTGCGCTTTGCCAGAGCTTTATCCAGGGCGTCAACCGTGTTGACACACCAGCCGTAATCAACCCAGTCTCCGGAGCGGATGAGCGCCACGGCCTCATCGGCAGAAACGAGCTTCTGTTTGTAGTCCTGTGAATAATCCATCACAAATACCTCCCGTTTTATCGAACTTTGTGAAATAATTACCATACTTTCATCCTACCACGTTATCTGGGATTTTACAAGGAAAACGCTTGCTTTTTCGCCCCCCTGACGCTATAATTCTGGCATACGTAACGCATCAGAGGAAGAATGGAGGAAAACATGAAATTATACGAAAACGGTGTTTATCTGGTAAACGGCACGGAGCTGGTGGAAGAAGGTGCGGAAGCTCTCACAGCGGTGAAAAGTAAAACCGGTTCTGCCGTGACAAAGGAAGAGGCGGCACAAAATACGATTGCTTACGGAATATTAAAAGATCACAACGTGTCCGGCAGTATGGACAGGCTTCAGATAAAATTTGACAAACTGACTTCCCACGACATCACGTTTGTGGGCATAATCCAGACGGCGCGCGCATCGGGGCTTGAAAAATTTCCGGTGCCGTATGTGCTGACGAACTGTCACAACAGCCTCTGCGCGGTGGGCGGGACGATCAATGAGGACGATCATATGTTCGGCCTTACCTGCGCGAAGAAATACGGCGGCGTCTATGTGCCGCCCCACCAGGCGGTGATTCACCAGTTTGCGCGGGAGATGCTCGCGTGCGCAGGTGCGATGATCCTGGGATCCGATTCACACACCAGATACGGTGCGCTCGGCACGATGGCGATCGGGGAAGGCGGTCCGGAGCTCGTCAAACAGCTGCTGAACAAGACGTATGACATTGATATGCCGGGCGTTGTGGGCGTGTACCTGAAAGGGACTCCGGTAAAGGGAGTCGGCCCGCAGGACGTCGCGCTGGCGATTATCGGGGCGGTGTTTGACCGCGGCTATGTGAAGAATAAAGTGATGGAATTCGTGGGTCCCGGCGTTTCGAATCTGAGCGCCGATTTCCGCATCGGCGTGGATGTGATGACGACGGAAACCACCTGCCTGTCCTCAATCTGGCAGACAGATGAGAAGATAAAGGAATTTTATGAGATTCACGGGCGGAGCGGGGATTATAAGGAGCTTCGTCCGGGAAAGGCCGCGTATTATGATGGCATGATCGAGATCGATCTCGGTGAGATCCGGCCCATGATCGCCATGCCGTTCCATCCGAGCAATACTTACACGATCGAGGAGCTGAACGCGAATCTGCCGGATATCCTTGATGATTGTGAGAAGCGCGCGCGAGTCAGTTTTGACGGCGCGGTGGAGCTGGATTTAAAGAGCAAGGTGAGGGACGGCAGGCTCTATGTGGATCAGGGGATTATCGCCGGCTGTGCGGGAGGCGGTTTTGAGAATATCTGCGATGCGGCGGATATATTAAAAGGAAAGAGTACCGGGTCCGACGGATTTACGCTGAGCGTCTATCCGGCGAGCACACCGGTCTATATGGAGCTGGTGAAAAACGGCGCGGTCGCAGCTCTGATGCAGACGGGAGCCGTTGTGAAGACGGCTTTCTGCGGGCCGTGTTTCGGCGCCGGGGATACGCCGGCGAATAATGCGTTTTCCATCCGCCACTCCACCAGGAATTTCCCGAACCGCGAGGGATCGAAGGTGCAGAACGGCCAGGTAGCGTCCGTGGCGCTGATGGATGCGCGTTCCATCGCTGCGACGGCGGCGAACAGGGGATATCTGACTGCGGCGACGGATGTGGATGCGGAGTACACGAAGCCGAAATACTTCTTTGACAGGACGATCTATGATAACCGTGTCTTCGACAGCAAAGGCGCGGCGGACCCTTCCGTGGAGATTCAGTTCGGGCCGAATATCAAAGACTGGCCGGCGATGAGTGCGCTGCCGGAGAACCTGGTTCTGAAAGTGGTATCCGAGATTCACGATCCGGTCACGACGACCGACGAACTGATTCCGTCGGGCGAGACATCCTCCTTCCGCTCGAATCCGCTCGGGCTCGCCGAGTATGCGCTCTCCAGAAAAGATCCGCAGTATGTCGGGCGGGCAAAGGAGATTCAGAAAGCCCAGAAGGCCGTTGAGGCCGGGACGTGTCCGCTGAACGCCGTCGGTGAGCTCCGGGCTGTAATGGGGGCGGTAAACGCGGCGTTTCCGGACAAAAAATTTGCAGAAGCAGGAGAGACCGGTGTGCTCGGCTTCGGGAGCACGATCTTTGCGGTAAAACCCGGTGACGGTTCCGCGCGGGAGCAGGCGGCGTCCTGCCAGAAGGTTCTGGGGGGCTGGGCGAATATCGCAAATGATTATGCGACAAAGCGCTACCGCTCGAATCTGATCAACTGGGGCATGCTGCCGTTCCTGATTCCGGAGGGGGAGCTGCCGTTTGCCAACCTCGACTACCTCTTCCTCCCGGACATCCGCCGCGCGGTTGCAGAGAAGAAGACGGAGATTACTGCTTATGTGGTGCGGGAGTCCGGACTGAAAGAATTTACACTCGGGCTCGGCGCGATGACGGATGATGAGAGGGAGATTATTCTGAAAGGGTGCCTGATTAATTATTACCGTGGCTGAGACAGCTGCTGCACGGAAAGCGCAGAATGGCCGCCGGATTCTGCCGGCGGCTGTTCTGTGTTCTTGTCCATGCAGCGTTTTTTTTTACAGATTTTTTAATTGGAAAACCGGACCGGATGGTTTATAATGGGCAAAAGAGATTATGGGAAGAGGTGGATTCGATTGAATGAGAACAATGAGGCGGAAAGACATGAGATGAAGCATTACATGATGATTGCGCTGACCGTGTTTGTGACGTTCTGCTGCTGTATTCTGTTTTTCTTTATGATATACCGGTTTGACGAGCTGGCAGCGCTCTGGAGGCAGATTGCCAATATTCTGCAGCCGATTACGATCGGACTTGTGCTGGCATATCTGCTGAACCCGGTGATGAAGTTCCAGGAAAAGTACCTGTACCGTTTTTTTGATAAAAAGTTAAAGGACAGTCACAGGGCGTGGAAGGCGGCGCGCAGTGTCGCGATCTGCGGCGCGCTCCTGTTCCTTGTGGGAATTTTTGTTCTGCTGATCGCGCTGATACTTCCGTCTGTCAGCACCAGTATCCAGGGGGTGATCACCAAGCTCCCGGAGGAGATCAATACGCTGGTTGCATGGATTGAGGACTTTACAAAGGGCGACGATGAGATTGCGGAGGTGGCGAGACAGGCGATCGAGAAGGCGAGTAAGGTGATGCAGCGGTTCTGGGAGGAGGATGTGCTCACGGAAGCGCAGGCGTATCTTGCGTCCATCACGAGCGGGGTGATCTATGGCGTGAAGCTGGTGATTAATGTGCTGGTCGGACTGATTATCTCGGTGTATGTGATGGCGAGCCAGGAAACCTTTGCGGGTCAGGGGAAGAAAATAATCTATGCGCTGTTTAAACCGGCACGCGCCAACGTAATCATAGAGACGGTGCGAAAGAGCAATGAGATTTTCGGGGGCTTTATTATCGGAAAACTGCTTGATTCGGCGATTATCGGTGTCCTCGCCTATATTATACTGGCGATTATGCGGATGCCGGATACGATTCTGATCGCGGTGATCATCGGTGTCACGAATGTGATTCCGTTTTTCGGCCCGTTTGTGGGGGCGGTTCCTTCTTTTATTATTATTGTGCTCCAGAATCCGCTTCAGGGAATCTATTTCCTGATTTTTGTGCTGATTCTCCAGCAGGTGGACGGAAATATTATCGGGCCGAAGATTCTTGGCAGCTCGACAGGTCTCTCCTCATTCTGGGTTGTGTTCGCGATACTGGTTTTTGGCGGACTGTGGGGTTTTCCGGGAATGCTGCTTGGGGTTCCCATTATGGCGGTGATCTATTATATTGCAGAGAAGCTGATAGAATATTTTCTCGGAAGGCGCGGGCTTAAGCCGGACACAAAAAGCTATATACGTCTGGTCGGCGTGGAAAGCGGTACAAACCGGATGATTTATGAAGCGGTTCCCGCAAAGGAGCAGGAAGAACCGGTGAAAAAATCCAGAAAAGTACAGAGGAAAAAACGGTAGAAATTTTGACATCTATTCGCGCGTATGATAAACTAACATAGAATAAAGTTACTGTTTGGACCGATTGAGGTGACACGCTTGGATAAATATGAATATAAACTAAAGCTGGAGCAGATGAAGACGCTCACGGCCGCCCGTGATTACCAGAACGCGGCGGAGATTGCGGATTCCATCAACTGGCATAAAATAAAAAATGTCAATGCACTGATGAAGGCGGGAGAGATCTACGAGAAGACAGGGCGCTATGAGGAGAGCCGTGAGCTGTATCTGATGGCGTATGACCGCTCGCCGGTCGGACGTATGATTATTTACCGCCTGGCGGAAGTCTCTATCCGGATGGGCAATTATGACGACGCGAAGGATTACTATCAGGAATTTGTGGAGGCGGCGCCTCATGACAATCTCAGATATGTGCTCCAGTACGAGCTTGGCAGGGCGCAGGGCGCGGACACGGACGCACAGATCGCCATTCTCGAGGAATTTAAGGAGCAGGAATACACAGAGGAATGGGCCTATGAGCTGGCCTGTCTGTACCATAAGGCGGGGATGAGTGAAAAGTGCATAGAAGCGTGCGACGAGCTGATCCTGTGGTTCGGGGACGGACCGTATGTGGAGCGCGCTCTGGAGCTTAAAATGGTCTATCAGCCGCTGACGAAACAACAGGAGGAAAAATACCGGCAGCTCCGGCAGCAGACGAACGGATTTGTCGAGGTGCGGCCGGAGGATGAGCTGGATTCAGGGGAGATTGTAAACGAGGCGGTTCAGATTCCGAAGGTAAAGATACCGCCGGAGCGTTTCAACACGCAGAACCTGCAGGAGGAGCTGCAGAAGAGCATGCAGCAGATCATGGCGGCCACAGAGAAGGAAGCTGTGGACGACGGAATGGACAATATCAAAAAGCTGGTCGAAGAGATTCCGTATCTGCAGGTTCCAAGGGAGGAGCAGCAGGAGGCGCAGGAGATCTCGCAGATTGTCACAGACCGTGAGATTGATAACACGCTCAGACATAATTTCAGGGAATATCTGGGAGAGGATGCGGATGGTCAGATGCTCATGCCCGTGCCGGAAGATACCGGGGAGATACAGACGGACGGCCAGAGCATAGACAGTGTCCTGCTTGACTGGGAGAAGACAAAGCGCGCCGCGGAGGCGGCGCTTGCGGAGGCGAACCAGAAAAAGCTGGAATCGGCGAAGGCGAGGGCGCTCAGAGAGGCGGGAGACATCATGGAGCGCCTGGTGGACGCGATACCGAAGCTGGATTCCGGGCTGACGCCACAGCAGCTGCTGGTGGAGCAGTATCTGGGAGACGGCGCGATCGGAGATGACCGAGCCGCGGAAGTGGTCGCCAGTATGAACCAGATCCTGCAGAGGGAGATCGAGCGGCTGTCCAGTGAAAATGCGCAGATGGATGAGCAGATCGCCGCCGCAGCCGGAGGAGTTCCCAGGGCCGCGGGAGGCGCATTTTTGGGAGAGGCGGGATACGGGCGACCCGGCGCGGTGTACGGTCAGGGCATGGCGGATGCGGTCCGGGAAGATCATGAGACGTACGGGCATGCAGCCGGTCAGCATCTGCCCGTGGCAGAAATGTACGAAAATACGGCCGGGGTGACCGGAGAAGAAATGTACGGAAGTATGCCGGATGAGTCCGGGGCAGGAATGTACGGAAGTATGCCGGGTCCGTCCGGGACGGGAGCTTATGGAAATATGCCGGAGTCGTCGGGAGCGGGTATGTATGCGGAGCCGTCCGGGATCCCCGGAGACGGGATGTACGGTGGATACCCTGAGAACGCCGGGGAAGCCGGGATGTATGGGAATCCATCGGATCTGCCCGGCATGGGAATGCAGGAAATGTACGGAAGTATGCCGGGGCCGTTCGGGACGGGAGCTTATGGAAATATGCCGGAGTCGTCGGGAGCGGGTATGCATGCG
>CAMSQM010000011.1 GCA_947062675.1 uncultured Roseburia sp.
GAGTTTCATCCAAATATATCGCATCAATTCCCATATCATGGTAACCATCTGTAACATGAACACCCGCCTGAGACACTTCGAGGCCAGATGTCATAATTAATGCAAATGCCGCTAAGGCTCTCGTTTCAAAATGTCCATTTGTATCATTAGGAACATCTGCCATGTCGATTTTACCTCAAAACATTTCCTGAATCCGTACCTGCACTCGACGCATATTAATATTATTTGCCATCTTTCGTTTGCACCTTCCTTACTATATCATCTAAAAATGTTCCAACGCTTCCCTTATAGCAGCTTCTTTCTCTGGCGGGCATTTCGGTTATCTGGAATTTTCCGATTTCGGCAGGTTATAATTTTCCCTCTCCATAATCCCACATTTCTCTTTTACCTGTGCGATATACAAACTGCTGACTTTCAATCCACTATGCTCCAACACATAATTCATGATTTCCTCATAGGTGGCTTTACTCCCCGCAGCCGTCAAAATCAGGCTCGTCTACCTAAAGCTCCACCTCGATATGCTGGTCTGCATGAAGTTTGGACAATAAACATACCGTCTCTATATTCCCCGTATAAGGAAACATATCCACACAACACACCTTCTCCACCACATACCCTCCATCCTGCAGCATTACCAGATCCCGCGCCAGGCTGGTCGGTTTACACGAAATATAAACCATCCTGTCCACCCCGTACCGGATAATTTTCTCCAGCGCCCCGGGATGAACCCCGTCCCGCGGCGGGTCAAGCACGATATAGTCGGGGCGCTCCGCAATCTCATCAAGGATTTTCAGCACATCTCCTGCAAGAAATTCACAGTTCTCCAGTCCGTTCTGACGCGCATTTTCCCGCGCTGCCTCCACAGCCTCCGGCACAAGCTCCACTCCGATTACCTTTCCCGCGGCCGGCGCGAGAATCTGAGCGATGGTCCCTGTTCCGGAATAGAGGTCATACACGACTCCGTGCGTATCTCCGATCCACTCCCGCACCACTCCATAGAGAGCTTCCGCCCCCAGCGAATTCGTCTGGAAAAAAGAAAACGGCGTAATCTTAAAACGCAGCCCCAGAAGCTCCTCATAAAAATAATCCTGTCCGTACAGAATCTCCATTCCTTCATTTTTGATGGCATCGGCAACACTGTCATTCCTGATATGCAGGATTCCCGTCATTTTCCCCGACCATTCCTGCTGAAGCAGCGCCTCCCGCCATCCGGCCAGCAGCTCCCTCTCCTCCATGGATTGTTCTTTATCCATGGATTGTTCTTTATCCATGGACTGTATCTCTCCCATGGACTGTATTTCTTCCATGGACTGTATCTCTCCCATGGACTGTATTTCTTCCATGGACTGTATTTCTTCCATGGACTGTATCTCTCCCATGGACTGCTCCCTCTCCACGGACTGTATCTCTTCCATGCGCTGTATCTCTTCCACGGACCGCTCCTCCGTCTCAGCCGGCTGTCCGACAGGGGACTGTGACGTCGTCACAAGCGCCACAAGCATCTCGCCCGTCCTCGCCGCCCTGCGCACCAGAAGATGGCGCAGATACCCCGTATGGCGCATTTTATGGTAATAAGATATTCCTTTTTCCTGAAAGCAGGCGAGAGTCACGGTGAGCACTTTCCGGAAATCCTCATCCACAATCCGGCATTCCGGTACATTTACGATATCATAAAAACTGCCCCGCTTATGCATTCCCAGCGCCAGCGGGCCATCCCTGAAAGAATCCCCGAATGAAAACTCCATTTTATTCCGGTATCCCTGTCTGCGCGGACTCTCCACGCTGCCCTCAAACCGGTACCCGGCGCTCTCCGGCGCAAGCACCCCGCCGATCAGTTTCTTCACCTGTTCCGTCTTCAGCGCAAGCTGCTCCTCATATGGAAGGCTCTGGTAGATGCAGCCGCCGCAGCTTCCCGCGTGGATGCAGCCCGGCTCCGCAAGCTCAGCGGGCGCCTTTTCCAGCACGGACAAAAGCCTTGCCTCGCATTTTCCCTTCCGCACTTTCGTGATCGAAACCGAAACCTTCTGTCCCGGAATCCCATATTTTACTACCACCTGTTTCCCCTCTTCCGTCAGGAAGATTCCTTTATCCGGAAATTCCACGCGTTCTATGACGCCCTCAATAATCTGACCTTTTTTCATCCTGTCCTCCATATATTTCTTTTTCCCGGGCGCAATCCCTTATCAGGGGATTTCACACGGGACAGAAAAGGGACTGCAGTCCGCAGTCCCCTCTGATACCGGTTACTCTTCAGTTGTCTCCTCCGCTTTGTCCTCGTCCTTCTTCTCCGCAGACTTTGCCGGCTCTTCGTCTTCCTCGTCCTCAAAGAAATCGTCCTCGAAGTCATCCTCGAAATCGTCCTCAAAATCTTCCAGATAATCCGGTGTGAAGAAACGGTATATGCCATATGCGGCAGCCGCGACCGCGACAACGATACCGATGATGGCAAATATCCATACCACCTTGGTATTCTTCTCCTTCTCCGCTTCCTCTTTTCTCTGAAGCTCATTAATTCTGCCAAGCAGTTCTTCCACTCTGTTCATGGGATCTTCCCTCCTCTTACATCATATTTTGCTGCCCCGCCGCAGATCCGCAGAGTGTTGAACACTGTGCCGGATCCCATCCGGAAGGTTTGTCATCATGGTTCATTATAGCATATGTTTCCCATTTCGCCTATAAAAAATTTATAAAATTGGCAATATTTATAATTTTTTCAGTTTTGCAAAAGAAGCGAACATTTTTTTTGTTCCGGCAGTGTCAAAATCAACAGTCACCTCAAAATCCCTGCCGCCCTCGACGATCCCCTTCACGGTTCCGGCGCCGAATCTGGTATGTGAGACGCGGTCCCCGACGCCGTATGAGAGACTTCCTTTTATCGTATTCGCCGTGGCGAAAGCGCGTGACTGCATGCTCTGTCCGGAAGGCTGTTCCCGCATCCCGGGGCGCTTCGGCCTCCCGATCTTCGGGGTGCGCGGCTGCTCCGGCTCCGGCTGGACCGCCTTCTTCACCCCTCCGGAGAGCAGTTCCTGCGGAATCTCCTTCACAAAGCGCGACACTTTGTTGTACTGCGTCTCCCCCCGGATCATCCTTGTTTTCGCACAGGTCACCACAAGCTCTTTCATCGCACGCGTGATGCCCACATAGGCGAGCCGTCTCTCCTCCTCGAGCTCCTCGACGGCATTATCCGCCGTGATGGACATATACCCCGGAAACAGCCCGTCCTCCATACCGGCCAGATAAACTCTTGGAAATTCCAGTCCTTTCGCGCTGTGCAGCGTCATCAGCACCACATAATCGCTCCCATCCTCCAGACTGTCGATATCGGCAACAAGCGCCACCTCCTCTAAAAATCCCCCGAGCGTGGGCTGCTCCACGTTTTCCTCATATGCCACGACCTTGCTGAGAAGCTCGTCGATATTTTCGATGCGGGCGGCAGCCTCGTCGGTCCCTTCCGCCTCCAGTTCCTTCACGTAACCGGTCTCCTCTATCACCTCGCGAAGCAGATCCGCCACGCCAAGGTAAGGAAGTTTGCTGCGCAGCATCTGGATAAAACTGACAAACGGCCTGATCTTCGCCACGCTCTTGCCGATGGACGGGATCTCCTCCGCCCGCTTTAGCGCATCATAAAATCCGATCTCATAGGCGTCCGCATAATCGGAGACACGGTTTAACGTCGTCGCGCCGATTCCGCGCTTCGGAACATTGATAATCCTCCTCACCGCCAGATCATCGCGCCCGTTGTCGATCGTTTTTAAATACGCAAGCAGATCCTTGATCTCTTTTCTGGCATAGAAATTGACGCCGCCGACGATTTTATAGGGAATATTGGAAACAATAAACCTCTCTTCCAGCAGACGGGACTGCGCATTCGTCCGGTATAAAACGGCGTGGCCGCCATACCCGCACGTCCCATTTCTCACCGCTGAGAGAATATTCCTGGCGATAAAGTCCGCCTCTTCGTATGCCGTCTCAGCCTGTTCAAATACAATTTTCTCACCCGCTTCGCTGGCGGTCCAGAGCGTTTTGCTCTTTCTGCCCACATTGTTTGCGATCACGTGATTCGCCGCGTCCAGAATATTCTGCGTAGAACGATAGTTCTGCTCCAGGCGGACCGTCACCGCATCCGGAAAGAATTTTTCAAAATTGAGAATATTATAAATATTGGCGCCCCGGAACTTGTAGATTGACTGATCATCGTCACCGACCACACAGAGATTCCGGTACTTTGCCGCCAGCAGACGGATCAGTTCAAACTGCGCCGTATTCGTATCCTGGTATTCGTCCACCATAAGATAGCGGAACCGCTCCTGATAAGAATCGAGTACTTCCGGATCTGCGCGGAATAGCTCGACCGTTTTTACAATCAGATCATCAAAATCGAGCGCATTATTTTTGCGCAGCACATCCTGATACTCCATATAGACCCCCGCCTGCCTGCGCTTTGCATAATCCCCGCTGGCAACCGCTCTGCGCATCATCTCATCCGGCGTGATCAGTTCATCTTTTGCCGAGGAAACCGCCGCGAGAAAGCTCCGCTCGCGGTACAGCTTCGTATCGATCTCAAGACGCTTGCAGACCTCCTTCATCACGGATTTGGAATCATCCGAATCATAGATTGTAAAATTCGTATCATAACCGATCCGGTCAATATAGCGCCGTAATATGCGCACACAGGTGGAATGAAAAGTGGACACCCAGATACTCTCAGAGCCATACCCCACCAGCGAGTCAATCCTCTCCCGCATTTCACCCGCCGCCTTATTGGTAAAAGTGATCGCCATAATATGATAAGGGTTAACACCTTTCTCCCCGATCAGGTACGCTGTGCGGTGCGTCAGCACCCTGGTCTTCCCCGAACCGGCGCCAGCCAGCACCAGTACCGGTCCTTCCGTCTGAAAAACCGCTTTGCGCTGCTGATCATTTAACATTTCATACATACTCATATAATAACCCTGTCCTTTTCCCCTTCTTTTGCATACGTCCAGTATAGCATATTTTTCCTGTCTTTTTAAGTCTGTCAGAACATATTTTCCTATTTTTTGGAAAACACAGATCAATTCTCTCTTGCCATCCTGTTTTGGAAACTTTATAATGTGATCAGAGGTGATAGAAATGGATGTCAATACAAAACAGCTTTTGCGCGAAATCCTGAATGAGCTAAAACAGATAGATTACATCAGGCCCGAAGACATTCCGGGCATCGATCTGTACATGGATCAGATCACAACATTTATGGATTCACAGCTCGCCGCTTCCAAGCGCCATGAAAACGACAAGATCCTGACCAAAACCATGATCAACAATTACGCCAAAAATGACCTGCTCCCGCCGCCGAACCGGAAAAAATATTCCAAGGAGCACGTCCTCACACTGATCTTTATCTACTACTTCAAAACCATTTTAAGCATCAGTGATATCCAGGGAATCCTGAATCCGATTACTGACAAATACTTTGGCGGCAGGGACGCCGGTTACAGCCTGGAAGACATCTATAAAGAAGTCTTTGGTCTTGAGCATCAGGAGACCCGCAGCATCATGAAGGACCTGGCCCGGAAATTCGGCACAGCCATGGAGACCTTTCCCGATGCCTCAGAGGAAGATGCCGATCTGCTTCGCACATTCAGCTTTATCTGCATGCTGAGCTACGATGTCTATGTAAAAAAGACCATTATAGAGAAACTGATTGATCACACACAGGAGAAAAAAAACAGCACAGCCGGCAAATCCCAGTCTTAGGCCCCTCCCGGGCCTGTTTCCGCGAAGCTGTCACCGCGTGCCGGTCTGCATCATTTCCTGCACCTCTGACAGCCCGCGAACTCATTTCCTGCATTTTATAAATTATGCAGATGCATCTCTCCGTTTCCGGCATCCGCCCCGGTCTGCACCGGCACATCACAGGATTCCTCCCCCGCATTACCCGCAGGGCTCCTCTCCTCCGTATTTTATCCTTGAAAACACCATGTCATAGCCGTCATTGCCGTAATTCAGCGAGCGGTTCACACGGCTGATCGTAGCTGTCGATGCCCCCGTTTTCTCCGCAATATCAATATACGTCTTCTGGTCGCGGAGCATTCTGGCAACTTCAAACCGCTGCGAGAGCGAGAGCAGTTCATTTACCGTACAGACATCCTCAAAAAACGTATAACATTCCTCCCGGTTCTGCAGACTTAAGATTGCATCGAAAAGGAAATCCACCGCTTCTGTCCTAAGTTTCCTGTTCATTCTTCCTTCTCCTTCTGATTGATCACAACTGCCCGAGATACCGGCCCAGAAATCCGGTCAGGGTCTCCATCTCCTCCTGCGTCCCGATACTGATGCGCAGATAATTCCGGATCCGTTCCCCGGAAAAATGCCGTACATAAATATGTTCTTTCCTAAGCGCCCGGAAAATTTCCTCCGCCGCAACACTTTTGTGTCTGGCAAAAATGAAATTACTCTTTGATTCCCCGAACAAAAATCCCAGTTTTGCAAGCTCCACCCCTGTCCACTCCCGCGTGGCTGTAATTTTCGCGATCGTTTCCCGAAAATAGGCTTCATCCCTGAGCGACTCCACGCCAAGCGCCAGCGCCGTCTGATTGAGCGTATAAGAATTAAATGAATACTTCACATCATTCAGATAGCGGATCAGCTTCGGCGCACCACACGCATAGCCGATACGCATCCCGGCAAGAGAGCGGGATTTGGAAAATGTCCGGACTACCAGGAGATTCTCATACTCTCCGAGCAGCGGCAGCGCGGATTCTCCCCCGAAGTCAATATAAGCTTCGTCCACCACGACAATCACATCCCTGTTGTGCTCCGCGATCTCACGTATCTGTCCGACCGGCATCAGCAGACCCGTCGGCGCATTGGGATTCGGAAAAATAACGCCTCCGTTCTCCCCGTAATAATCCTCCGCACGGATCTGAAACGCTGCGTCAAGCACCCGCGTCTGATACGGAATGCGGAGCATGTCCGCCCACACTTCATAGAATGAATATGTAATATCCGGAAACAGAATCGGTTTTTCCGCGTTAAAGAACGTCAGAAAAATCATTGCAAGCACATCGTCCGAGCCCACCCCGGCAAACACCTGATCATCCCTCAGACCGTGATATGCCGCAATTGCCCGCACCAGCGTTCCGCAGTCCGGCTCCGGATAGAGCCGCAGCTTCCCGCCGTCAGACTCCCGCAGCGCGCGCAGGACTCCCGGCGCCGGCGGATACGGATTTTCATTTGTATTTAATTTGATAACCTGCTCCCCGCAGGGCTGCTCGCCCGGCACATAGGGAACTACTTTTCTCACATAAGTTTCCCAGTTCTCCATTCAAATCTCCCATTCCATTACTGTCTTCTGCACCCCTGGCAAACCGGAAGCCGCCAAAGCGGAGGCCGGCATACCGAAGACCGGCATACCGGAAGCCGGCATACCGGAGACCGGCATACCGGAAGCCGGCATACCGGAAAAACAACACAGGCCCTCTCTCCCGGACAGGCAATGCCGTCTGCCCCCCGAGCCGCCTCCACCGCTCTGCTTTGCATACAGGCTTATCCCAGCCCGTAATGCCCGGCCAGTTTCTCAAATGCGGGCAGCGAGCGCGCAATCATCTCATGAGAGACGCAGTATGCCAGCCGGACGTAGCCCGGGCAGCCGAACGCACTCCCCTTTACCATCAGAATATGAAGTTTCTTCCCTTCCCGCACAAACGCCTCTTCATCCTCTTCCGGAGACTTCACCCAGAGATAGAACGCCCCCTGTGGACGGATACACGAAAATCCCAGCCGCGTCAGCCCCTCATAGAGCATCCTGCGGTTCTGGTCGTAAAAGGCGAGATCTGTCTTTTCCTCCAGAACCCGCGCGACCGCCCTCTGCATCAGCGACGGTGCATTGACAAAGCCGAGCGTCCTGTTCGCTATGGCAAGCCCCTGTATCAGCTCCCCGGCCTGCGCGGCCTCGTCCGGAACCACGACATAACCGATCCTCTCTCCGGGCAGCGAGAGAGATTTGCTGAAAGAATATCCCACCAGCGTATTCCGGTAATATTTTGTGAGAAAATCTTCCCTGCCGCCGTCGTACACAAGCTCCCGGTACGGTTCATCCGATATCAGATACATATCGTGCATAAATTCCCGTTGTTTTTCTTCCAGAACCGCCGCAATTTTGCGCATCGTCTCAGGACTGTAGACGACTCCTGTCGGATTGTTCGGCGTGTTTACAATCAGCGCCTTTGTCTTCTCTGTTATCCTGGCGGCAAAATCTTCAAGATCCGGCTGAAACGTCTCCCGGTCCGGCTGCACCGCAACGATCCCGGCGCCGAAATTAGCCGCATACTCCCGGTACTCCCCGAAAAACGGCGCAAATACAATGACTTCGTCACCCGGGTTAAGAATCGTCTGAAATATAATGTTCAGACCGCCCGCAGCGCCAACCGTCATTATAATATTGTGAAAATCAAACGAAGTGCCAAAACGTCTGTTCAGATTTTCCGCCACCGCGGCGCGCACCTGCGGGTATCCCGCATTATCCATATATCCGTGCAGCTGCGCAGACCTCTCAGCAGTCGCAGTGCTCTGCGCCGTCAGCTCCTGAACCGCTTCCGCCAGCGACGCAGGAGCGGGCGTCGCCGGATTGCCCAGGGAAAAATCATAGACATTCTCCGCGCCGACGCGCTCCGCCAGCTCCTTCCCCTCCACGAACATCGCGCGGATCGCGGAGCTTCCCTCAAGCGCTCTTTTTATTCTCTCTGATATCATGGGAAACCTCTTTTCCTGTTCTGTTGACTCTGTGCCCTGTACTTCCGTCTCCCCGGCACTTAATCCTGTTACCCTTTCAGAATAAACGGTAATAATCTTATTTATGACGTCATGCCGCTGTTGAAATGAAACGTCAGAACTTTCTGCTGTTCATCCTCCATATAGTACAGACTGTGCAGGCCCTCACAATAATCTGCGATATGCCCCTCTTTTGTAAAATACTGTTTTGCCTGCCGGTAAAGCTCCTGCGTCGCAAATTTCAGGGACACCGCCACCTCCCCCGCGTCGTAGGCCGTTTTAAGGACACTGCCGGCCGCATCAGGCGCCCACTCTGAAAAATACCTGCCCTCCCGTATAAAATAATTATTGCGGGTGGCTGTGGCCTCCGGCAGCCGGATGTAATCATTTGCCCTGTGACTCTCCGCGATCTCCCGCGAAGTCACGCAGAAATAACTGTAATTGATAAAGCGCTGCATTCCGATATCGCTCCCGGCATAGGCGGAATTTCCCCACGTCGTATCTATGTAATAGTATTCCCCGTCAAGCTGCGCCAGATTCCAGGCGTGCGGTTCTCCGTTTGCCTCTCCCGTCACAACCGCCGACCGGATCCCCTGTTCCCAGAGCAGATACTGCGTCGCGTTCGCATAGCCCTGACAGACTGTTTTTCCATAGAGAAAAACACTGATAATATTCTGATTCTCCGCGGCTCCCGCGTCATAATCCACATTGGAGGCCAGATATTCAAAGACATACCTTGCCTTCTCATAGTCCGTGGCCCCCGCGGCAATGCCCGCGAGAACCGCCTCCGTCCTTTGATCTATCTGTGCCTGCGTCTGATCGCGCTCACTCCTTGTCATCGTATATTGCGGCGCAAAATCCAGCGCCACGAGCTCATCTCCTCTTGTATACTGTGTGTACACATAACCGGACACCCAGAAAAGGCCGCCATAATCCGCACTCACTGCCTTATAGGCCGCATCGAGCACCAGAATATCCAGGGTGTCAACCCGTATCTTCTCCTCATGCGCGAGTATGGCGTTTAAAATCTCATCATAGACCCGCTTTGTCACGTCATCGAGTGTTGCGTAGGCATAGCGGTCCGTGGAAATACTTGCAACCGGCTCCAGCCCCCCGGGCACCTGTTCGCCGGCCTGTCCTCCTGTGCGATTCAGCCGGCCGAAGACTTCCTCTATACGGCTTTTCCCCCAGGACGGCAGCCCCGCCATATTTTCGGCCATACTGCCGGACCCCTGGGTGATATCCACTCCCGTGAATCCGCATTTGAGCAGAAATACTGCAAAAAGCAGACTTCCTGCCAGAATCACTGCTCCCGCTCTCTTTTTCACGATTCCTCCCGTCCCCGTTTCCTACAGTGAAAAAAATGCCTCCACCAGACTTTTCAGCGCCTCCTGATCCGCGCTTCCCATCAGTTCCCGCGCAGAATGCATCGCAAGAAGCGGCACACCGATATCCGCGGACCGGACCGGAAGAAGCGATGCGGCCACCGCCCCCAGTGTGCTGCCCCCCGGTATATCCGAGCGGTTGACAAATTTCTGACACGGAATCTGCCGCTTAGCGCAGATTTCCTGAACAACCGCAGACATCTCACAGTCCGTCGTATAGGACTGTGAACATGCCTCCTTGATGCAGACGCCGCTGCCCGTCAGCGGTCTGCTGGTCGGATCCATCTTTCCCGCCTGATTCGGATGCAGACCGTGCGCCACATCCACGGACAACAGCATGCTCTGATAAAGCATACGGTCCGCCTGCGCCGCTCCCATCCCCAGACAGTTCAGAATACGCAGCATCATATCGTGCAGAAGAATGGAACCTGCCCCCTGTCTGCTGCGGCTCCCGACCTCTTCGTGATCAAACAACGCGATCAGATTGATTCCGTCCGCGCGCTCCGCATCGAGAATCGCCGACACCAGGGCTGCGCAGGATGTCAGATTGTCCAGCCTTGGCGCAGAGATAAACTCGTCATGAAGTCCCACATACTCCGGCTCCTCCCTGCAGTATACCGTCAGCTCATAATCCAGAATCCGCTCCCGCTCCACACCAAGTTCATCCGCCAGAAAAGCTAAAAATACCCCCTGCTCCTCTCCGGAAAGGAGTCCTGCAACCGGCATCAGATCCGTCTGCCGGTTGAGTTCAATGCCCTTATTCACCTCACGGTTCATGTGAATGGCGAGATTGGGAATCGTGAGCAGATTTTTATCTGATACAAAGTCCATCAGCTCCGGCACAAACGGATTGACGCCTCTGACTGCCACGCGCCCCGCAACGCCGAGCGGCCGGTCCAGCCAGGTATTCAGAATCGGGCCGCCATATACCTCCACATTGACCTGCGCATAGCCATTCGCCGCAATATCTGCCGCAGGCTTTATCCGAAGACACGGGAAATCCGTGTGTGCCGCTGCCAGACGGATCTGCGGTCCCATGCCACCGCACGCCCTGCCATTTCCGCCCGCGGCATGGTCATCCGTCCCTGTTAATTTTCCTACTGTAAATGCAAATAAAGTCGTATCGTGATGGTTTACATAATACTTTCCGCCCTCAGTCAGCTTCCAGTCGTCCGCATATTCCGTTCTCTGAAATCCCCCGGCTGCAAGCCTCTCCTCACAGGCGCGCACCGAATGCACCGGCGATACCCCTTTGCGCACCAGATCAAACAGAACCTCCTTCTCGTCCCTCATCGCTCCTTTTCCTTTCCGCTTATTTTTGTAATTGCCGGATACACCTGCACACGATGTGCACCCAGGCGGCTCATTCACACTCCGGCGCGTAATATCCAATGATATTATACCATATTGTCTTCCCGATATAAATAGTGTTATAATAAGAAAAAATCAGCTTTATGAAACGGGGAAATGTATGATAGCACTCAGTATCGTTGAAATCAGGGATTTTATGAACAAACTGCTCTGCAAAGAAACATTCGACAATTTTTTACTGAAAGAAGCCGTTATCCAGAGCAGCGTCACCTGGTCGCTGGACGGAACGCTCGTCACCGGATTTTTTTCAAAAGAAGAGCTCGAAGCAGAAGGCCTCACCGGATTTTCATTTCTTCCGTTCAGGCACATACGCAATCAGTGCTATCATCTGATTAAAGGAAAACGGACCCCTTCCTGCTTCAAATTTGTATTTCTTCTCTCGCCTGCGAACCTTGCCCGTACACTGGCGCAGACACACAGCACTTATCAGCCGCAGGACATCACCGGCATGTTTCTCAACCTTCTGTTTCAGGATAATCGCCTGATCCTGACCACAGGAATCTCCTACCGCATCTTCTCCACTGACAGGAGGCTGGAGCAGGAGTGGGATATACTGGTCAGGCGCTTTCTGAAAAATCACGAAATTACATTCGAAGAGCTCTCCTGATCATCCTGACGGTCGCCACCGTTATAATTTTAACAAACTTTTTATTTTTTTACTTTACTTTTGGCTCCTGGTATGTTATGGTTATGGTGTCTGTAGCTGAAAGCACAGCAAAAATATTTACAGGAGGTACTTTGGGATGAAGGGTACGGTAAAATGGTTTAACAACCAAAAGGGTTACGGATTCATATCCGATGAAGAAGGAAATGACGTATTCGTACATTACTCAGGACTGAATATGGAAGGATTTAAGTCCCTCGAAGAAAGTGCTGCGGTAGAATTCGAAGTCGTAGAAGGTTCCAAGGGACCTCAGGCAACCAACGTGACGGTGCTCAAATAATACGCTGCCACAGGCGGGCAAGGCTGCCATGATTCATCACAATTACATGTCCTTTTCTAACACAGACTTGTTGCCGGATAAAGATATTGTAATCAATGGATTCGAAAAAAGAGTGTCGGTTCGCCGACACTCTTTTTATCGCAGAAAATCCAAAAAAATTTCTCAGATTCCAACATTTCCGCTGCTGATACCGGCTCCGTTCTTCTCCAGCGGCAGCCAGTCCATCGCCTTTCTGATATAAGTGTCCCAGAAATCCCACTCATGGCCTCCGGGGCCCACCTCAAATGTGACCTCCAGTCCCTGCGCTCTCACAAAATCCACAAATTCCTGATTCTTTGCCAGCAGAAAATCCTGATCGCCACAAGCCATGTAAATGTCAGGAACCTGCGCTCCCTGCTCCACAAGCTTCCGGATCAGATATTCCGGATTTTTATCGCTGGTGAGAACCTCGTCAAAGTCCCCAAACAGCGCCTGTGCATAGTCTCTGCGCTCAATAAACAACGGCGAATCATTGGTCCAGTCCCGGAATGTCGTCACGTGCAGCGCAGAGGACAGCGCCACAATCGCGCCAAATCTGTCATGGTACTTAAGGCCGTTGCGGATTGCGCCATATCCCCCCATTGACAGACCGCCGATATAGGTATCCTCTCTCCTGTGAGACAGATGAAAAATTTTGCGCGTCAGTTCCACCAGTTCTTCTCCGACAAATTCGCCGTAATTATTATTCGTCACCGGATCGTCCACATAAAATGCGTTGTCTCCGGAGGGCATCACGACCGCAAGGTCATTCTCCTCGGCAAAACGCTGGATTCTGGTCCCGTTCACCCAGTCAACCGAGCTGCCAAACACCCCGTGCAGCAGATAAAGAGTCTTATAGGGCCGGTCCCCGCGCTCCGGCATGCCCGGAAATGCAAGTTTGTCCGCCGGCAGAATCACATTGACCGGCACTGTGCGCATCAGCGCCTTCGACATCAGACTCATTTGAATAAAAGCCATCTTTCCATCCTCCCGTTTTCTGAAATACTTCTTTTTTCTATTTACATTGTTCTGAAAAACCTCTCCCGACAGGTATACCTGTTCTGGATACCTTTATCTCTTTTGTGGCAGAGCTTACTCCGGCTCCCTCTTAAGCGCCTCCACTTTCCGCCACTGATCCAGCCTCTTAAACAGCCTTATAAGAATCAGGACCGCCGCGGTCGCCAGCACCACCTCCGCAACGAACTGCGCGTAGGCGAGACCATAAAGCGGATAAATCCAGTTGAGAATACAGAGCGCGGGGATCTCCAGGATAATCTTCCTCAGAATCGCAAACAGCAGCGCCGTTTTTCCCATACCGCAGGCCTGGAATACGCCGACGGCAAGAAAATCCATGCAGAGGAACGGCAGCCCGAAACAGAGCGCCCGCAGAAACTGAGTGCCGTATCCGACAATGCTTTCATTTTTCATAAACAGCGTCATCAGGCTCCCCGCGAACAGGTAATAACAGACGCTCATAATGACCAGAAACCCGATCGAAACCCGCCCGGAAAACAGTACCGTTTTCTTCATCCGGTCCGAATTACCGCTCGCATAGTTATAACTGATCAGAGGCATAATCCCTTGGGAGATTCCCATCGCGATATACATCGGTATCATGTTGATCTTATGCGCGATTCCCATCGCCGCCACCGCATCGGAACCGTAGGACGAGGTAAAATTGTTCAGCACCGTCATGCCGGTCACGTTCAGCAGATTCTGAATGGAAGCCGGAATGCCAACCCCGCAGATACCGTACACCACAGCTTTTTCAAACCCGAACATCGCCGGACGAATACAGACATATGTACTTTTCCGCTTTACAAACAGCAGCACAAAAAAGTACAGACATGCAAAACAGTTGGAGATGCAGGTGGCCAGTCCTGCTCCCGCCGCCCCCATCCCCAGCCCGCCGGGAAGAATAAAGACGGGGTCGAGCACAATATTGAGCAGACACCCGCTCATTGTGCCGATGCTGGCGTGGAGTGCAGCCCCCTCTGAGCGCACCAGATACGCGAGAACCACATTGATAATCGCGGGCGCCGCGCCGAATGTGGTCGTCCACCGCAGATACTCCCCTGTCGCCGCCACCGTCGTCTCGTCAGCGCCGAGCATTGTAAGAAGCGGTGCGCGGAATGCCGTGTAGGCCACGGAAAACAGGATCCCGCAGAACAGCGCGCAGTAGAATCCGAACGCAGAACTGCGGTAGACGGTGTCGTAGTCCTTCCTGCCGAGCGCGCGGCTCATCATACTCGAAGTCCCCACGCCGAAAAGGTTATTGACCGCGTTAAATGCCAGCAGCACGGGCGCTGCCAGCGTGACGGCCGCATTCTGCACGGGATCGTTGAGCATACCGACGAAATAAGTGTCGGCGAGATTATAGATCACCATGACCAGCGAACTGATGAT
This sequence comes from uncultured Roseburia sp., assembly GCA_947062675.1. Taxonomy (GTDB): domain Bacteria; phylum Bacillota; class Clostridia; order Lachnospirales; family Lachnospiraceae; genus Roseburia. The sequence continues at coordinate 14,876 of CAMSQM010000011.1, forward strand.
CGTCGGAACCGCCAGCGTCATCACCGCTTTCGGGACCGGCGTCTGTTCAAACAATACTGATTTATTCTGATTGTCAGCCATTCTGTTATTCACTTCTCCCCCATTTACGATTTTTTTCAAAAAATACATACTATACTGATTATAGACAGTTTCTGACAGAAAAAACAGGATTATTTTTCTGAATTCAGGGACAATTTTAAGCATGACAGGGAAAACCCGTCATACGCAAAAACCGGATTGCCTTCGCAACCCGGCTGTTCCGGTATCCATTATTTTCCCTGCCTGTTCCGGAAAACGCAGAATTCCCCTGCGCCTTACAGATGCTTTTTGATATTATCCATATCAAATTTGCGGATGTAACCCAGAAGTTCATCGGACACGCCCACGACTTTTCCGGTCGTCTGATTGCATTCATCCACAATATTGCGAAGCTCTTCCATGCTCTCCGACGTCTGACGCGCATTCTCGGCATTCTCCTCCGCAAATGTGGTAAGCGATATAATTCCGCCTTCGATTACCATCTTATGGCTGCCAAGCTCAGACACCTCATTCCCGATCCCTTCAATCGAATCACCGACCTGCCCGATCTCCTCGTTAAGCGAATGGAAAATCTCCTCGGTATCGTGGATCTTTTTGTTCTGTCTGGTAAACGCCTCGGACACCTGCTCCGTGATCTGCACGCTGATGTTGGAATTTTCAATCAGATCATTGACAATCCGGTTGATCTGCTCCGTCGATTCCTTGGACTGATCCGCGAGAATCCGGATCTCCTCCGCCACGACGGAAAATCCTCTTCCGTGCTCCCCCGCGCGCGCCGCCTCAATGCTCGCATTGAGCGCCAGAAGATTGGTCTGACCTGAAATCCCCGCAATAATCTCCGTCGCCGTCTGAATCTGCTGCGCGGACTGATTCGTCCGGTCAGTCTGCTTCCTGACGTTCTCGATGGCCTCACCGCTCTCCCTGCTGATCGCGATCAGTTCTTTCATAATCTTTTCTGCAGAATGGTTGCAGGACTGCATGGTCTCCGCGCTCTTCGTGAGCGCCGCGATATTAGCTGTAATGTTGTCGATCGACGCGCTGACCGCCTCAATCTTCTCCTTCATATCGACGACATGGTCCGCCTGGGAAACGGTGTTCTCCGTGATCTCCTCCATCGCCTCTCCCGCCGTTCCCACGGAAGTCGCCATATTTTCAAAAATCGCCTGAAATTCTTCAGACGCCTCGTTTAACTCTTTCGACGCCGTCCGGATTCCGGCAAGCACCTGTGCAAACGACGCGGCGGCGGACTGAATGGTGCGCAGCATCTCCCCGACATCGTCATTGCGCTCGGCAAGCCTGCTTGTCCCCGTCGAGATCTTTCCGCCGTCCTCCACAGGTCTGCTGTAAACCACGGACAGAATCTGATCCATCACAATCTTTACCACCGCAAAGATAAGCCCGAACACCAGCACCAGCCCGGCGCCGATTAAAATCATCGCCATGATTGTCCGTATGATTCCCGCTTCCAGCATCATCAGAACGGCAACCTGCCATGCCAGCACAATCGCCAGCAAAAAACCGATGGGCGCAAGTATCTTCCCCCACATGGACTTTCTCTTTGAACCTTCCATCGTCTTCCTCCTTAAATCACATACCACGTTCCGCCTGTAATGTCTGTCCGGCAGATTCACTGTCCCGGGTCAGACTGCTCTTCATATGTAATCTCAAGCCACGGAAACATCACAGGCCTCAGTTCTTCCCTGTCTGCCTCTGTCACGGTGTTGCAGGGATACGGACAGACAGAACCGTCCTCCCGGCCGTCAGACAGCCAGATCTCCACCTGCTTTTTCCGCCAGTCCGTTATCCGGTATTCCGGGACGCCGACCCTCCTTAAGATATCCATTTTCTCATTCCGGTCATACTCTCCGTCGCATCTGACAAAACCTCCATCACAAAACGGGGAATTCCGGTAAAAGACTCATTCTTTCTGTCCCTGATATTGCAGATAATCGAAACGTCAGGAACCACGATCCGGTTGTCATTCTCTCTCCACTGATACTGCACGCTGTCGCCAAAAACCCGGTGACCATGGAATGTTCCGGAAATGTATTGCTCATATCGCTGACAGGCAGAACATTCATTGCAGATACCTCACCGGATAATTAATAATTATACCAGATTCCGGGGGATTTTCAAGGTATTTCATACATCGCCGCTTTCTCTTCCGGAACGCATGATTAATAAAAAATATCAATCGCGCTGCCCGCACATTTCTGCGGAACCCCGAAATAAGCCAGAATCGTCGCCGCAATATCCGCAAAACTTTCCCGCGTCCCGTGATTTACCCCCGCCCTGACCGGACGACCGTATATCACAAGAGGCGTATACTCCCGCGAATGGTCCGTGGACGGTGTGCTCGGATCACAGCCGTGGTCCGCCGTGATCATCAGGATATCCTCGTCGCCAAGCCCTGACATAAGCTCCGGCAGGCGTTTATCAAAATAAGTCAGCGCCTTCGCATATCCCTCCACGTCATTCCGGTGGCCGTAGAGCATATCATAATCCACCAGATTTGTAAAACACAGGCCGGTGAAATCCTTTTTCATATATTCCAGCGTGCGGTCAATCCCTTCTGCGTTTCCGGCCGTGCGCACATAATCCGTAAATCCTTTCTCCGCAAAAATATCAATAATTTTGCCGACAGAGAGCACCGAATATCCCGCCTCCTTCAGCTGGTCGGGCATCGTCACCTCAGGCGGCACCAGGGAAAAATCGTGACGGCGCGATGTCCTCGCAAAAGATCCGGGCTCCCCGGCAAACGGCCGCGCAATCACACGCCCCACGCCATGCTCCCCCGTCAGCATCTCCCGCGCCGCGCGGCAGTACTCATAGAGCGTCTCAACCGGCACGATCTCCTCGTGCGCCGCCACCTGAAAGACAGAATCTGCGGAGGTATACACGATCAGCTTTCCCGTTTTCATGTGCTCTTCCCCGTAATCCCTGATCACATCCGTGCCGGAATACGGCCTGTTGCAGAGTACTCCCCGCCCTGTTTTCTCCGAAAACGCATCAAGGAGCTCCTGCGGAAAGCCTTCCGGATAAGTCGGAAGCGGCGCTTCCGAGATGACTCCGGCGATTTCCCAGTGGCCGATGGTCGTATCTTTGCCCTTTGACACCTCGGTCATCCGCGCAAAGGCCCCCGCCGGCTCTTTCTCTTTTTCCCCCGCCTGCATACCGTCGATATTAAAAAAACCCAGCTTTCCCATATTGGGCATCGAAAAATGCGGATCTGACGCCACAGCCCTGACCGTATTGCTCCCCGCATCCCCGTATTCCGCCGCGTCCGGCATTTCGCCGATTCCCACACTGTCAAGTACAATCAGAAATACACGTTTCATATTCTGTAATCCTCCCTTTTTATTTTTCACGCTTCAGGACCCCGGCTTTCGCGCACGTCCCTCTGCCCGGCGCCTCCGTCATCCGCGCGAAAGCCCCGTCTGATTCCTTCTTTCCGGGCAGATGCAGTTCCCGCCCCCGGCTGTGCCGGTACAGACCGCTCAGAGTCCCGACGCAATATAATACGCCTTTCCATCCCCATCCACAAGCCGCCGCACCTTTACCCCGAATACCTCCTGCAGCACGCCGCTCTCATAGATTTCCTCCGGCGCGCCCTCCGCCACAATCCGCCCCCTGCACATCACGACAATCCGGTCCGAAATCTGCAGGGCGCTGTTTATGTCATGCAGGACAGCCGTCACTGTTTTTCCCTGCCGCCCAAGTTCCTGCATCAGCGCGGCGAGCTCCACCTGGTGGCGCACATCCAGGTATGTCGCAGGCTCGTCAAACAGAAAATACTCCGTATCTCCGGCGAGCGCCATCGCGAGATATACCTTTTGCCGCTCCCCTCCGGACAGCGCGTCCATCTGCACATCCCGCAGCTTCGAAATGCCGAGGCGCTCCATCGCGCTGTCACAGCGCTCATAGTCCTCTTTCCGGTAATGTCTCGGGCAGGAGAGCCACGGAAACCTGCCGTGCAGCACCATGCGCCCCGCCGTCAGCGCCCCTGCGGAGCGTATCTGCGGAAGATAGGACACTTTCTGCGCAAACAGGCGCTCTCCGGTCTCCGCAGCCGTTTTTCCGTCCAGGCGGACGACGCCTGCCGATACCCTGCACAGCCCCATCACAGCTTTAAAAAGCGTGCTTTTCCCGCTTCCGTTCGGCCCGATCACGGAAACCACCTGTCCGCCGCCGAAACACGCGCTGATCTGTGTGATCACCGGACGGCCCCCGTAACCAGCGCTCAGATTATCAATTTCAAGCATAGTCATCCTCATTCCTGCTCTGTTATCTGCAGACCTTTCCGCTATGAATTCCGCTTTCTCCTGATCAGCAGCCACAGGAAAAACGGCGCGCCCAGGAAAGATAAGATGATTCCGGCCGGAATCTCATACGGGGCAAAAAGTGTCCTTCCGGCCAGATCACAGAATGTCAGAAACGCCGCCCCCGCCATCGCTGAAGCCGGAAGCAGATACCGGCACTCCCCGCCCACAAACAGACGCGCCATATGCGGCACGATAAGTCCCACAAAGCCGATCAGCCCTGCGAAGCTGACAGCGGCGCCGGAGAGCACCGCCGCGAGCGCCAGAAACAGGAAGCGGTAAAATGCCACCGGCAGCCCCAGCGCTTTTGCCATCTCTTCCCCCTGTGCAAAAATCTCAAGCTCATTTCTGAACAGAAAGGTCACAAGCGCGGCGGCAAAGACCGCGATGGCCGCCGCCTTAAGAACAGGCATGCTGATCCCGGCAAGCCCCCCGATTTTAAAAGCACTGCCGGCCACCAGGGATTCCTCACTGATTGTGTGAACCACATCAGACGCACTGTTTAATATGCTGTTAATCGCGACCCCCGACAGCACCAGCGTAATTTTCGAGGACCCTGTCCGCCTTCCGAACAGATAGACAAACAGGACGGTTAAAAAGGCCCCGCCAAATGCCGCCGCCGGGTACCAGGCATACGCGCGCGGGAACAGCGCCGAGGCGGATACCACGGCAAATCCGGCTCCCGCGTTGACGCCGATGATATTGGGCCCCGCCAGGGGATTGTCCAGTATCATCTGGATAATGGTACCCGAGAGGGCAAGGCCCGCTCCCGCCACAAGCGCTCCCGCCACGCGCGGCAGACGCACATACAAAAGGATCCTCCCCTGTGCGCCGCATTCTTCCCCCGCAAGCAGCGCAAGCACATCCCTGACCTCTGTCTTTACTGCGCCGAAAAGCACGCCCGCCGCGGCCGTCGCGAGCAGCACGGCAGACAAAATCAGGAGGCGGATCCTGATTTTCCGTTTATTCTGTTCCATAAATATCATCTGCCAGGATCCTGTAACTCTCGTCCCATCTGCTGTTTGGCTTGTTGTGGAACAGCTCCTTCGGCAGCACATAATAGCGGCCCGCTTTTACAGCTGAAAGCTCCTTAAAGGCCGGATCGGAGAGGAACAGCTCTTCCGCCATGGCCAGCGCCGCCTCGTCCGACTCCCCCATCGTGGTCATAAAAATGAAGTCCGGATCAGCCGCGATAATGGCTTCCATGCTAAGATCCTCAAGAAGCGAATCATCGCTGTCCGCGATATTTATGCAGCCAAGATCAGCCAGCATCCGCCCTGTCATGCTGTCGCTGCCTTTTGCCCGCACGCCCGTGGAAAAGGCGCGCAGAAACAGCACCGACGGGCCTTCTGCCCCCTCCGCGGACTTAAGCTCCCGCGCACTCCCGGCACGGGCAATCTGTTCCTGAATCCCCGCTTCCACCCTGGCCACATTTTCCCGGTACAGATCTTCCCTCCCTGTAATGGCCGTAAAAATCTGCATCATATCCCTGTAATCCTCAAAATGCTCCACCTCGAAATATGCCGTGGTGACCCCCGCGGCATTAAGGGTTTCCCGCACGCTCACATGGCCCTCAATCGCCGCCGAAAGAATGACAAAGTCAATCTCCTCCGCAAGAATTGTCTCCACGCCGGGCGCCTTGACTGAGCCGAGATTCACCACATGTTCCGCCACACCGGCAAGCTCCATCGCGTCCTCCGTGACCGCGTCAGGCGTCCCGCCCGCCAGAATCCACGCGTCCGCATAACTCTGCGAGAGTACCGCGGTCCTGGCCGGATGATCAATTGTGACGGTATACCCCAGCGCGTCCGTAAACGTCACCGGTCCGGTCTCCTGTCCCCCGGCAGCGCCGGTCTCTGTATTCATCCCCCCTGTCCCTGCCGGCATGTCCTCCACAGTGTTTTCCGTTTCGTCCGTCCGGCTGCTCTTCGTCTGCTCCGGCTGACGATTCTGCGCCCCCGCGGATCCCGGATTCTGTCCGCATCCCGCCGCAAGAAAAATACACAGGGCAAAAACAACGGCTTTTGGTGTTCTTTTTTTCATAGAATGACTTCCGTTTTTCCTTTCTTAAATCTGATAATTTCAGCTGTCTATCATTACTATACCGAATCGCGGAAGGCATTACAAGTTCTTTTTCCATCCTGTGTGATAAAACAGGCTGCATTTCCGCATCCCGCTCCCGGGGGACTGTGATGCGAAAAAATCGCCCACAGTCCCCTGCAGGCGATCCCTTTTCCTCCCTCTATTTTCCTTCCTCATCATTGACCACGATCGGTGTGAGCACAATCTTTTCCGCAGAAACATTTGTCTTGCGCTTTACAATGTCCTCCACCTGCGCGCGCTTTGCATCCGTGACTTCTCCCATATTTAAGACCACATCACAATTATCGTCTGTGATACTTACCACCACATCCGTAAATCCCTTTGCCTCGAGAAGCATTTCCGCCGCAGCCTCCCGCTCAGCGATATCGGTCATCGCGATCATCTTGTTGACCGCGTCCTGTTTTAAATCTTCTGCAACGGATGTATTATTGACAATCTCGAGAAGCGCTTCCTTATTTCTGGAACGGATCTGCTCGCGGTTGAGTTTCATTTCCGCTGCATAATCGAGATTTGCGATCGTCGTGCTTGTGAGAACAGCCTCTCCCGGATTCTCCACCTCTGCGGCGCCGTCCGCGGCTGCGACATCCGCGCTTCCGTCCGTGGCCGCGACATCCGCGCTTCCATCCGCGGCTGCGACACTCTCCCCGTCTGTACCGGCATCTGCCTGTGCGCTCTCATCCGCCCCTGCCACTTCCGGCGCCTCCCCGCCGGCAGCGTCTGCCGATTCCGTCCCGCCCGTCACCGCGAGGTCTTCCCCGCTTTCATCTGTAAAAATCTCCCCGTTCAGCAGCGTATCCTCGTCTGATATCTCATAGTCGAGCACATCCGCGTCTGCGCTCGCCTGCGCTGCCGCCGTGTCATCCTCAATGTTATGATTCATATAGCTGAAATATCCAGCTACCGCAATCATAAGTGCAAGAGCCGTAATCACCAACTGATTCTTCCGAAATATTTTTTTCACGTCGATTCCTCCCTGGAACACATCTTTACTACTTTGATTCTATGAGCTTCTATTGGAAATAATGCCTTGATCGCCTCCGAAATGTCGGAAACCACGGCAGAATTTCCCGCCCCCTCCGCCACAACGACCACGCCCACGATCGTCGGCGCCGTTTCTTTCCTGACATAGGGATATTTCTCCTCACCCGTCTCCACATAGACCGTCCCGCTTCCCGTCTCCGCCTCTGTCACGGTCCGGTTTCCGCCGCTGCTGTCCGTCTCCTGGGTCGTCGTTGTATTTCTCGTCGAATCCTTTTCCACGACAGATTCTCCCGCATCTGCTACCGTGATCATAACGTCCACCTTCCCGGCGCCTTCCACCTGTGAGAGAACCGATTCCAGCTTTTCCTCCAGCTCATTCACATATTCCTCCCTCCGGCCCGCCGTGCTCATCTCCCCGGGCGCTTCATTCTTCTCCCGGTCCCCGGACGGCGCACCGGAGGACGGCGCATCCTTCCCCTGATCCGTCCCGGATCCGCTTCTGCTCCCGGAAGACCCCGCGGACGGCGCGCCGCCCCCGCTTTCCACTTTCTTCCCATCCCCCGCCGGCATCGCAATGACGAGCAGCAGGACCCCCACAAGCGCCAGCACAATCCAGTCGCTTTTTTTCATCTGTTTCCACTTACCGTTTTCCAGAAATTCCCTGAGTTTCTGCACTCCGGACGCCCTCCCCTCACCGCGGCTCTTTATTTTATTTCAATCTGCTCCTCATCAATCCGGTAATACTGTGACAGTTCTGAGCGCAGTTCAGAATAGCGCTCCCCCTCTTTTATGGAATCCGTCCCCGCCCCTTTCGCCTCTATTTTTTCTATTATAATCTCCCCCGCCCCGCTCTCTTCGACCGTGAGTGAGACTGCATCCAGCACATATGTATCCGTCAGGTGAACCTCCACGTCCTTCACCATAAAATCATGCTGCTCCGCAATCGCTGTGACATCCATCTCTATCGCCCGCTCGTATTCTTCTATATAATAGCTGTTTTGCAGAAACTCTATTTTCTGCGTATCCTTCGCGAGCTCTGAGAGCCCCTCCGCAAACGCCTCATACTCGATCTTCTTCAGAAATTCCTCGCTGTCAAACAGGAGAGACAGAACCGGCGATAAAAAACCCAGTGTCAGGAGAATTTCCGCAAAAAACCGGATATATCTGCGGAATCCGTCCCCCGGAACCAGATAAAGCAGCAGTGTCAGAAGCATAAACAGCACGAGAAAGCCCCGGATATACGTCAAATCCCCGCCCCCTTTCTGTTTCCGGATGAACCTACATCAGAAATCCCGATACTGCCGTCGTCAGTGCGATGGTGAGGAAAAACAACGCCAGGCAGTATCCCATCAGTTTCAGATACAGCATTCCCCCCTCTGACATTCCCTTCAGACAGCCGACAATCCGCTGGTCTGCCACAGGTTCCGTCACGGCCGCGGCGAGTTTATAAAACAGCGCCAGACAGGCAATTTTGATCATTGGAACCAGTCCGATCGCGATCAGCGCGATCAGCGCGGCCGCCCCCACACAGTTTTTTATCAGAATGCCGGAGCTGACCAGTACCTGTCCGATACCGCTGACCACATTTCCAATCCCTGGAATCATGGCGGCCGCGCGCGTGATGCCTCCTCCGGTCAGCCGGTCTTTTGCCGCCGCGATCATGCTCTGCACCACGGAGAGTCCGAGAACCGAAATTCCCGCAATTTTCATTCCCCAGCAGATTATCCCGTTTAAAAGTTCTGTGAGATTCGCAAATTTTTCATCCTCAAAAAAGTGATTAAACAGCTGTAAAATCGCATATATCCGGGCAAGCGGCATCAGAAGTTCCAGAAATCCCCACTGAATCAGATAGATTACCAGAAATGCCGTCTGATAAAATCCCGCCCCGGTCCCGGGACCGGCTGAAAATACCATGGTCACCGAGATCGCCGGAACCAGCGCCCGCATAAAATCCACGCTGTGCGTCATTGTCTCCCTGACGATACCCCCGAATACCGCAAACGACTGGAGCAGCATCACCCCCAGCACACAGTACACCATCAGAAAGCACAGATCAGAGATATAGGAGGAGCGAAAGGCACCCACAAAGTTCTTCAGAATCGAAAACCCCACCGCCAGCAGCACAATCTCGATCAGGAGCGTGCGGTTTGTCCCGATTTCATAAAATATGGCATCCCTCAGCCAGCCCGCCAGCAGAGAGAGATCAAACCCGCGGACACCGTCTGTGATCAGTCCCTCCACCACATCGGAAAACCCCGTCTTCCTCTCCGGCGTGCCCGGCAGCGCTTCGCGGTAGAGCGCATCCACATCCGAAAAATCAATCTGCCCCAGCAGGCCCTCCGTATAGTCTTCCTGCACGTCAGCGTTCCCGTCCGCGCCATCCTCATCCTTTTCCTCCGGCCGGACAGCGGCGGTAAACAAAACGCAATCCGCCGTCCCCGCCGTCTGTCCCCGCACATGCACAGGAAACAGCAGACAAAACAGTAATGGCGGCAGCAGGCATATGCCCGCAGATAGCGCCCTCATAAAAGACTCCCGATCGTCTCAAGAAATGCCGTCAGCACCGGGAGACTCACCACAAGAATCGACATTTTGGCAAATATTTCAATCTGGTTTCCGATTGCGGAATATCCGGCGTCACGGCAGATATTAATCGCAAATTCCGCCACATAAGTGATCCCGACCATTTTGATCACCAGCGCAATATAGCGGCTGTCCACCGCAATCAGATTCTCCATACGTTCCGTAAAGTTCAGAATTGTCTCCACTTTTGTAAGCAGATACACAAAGATGCAGATACACACCGTAATACTGATAAAAAGGCTGTACTCCTCTTTTTCCCGCTTCAGTACCAGCGCGGTCAGCACCCCGGCAATCCCGAGAACCGCAATCTTAAGGATATCCATATTTTGCTCCATTTCCGCGCCGCTCTTTGCGCATGATTGAAAATTATCAGTTAATATCCTTTCTCACAGGGCAAACAGCGATTTCATGGTCTCAAATAACTCATAAATATAGGGCACAATCCAGAAAAGCACGATAATCAGCCCGGCAAGACTGGTAAGAAAGGCGTGTTCTTCTCTTCCGCTGTGTTTGAGCACCTGGCTGATGACTGTCACCAGAATTCCCACCGCTGCGATTTTAAATATTAAATTTACACTCATAGCTTCCTTACACCCTTCCTGTTTCTGTCTGCATTCTCTCAGATCAGCAGAATAATGAGCATCAGTCCGCAGACAACGCTTAAAGCCTGATAGACGCGCTGTTTTTCCTTCTGCTCCCCTCTCGTCGCTTCTATCACAAAATCCAGCCGTTCCAGGGTCAGCGTGAGCTGCTTTTTATTTTCTTCCACGCTTTTCCCGAAAAAAGCGATTCCCGCATGTTTTACGATCTCCGCCTCCTCCCCGGTAAGTCCCAGTTCCTTTTCCCGCTCCGAGAAAACTTCCTGCCAGACCGCCTCCCCCTCACTTCTCTGCTTTTCTATCAGACGGTCCGCGATCTCCCTGCACGCGCCGGCCAGTCCCTCATGGTCCGGGCGCACAAAGCACCCGAGAAGAATCTCCACCGGCTGAAGCGAACAGGCGGCCTCGCAGGAGAGGGTCACAAAAAGTCTGCGTATCCCGTATAAGAGCCGCAGGTGCTCCGTCATATCTTTCCGGATGCAGTAGGCAAATCCTGCGCTGGCCGTTATGACGATCAGGCCTCCCGCCAGCTTTAACATAGCTGCTCCAGCGCTTCGTCAAAGATTTCAAAACGCCGCTCCCCGTTTTCCTGACGCCGGATCAGTACATATCGCTCAAATATTCTGTTCCCCAGCCAGCGCCTCATATGCGGTTTTCCGGTGAGTTCCCCGATCTCCCCGGCGTGCACCGTACCCAGAATCCTGCTGCCGGAACAGGCGGCCTGTTCCACCGCCATAAAGTCTTTTTCCGTGCCCAGCTCATCCACCGCGATCACCTGCGGCGACATCGCCCGCAGCATCAGAAGCATCCCCTCCGCCTTCGGGCATCCGTCGAGCACATCGGTCCTGGGCCCCAGATCATTCTGCGGAACTCCCCTGTGGCAGGCCGCAATCTCAGAGCGCTCGTCCACCACACAGACCCGCATGCCCGGCATGTCCCGCGTTCCCTCGGACAGCGCCCTTATACTGTCCCGCAGATAAGTCGTCTTTCCGGCTCCGGGAGCCGAGATGAGCAGCGTACTGCACAGGTTCCTTCCACGGAACAGAAACGGGAGCAGTTTGTCCGCACAGCCCGTCCTCTCGTGTGCGATCCGTATGTTCAGAAATGTGATATGACTCATCCCTGCAATCTTTCCTCCCTCCACAGCCGCCGTCCCTGCGATTCCGATCCGGTGCCCTCCCTGTATCGTGATAAATCCCTGTTTTACCTCCTCGCGGTAGGCATACAGCGAATAATTGCTGATATAATTGAGCATCTCCGCTATGTCCGCCGCCCTCACCCTGTAAAGATATTCTTCCGCACTTTCCGCCTCCCGCACATCACAGAAGCTGCATGTCCCGTTCTTCATTACCAGATACCGGCTGCCTGTTCCGTACAGAAATTCGACCGGCTGCCCGATGCGGATGCGGATTTCCTCAGATCCCTCCTGCCAGGATGCGGCGTGAAGCGCTTCCCTGATATTCAGTGGGAATATCTTTTCCACTGGGAATATCTCCCCCTCCGGATACCTCTTTCCATCCGGGTATATTTTTTCCATCCTCTCCCCTCCCGTTTTTCTTTTGTCTAATTCTATGACCCGTCCTGCTTTTTATTCCTGTTTTTTATTCCCCTGTTCCGTGGAACTTATGTTTTGCATAAATTATCTGTCCCACCACAGCGCGACGGAAGGTAAAAAACAGAATACGCCTGTCTGCAGACAACGCAGACAGGCGTATAATTTTATCATACGGTTACAGACCGGCGTCCATGCTCCCGGAGCGAAACCCCTCAAGATCCAGCGTTACATAGCGGTATCCCAGTTCTTTCATACGGCGGATAATTCCGTCGCGGCCGGCCACAACGGCGTCAAAATCCGTCTGATCAACCTCTATGCGCGCCGTTTCCCCGTGAACGCGCAGACGCACATTGTAAAATCCGAGGCCCCGCAGATATGCCTCGCCCTCCTCCGCCCGCTCCAGCGCCGCGCTGGTAAGCTTTACGCCGTAGGGAAAGCGCGTCGCCATACAGGGCATGGAGGGGCGCTCCGCCACGGACAGGCCGTACCGCCCGGCGAGACTTCTCACCTCAGCCTTGGTCAGCCCGGCGCCGGCAAGCGGGCTTAAAATCCCGAGCTCCCGGATAGCCCGTATCCCCGGCCGGTAAACATGCAGGTCGTCCGCGTTAGTCCCTTCCAGAATATACGCCGCACCTGTCTCCTCCGCCAGCTCTCTGATCTTTTCGAACAGATATTTTTTACAGCGGTAGCAGCGGTCCTTTGGATTGTCCGTAATCCCCGCTTCCGCAAGTTCGTCCACCGTGATTGTCAGCTGACGGACGTGAAGCTCCGCCGCCACGGACTCCGCATGGCGGATCTCTGCCGCCGGGTGCAGGCGGGTCTGCATTGTCACCGCGGTAATTCCCGTCCTGTCAGCGGCGCCCTCTGCCGCCAGCGCCAGAAGCAGACTGCTGTCCACGCCGCCGGAAAACGCAATCAGGATTTTCTGCCGCGCATAAACAGCCATCTGTTCTTTTAACCGCATAAATTTTTCTTCCGCAAACTCATTCATCTGATCAGCTCCCCGCCCCTGTTCTTTCTTAAAATCTTTTTCAGGTATCCTGCAACAGCCGTTGCACTCTGCCCTGATAGTATCACAGCCTCTCTCTCTTTTCAATTCCGCGCCATTTTATTTTCCTTGAAAAAGCAATTGTTTTATGTATAATAGAATGAGCAGCTTTTAACATTCTGAAATAACACGAAAAATCAGCATACGCACAGACCTGACAGGAACAAATTAAGCGTGTGCGCATGGAGGAAAATATGATCAGTACAGGCAATGTCACACTGCGGCTTGGAAAAAAAGCTCTTTTTGAGGATGTCAGCATCAAATTTACCGAGGGAAACTGCTACGGCTTAATCGGGGCCAACGGGGCAGGAAAATCCACATTCCTGCGGATCTTATCCGGACAGCTGGAGCCGACGAGCGGGGACGTCATCGTCACGGCGGGACAGCGCCTGTCCTTTCTGCAGCAGGACCATTTTAAATATGACGCCTTCACCGTGCTCGACACCGTCATCATGGGCAATCAGCGTCTCTATGAGATTATGAAGGAAAAAGACGCTATCTATATGAAGGAAGATTTCACGGACGAAGACGGCATCCGGGCCAGCGAGCTCGAAGCGGAATTTGCAGATATGGACGGCTGGAACGCAGAGGCGGACGCTGCCTCCCTCTTAAACGGACTCGGCGTCGCGACAGAGGATCATTCCTCAAAAATGGCGGACCTCCCCGGCTCACTGAAAGTCAAGGTACTTCTGGCGCAGGCGCTGTTCGGCAACCCCGATATCCTGCTGCTCGACGAGCCGACCAACCATCTCGACCTCGACGCCATCAGCTGGCTTGAGGAGTTTCTGATCAATTTTGAAAATACTGTGATCGTCGTCTCCCACGACCGCTATTTTCTGAACAAGGTCTGCACGAATATTGCGGATATCGACTACGGCAAAATCCAGCTCTACGCCGGTAACTATGATTTCTGGTATGAGTCCAGCCAGCTCCTCGTCAGGCAGATGAAGGAAGCCAACCGGAAAAAGGAAGAAAAAATCAAAGAACTGCAGGAATTTATCTCCCGTTTCTCCGCCAACGCTTCCAAATCAAAGCAGGCGACCTCGCGCAAGCGCGCCCTCGAAAAAATACAGCTCGACGAGATCCGGCCCTCCAGCCGCAAGTACCCGTACATTGATTTCCGGCCGAACCGGGACATCGGCAACGAGGTGCTGACGGTAGAAGGTCTCACAAAAAGCATAGACGGCGTAAAAGTTCTCGACAATGTCTCCTTTATCGTCGGTCACGATGACAAGATCGCGTTTGTCGGCGGCAATGAGCTGGCAAAAACAACCCTGTTCAAAATTCTTGCAGGGGAGCTCGAGCCGGATTCCGGTTCCTATAAATGGGGTGTGACGACAAGCCAGTCTTATTTCCCGAAGGACAACACGGAAATCTTTGACACCGACCTCGTCATCGTGGACTGGCTGACCCAGTTTTCCGAGATTAAGGATGCAACCTATGTGCGCGGCTTTCTCGGGCGCATGCTTTTTGCCGGGGAAGACGGCACCAAGAAGATGCGCGTCCTCTCCGGCGGTGAGAAGGTCCGCGTGCTGCTCTCCCGCATGATGATTATGGGGAGCAACATCCTGATTCTGGATGAGCCGACCGACCATCTCGACATGGAGTCGATCACTGCGCTCAATAACGGCCTGATCCGTTTTCCCGGCGTTGTGCTCTTCGCCTCCCGCGACCATCAGGTTGTGCAGACCACGGCAAACCGGATCATAGAATTCCTCCCGGACGGCACTTTCGTGGACAAAGTCTCGACTTACGACGAATACCTCGAGAGCGACGAGATGGCGAGAAAACGGCAGGTCTACTCTATGTCGGCAAGCGACGAAAGCGACAATTAGTCGCCCGTCACTCTCCCGTGAGCATGACTTTCGGCGTGATTTTTCTGATTTTTAAGGACAGCAGACACGCCATCAGAAACGCCGCCAGGATCAGACCTGCGCCGGCCATCACCGTAAAGCCGGCCGGCACCGTAAAAGTACATTTTACAATGCCGATGCCCCTTAAAAAGAGGGCGGTCAGCGGGTTGATCACAACTGCCCCCACGCAAAGCCCCACAACCGTGGAAAGCACAATGGCAGGCATAAAGCTGGCCGCCGTCTTTAATATCAGCTGGCCGGTTGTAAAACCGAGCGCTTTCAGAATTCCGTACTCGCGTTTTCTGCTGCCCAGCATCGTTTTTACGAGCAGGTAGAGCACAAATGTGATAATGAATATGCTCAGCACCAGAACCGCAATGACAATCATCGTCATAAGCGAGATGTAAACGGAAGACGAACCGGCCACCACGGAGCGGATATTAATCACAGCGTTGATATCCGCCCCGTAAGTGTCGCTCACGTCCTGCTGAAACACATCGACATCCGTTCCCTCCGTGAGGTTCAGATAGTATCCCGCGTTCTCCAGCACACCCATGCGCTCATAGCCGCTGCGGGTGAGAAGCCCGTCTCTGCCAAGATTATTCGACATCTGCGTAAATCCGGAAATCAGATAGGATTCCTGACGTCCGTCAGCCGTGAGCGTGATCTCATCCCCGATATTCAGGCCTTCCTCCCGCGCATATTTTGCGCCGACCGCCACTTCGTTATCATATTGCGGATATCTTCCGCTGACGCAGATCTCCTGGTCATTGAGATCAGAAAAATCATCCGAAATATTGACCATCAGGGCATATCCGCCGACGTGGCGCACCTCTGTCGTGTGAAACAGATATATTTTTTCGACGCGCTCCTCCTTTTTCATCTCCGCAAGAAATGTTTCTTCAATCCCTGCGCTGATATTAATGCAGGAATCCGCCGTTTCACCCACGATCAGATGGATAAACGGTTCCATATCCACAATCATATTTTCCACCATCAGTCCTGAAAACACCACGACGAGCGAGAGCACCAGCATTGTGATACAGACAATGATATTCTGCCGGACGACGCAAAAAGTGGTCTTTAATCCCAGAGCCGGCACAAGCGGCAGACGCGTGGTCTTCAGCGGAACATGATTCTTCCTGAAGCTGTGAGTCTTTATTCCTCCCCGGAGCGCCGTCACCGGCTCGATTTTCCGGATCTTTCGCGCCGGAAACCAGACGGCGGACGCGACCGCCCCTCCCATGCACAAAAGCGTCACCACAAACGGCAGCGGCAGAAACCGGATCTCATACGGTATCCCGGTCTGGGAGATCATCATATCGTTCACCGCCGGAAACAGGGCGTAGGAACAGAGTACCCCTGCTGCGGCCGTCGCCAGCGTAATACTCAGAAACTGCAGCAGCAGCACGGACATAATCTGCCGGTTCTGATATCCCGCCGCCTTTAAGACGCCGATCGCCGGCATATTTTCCTGTATATAATTGACCACACTGGAGACAATCACGGCCAGCGCAATCAGCGCCACAAAAAATGCCATCGCACTCACAATGCCGGAACATATCATCTGTGAGATGTAGCGTGAAGACCGGACCATGGAATACGAATTGCTCTGCATTCTGGCGCCGGGATAGCGCTGGGAAACAGCATTTTTGAGATCCGCCTCAAACTCACGGCTCTCCTCTCTGTCGCGGATTCGCACCGAAACCAGCGTTCCCTCCGGCGCAATACCTGTTTTCCGGAATTCCCCGTACACATCCTCCGTCATCAGAATCGCGCTCATCCCGCAATTATGCGATCCCGTCATCACACTGTTTAGGAATCCGCACACGGGAAAACGTACCGTACGGCTTCCGAATATCAGCTCCATCTTCTCTCCCGGACGGATGTTTTTATCCGTGCCGTACAGCATCGGAAAATACATTCCGCTCTCCGCCCCGCCGTCCTCAGCAATTTCAATTCTGCCTACCGCACGGTCTGAAGCCGTCTCCTTTCTGAGGATGACAAATTCCGTATTGACCTCCCCGCCGTTCCAGTCAAAGGAACCGACCATTTCCAGACAGTCGTCCATACAGTACTGCACGGTCCTCTCATCCCTTTCGAGCGTCTCAGCGAGAAATTTACGCAGCGCGCTGTCATTTCCGGTCACGGCCAGCGTGACATGTTCCGCGTTCAGCCGGTCGTGTGCGCGCTCAAAATTGCGCCGGTAATCCGTCGAGAGCATCAGCCAGAGATTCATCATAAGCGACGCCACAAAAAGCAGCGCCACCACCGCCACTGTCTGCCCTTTCGCCTTTCTGAAATTAGAGCGGGCAATCAGAATACTTTTTTTCATGGCTACCACCCCATTTCCCTGAGAAATGCGGACAGTTTTTCATGACGCTCCTGATCGCCGTGCACATACCTGCCGAGAATACATTCGCCCGTGACCGTCCCGTCCTTTAAATACAGAATCCTGTCCGCACGCCTGGCGGAACGCATGTCGTGCGTGACCATCACCACACTCTGTCCCTGTCTGTGAAACGCCGTGAGAGTGTCGAGCACATCCAGACCTGTTTTTGAATTGAGCGCCCCCGTCGGCTCATCGGCGAAAAGAATTTCCGGGGAATTGATCAGCGCCCGGACAATCCCGACGCGCTGCGCCTCTCCGCCGGAAATCTGCGCCGGAAACTTTCTGCGCGTCTCCTCCGGGATATCCACCGCCTCAAACAGCTCCTCCGCCCTCCGGATCAGCGCTTTTCTATCCTGATTTACCAGCAGTCCCGCGACAAGGACATTATCCATCACACTCATCTCATCGAGCAGATAGATCTGCTGAAACACAAATCCGCAGTGCCTGCGCCGGAATACCGCCAGACGGTCCGGACGAAGGCCGGAGATCGTTTCCCCCGCAAATGTGATCGTGCCAAGCGTCGGCGTATCCATCCCCGAGAGCGCATACAAAAGCGTGGATTTTCCGGCGCCGCTCGCCCCCATAATGACGGTAAACTCCCCCCTGTACAGCTTTAGATCAATGTTTTTTAAAACGTGCTGCATCGTGCCGCCGGTGGAAAATGACCTGCTCAGATTTTCCGTTTTCAGCAGTACTTCTCCTGCTTCCATCTGTTCTTTCCATGTATTCATAGACAGCTCTCCTTTCTGCACGTTTTATTTTACAGGGGGCAGTTCTTAAATGTCTTTAGCAGAACCTTAAAGAATCCTTAAATACCGGTTCTTCATCCCAGAACATCCCGTATCACTCTCTCCACATTGCCTCTGGCAATCTTTTCCACCGCGCTCTCCGGCAGTCCCCGTCTGCGCAGCTCCTCAAACAGCAGCGGCATTCCCGTACAGTCCGCAATCTCAAATTCCCCGTAGATTCCGTCAAAATCCGTCCCGATTCCCACACACTCCGATCCGCCTTTGTCTATCAGATGAAAAATATGATCGCAGATCCTGGAAATACGGCTCACATGATCGCGCGGATCCTCGTTCAGAAAGGTGGGTTCAAAATTAATGCCGGCCACACCTCCTTTCTCCGCGAGAATGCGGATCATCTCATCCGTAAGGTTGCGCGTCGCCCCGGGACAGAGCGCCCGGCAGTCTGAGTGCGATGCGACAAACGGCTTTTTCGAGATATCCGCCACATCGTAAAATCCCCCGTCGGACAGATGGGACACATCGACCAGCATCCCAAGATCATTCATCACGGCAACCGCGTCCTTCCCGAAAGGCGTCAGCCCCCGCCCCATCTCCTCCCGGTCCGCGGAGTGCGGATAGCCGAAGCAGTTCGGGTCATTCCAGGTCAGCGTTATCAGACGGACTCCCATATCATAAAATGTTCCCAGCTTTTCCAGATCCCCGCGCACCAGAAACCCATTCTCAATTGTCAGAAATGCCGAAATTTTTCCATCCCGCTCATTTTTCCCGAGGTCACGGTATGTTCCCGCCGCAGCCAGGGAATCGCCGCAGTCCGCCAGTGTATTCTGATAAATCTGATACATTTTATCCATCAGATACTCCGAAACCCGCTGCGGGTCCGATGACGGAAAATCCGGAACTTCCGCCGCCTGCGGCAGCCAGCCGGGATCCGGCTTCTGCGGCAGAAACATCGCAAAAAACTGTGCCTTCGCCCCGCTCTTTTTTAACCGCCGCAGATCGGCCATTGTTCCTTCCAGGACTTCCACGGTCCGTTTTCCCTGCATCAGGGCCTTTGCCAGTGTGTCACAGTGCATATCAATATAGCGCATACAGATTCTCCTTTTTTATAATACTGTATCCAGCATACATGTTCCGCCGGATTCCGGCAAGCTGAAATTCCACCGTCCCGATAAAAGAATATCAGCTGAAAAAGCCGGGGATTCCCCCGGCCTTTTTTACATCCAGTATTCAGAAACAGTCCTCCCGCAAAGTGTATGCGGGCATGCGGGTGAAACAGTCCGGTATTCCGGACTGTTTCACCCATTCTCTGCAAAACGGCTCCACAGTTTGTGCCAGACCGTGCGCAGCGGATGGCGCAGTTTCTCCTTCAGATCTGCCAGTTCCTGCCTCAGCCGCTCATTTTCCGCGTGCATCTCCGCAAATCCCTGTCCGGCAAAGCGGATGATGTCATCCTCCATCAGCGTGCTCTCTCTCCTCCACCTGGGCAGATCGGGAATATCCATGTCAAACAGGTCTGCGTCTGGTTCCCCCAGATATTCTTTTGCGACGCGCCGGTTTCCCGCCCGGTATTTTTCCAGGAATTCCGCCGTCTCCTCCACAGAAAACATACTGTATTTCCTTTGTATATCCGGCTCCTGCGCGCATTTTACCAGCGTGATCCGGAGAAACCGCCTCTCTTCCTCCCCAAGTCCCTTCATGCCATTTAAAATACGCTTTATTTCGTGCAGATTTCCCGCCAGGCGCACATTGCGCACTTCCTTATTTATCACATACGCATCCGTCAGCGTCAGACCGGCCGCATCCAGAAAATCTGCATAAATCGAACCTCCGCAAAAATGTCCCGGCTCATAGCGGCGGACAATCAGATTATCTTTTCCGAGCGCCGCTGCAATGGTCCCCAGCTTCTTATCATAATTCAGCTGACGGATTTTCGGGATATGGGCCATATACTCATCCCAGCTTCTGACTGCATTCTGTTCCACGCCCATTTTCACCACCTGATTCCAGGAAGAACTCAGATAGCCATCCTGCCTGCGCAGATAGACCATGATTTTCACCTGAAAACCGGCCTCCTCCCGCACCGCTGCAAGCTCCCGCCACAGACTTTTCCTCCGTTTAAACGTGGCCATCCAGATACCCTCGTCCGACAGGATCACGGCCTCATACGTCCGGAAAAGCTCCGCAATCCGCTCCATGCCGCGGCAAAAAATCTGCCGCTCTGCTTCCGCGCAGACGCGCCCGTCCGCATCTTTCACAGATTCCACAAGAAAATGCCCGTTGCGCACGGACCGGAAATCCGGACACAGCCACGTGAAATCCGGAAAACAGTATCCATGCCGCGCAAGTTCCTCCGCATTGTCCTGACAGAATCCCTGGATCGCCGTCGTTCCCGTCTTCGGTGTACCGATATGAATATAAAGTGTTTTTCTTCCGTTCATTCTATCCTCCGCGCGCCGCGCCCTGTTCTTCATAAATATTTCTCAATTCCGGCCAGAAGCAGACCGGCACACTCCTCCACACTCCGCCCCGTCGTATCTATCACGATATCGGGAGATTCCGGCACCTCATAGACACCGGAAATGCCGGTAAATTCCGCAATCTCTCCGGCCCGCGCCGCCTTATAAAGCCCCTTTGTATCCCGCCGCTCACACTCCGCGAGAGGCGTGCTCACATAGACTTCCGTAAAATTTTCCCCGATAATCTCCCGCGCCATCCTCCTGTCGGGGCGGTAGGGGGATATCGACGCGGCCAGCACAATCAGGCCGGCATCGTTCATCAGTTTCGCGACCTGCGCGATTCTGCGGATATTTTCGATCCTGTCCTCCTCCCCGAAACCGAGGTTTTTGTTCAGGCCCATGCGCACGTTATCTCCGTCCAGAATCATTGTATGCTTTCCCATTGCAAACAGGCGTTTTTCCACCTCGTTCGCGATCGTGGACTTTCCCGCGCCGGACAGGCCTGTCATCCAGACCGTAAACGCCTTCTGCCCCATCTGCGACTCGCGCAGTTCCCTTGTGATATCCATTTCATGCCAGGTCAGATTATTTTCGCGCACAATTTCCTGTTCCACAACGCCGCACGCACACGTCATATTGCTAAGCCGGTCCATCAGAATCAGGCTGCCGTGTTCCCTGCTTTCCGCAAATGTGTCAAATACCACCCTGCTCCCCATGGAAATCTCACAGAACGCAATCTCATT
Organism: uncultured Roseburia sp.; assembly: GCA_947062675.1. GTDB lineage: Bacteria > Bacillota > Clostridia > Lachnospirales > Lachnospiraceae > Roseburia. Next base: position 36,296 of record CAMSQM010000011.1, read on the forward strand.
TTTATAAATGGTCTCCGCAGACACCTCCGCTCCGGTATTGACGTCCACCCTGTGGCGGATTTTCATGACCGTGGCCGGAACCGTCTGTGTACCCAGTTTCATCCGGAAATTTCTCCCCGCCACCAGATTTTTGTCATCCATCCACAGCAGATACGCCGCCAGCATGGAACCTGTCTTTAACGTCGTATCCTTCCCGAGAACACAGCCCCGCGACACATCCGTCTCTGTGGCCAGCCGGATTGTGACAGCCTGCCCCTTTTCGCAGCGCTCAACACTCTTATCCCCGTTGAGAATCTCCGCCACAGCGGCTTTCTGTCCGCCCGGAAGCACGGTCAGGATATCCCCGACCGCAAGGCTCCCGGACGCGGGCTGCCCCTGAAATCCCCGGAACAGGCGGTTCGGACGGCAGACGCGCTGCACAGCCATCGAAAATCCTCTGCCCCCGCAAGGCTCCCCCGTCTCCACTGTCTCCAGATAAGGCAGCAGTGCCGGCCCTCCGTACCAGGGCATCCTGACCGATTTTTCCGTGATATTATCTCCCTCCGTCGCCGAGACCGGTATCAGCTGCACCTGCACGCCGTCCGCCTCCGCCATCAGCACCCGGACATCTTTCCTGATTTTTTCAAACTTTTTCTGATTGTAGTTCACCAGATCCATTTTGTTTACCGCAAACACAAAATGCCGGATTCCCATCAGCGCGCAGATACGCGCATGACGTTTTGTCTGCATCAGCACCCCCTGGCTGGCATCCACCAGAATCACGCACAGGGAGGCAAAAGAAGCCCCGACCGCCATATTTCTCGTATATTCCTCATGCCCTGGCGTATCCGCCACAATAAAATTCCGCCGTCTGGTCGTAAAATAGCGGTACGCCACATCTATGGTGATACCCTGCTCCCGCTCCGCCATCAGTCCGTCCAGCAGCAGCGAATAATCCAGTCTGCCATCAGCAGAACCCTTTCCGGAATCCAGCTCCATCGCCCTTCTCTGATCGGCAAAAATCAGCTTTGCATCGTAGAGCATATGTCCGATCAGCGTTGATTTTCCGTCATCCACGCTCCCGCAGGTAATAAATTTCAGCAAATCCTTTTCCATTCAGAAATATCCCTCACGCTTTCTTTTTTCCATACTTGCACTTCCACCGTCTGAGTCTATGATACGGCTCGTCCGCTCCGATTCCACGGCCGCCAGCGTTTCCTGCACGATCGCGTCGAGCGTATCCGCCTCCGATTCCACGCCGCCCGTCAGCGGATAGCAGCCCAGCGTCCGGAAGCGCACCTTTTTCATCTGAATCTCCTCGCCCGGGCCCAGACGCATTCTCTCATCATCCGCCAGAATGATATTTCCGTCACGAATCACCACCGGTCTCTCCTTCGCGAAATAGAGGGAGACAATCGGGATCGACTCCCTCCTGATATACTGCCAGATATCCGCCTCCGTCCAGTTCGACAGCGGGAATACCCGGATACTCTCCCCCCTGTGTATCTGCGTATTGTACAGCTTCCAGAGTTCCGGACGCTGATTTTTCGGATCCCACGCGTGATTGTGATCGCGGAACGAAAAAATCCGCTCCTTTGCGCGCGACTTTTCCTCATCCCGTCTGCCGCCGCCGAAAGCCGCCGTAAATCCATATAGATCAAGCGCCTGCCTGAGCGCCTGCGTTTTCATGATATCTGTGTATGCCGCCCCGTGGTCAAACGGATTGATCCCTTCCCTGACGCCGTCCTCATTGATATATTCCAGCATCTCAATCCCCATCTTTTCCGCCGTCTCATCCCGGAATGTGATCATCTCCCGGAATTTCCATGTCGTATTGATATGTAAAAACGGAAACGGCGGTTTTTCCGGATAAAATGCTTTCAACGCCAGATGCAGCATAACGGAAGAATCCTTGCCGACCGAATACAGCATCACCGGTTTTTCACATTCCGCCGCCACCTCCCGCATAATATAGATCGCTTCCGCCTCGAGCTCTTCCAGATGGTCCATACTGCTTCCTCCGTAATCTGTGTCATTTTTCTGAATCCGGAAGCCGTTCTTCACTGAAGATCACCTCCGTGCTTCAGTTATATAAAATCAATATTAAAAACGCATTAAAAAATGGGAAAACACAGCGTTCTCCCATCTGACACCATTTTTGCTCCATTTTTTCATCTCTTCCACCAATACATCATCCGAACATGACAATATAAATCCATGCTCATCTGCAATGTGGAATCAAATACATGTTATCCATTTTTTGCATTCTGTTATCAAATCAATATCCTCCCTTGACAGGCCACACAGTCCGCCTATCCTCATACCGTTTTCCAGCACAGGCACAAAAAGATTGTAATATCCTGTTCACTCATGCCTATACCTATATTTTACAAATCATGGTATAAAGATTTTTCCTCTTCAATATTTTCTTTAATGAAACAACAGGCACAAAAGTAGCTGCAATAATTCCTACTATATATATCCAGAAAAAGCTAACTACTATTGCAATTCAATATAATTTACTCATCTTTTTTAAAAGTACCGTTATATTTTCATCTATTACTTTATTCGATTTACACACAACATTATTTATTTCATCCGTTGCCATTTCAGTATCTGATTGACGGATATATTTCTGTCCAATCCTTATAATATCATCTGAATTTTCAATAATTTTCTTTTTGAACTGATCAAATTCAATATCACAACCAAAAGCTCCAAATACCATATTATATGTATCACTCCATACTGTAATAATTTTGTTCATGTCACTGAAATATTTCAAAAAATTATTATATCTCTCTACGCGTTCTTCAGGATTTCTTCTACTCAATGCATTCTCAAGTTCCAGTGTTATTTCCATCATATCTTTTTTTATTTCATGAAGCCACTGAAGCATTTTCTCACAATAATCAAGCTGTAAACTCTTTTTTCTGTACAGCAAATCTCTTTTTTGAGAAAAAAAGTTATTCAGAAAAATCGCCAGTAATGCCACAAATGTCGGCACAATTCCTTTGAATAATTCCATAATCAGATCAACCCAAGGATACAGCTTTATTAAATCATCATAACTCATATACATTACCATCCTTAACTTAATTATTCAGAGTAATTATACCATTACAAACATAAATATACAATCACCAAATCCATTTTCTGTTATCAGGATACAATTCACCAGAAATTTTCACTAAAATTCCTATCTCTCCCTTTCATTATTGTCCACAATGAACAACCTTATCCACATAAAATTCAATATAACAGCAGTTGAATATATATCCGCTTTTGCGCTTAACTCTTCATTTTGGTCCTGTGTAAGTTCTTTATAGCCAGTATTGATACTTTTTTCTCCAGATAAAACTTCTTGCTTTAATGTTTCATTATTAGAATCAGGAATTTTTTTACCTTTAGCATATGTATCAGTGGACACACCTGTTGTTTCTAAATTTTACACGTACATCAGTTTTATTTTCATTTACAGTTGCTGAATAATTTTCCGAAAACTATTCTGACTTATTTTTCTCATTTGCTTTTCATAAACAGGTCTATACTTCTCAGCAACAGCAATTCTCTGAACATGAGAAGTATTACGCCTGCCTGGTTTTGCATTAATCATCCATTCCTATCCCCGTAATTCGCTCATATAAGCCTCCAAATACATTAAGCAATAATTATCATTCCAGGCATAAAATCCCTTATATGGTCAAAATACAGCCATACAATAGATATGTAGCAACGGGCTGGTATTATTTTCTCATGCTTTCATATATTCCTCACCGTGCAATTTAGCAAACCATATATTGTATGTTATATCACAATTTAATCTATATATTGTATTCGAAATCAAGTAAAAGAGGAATTTTATTGGCGCAATATTCTACACCAACGGCAAAACCCAGATTATCAGAAAATATTTTTTCAGACCCTGTTCATCTTCGATATAAACATGCAATTCGTGAAACATATCTGTTAATTCTTTTCATCCAAACATCCTATCCCCATCTACTGCGCCGTGGATATGGCATCCGATATCGTCCAAAATCATATTACATAGCATACACTTGTGATCCTCGTCTTGGATGTATGTAAAATATTTAATATATTTTTCTCTACTCATTTTTTTAATCATTATCGAACCCACTGAAAAACGCAAAAAGAAGCGCCTTCAAGAAAAAAAATACGCTCTCAATGGCACTCCTGTTCTATAATATCCCCATTACTTTCCGGCTTATTCCAGCTCATCAACCGTAATGCATCTGATTTCCCTGAACTGCCTTAACTGTTTATCATTTGTAAGGAACAGATCGCATCCTGTGATACAGGCTGTCGCAATTTGCAAGGCATCCATGGACTTAAATCCTTTATACTCTGCCCTTATCCATGCCGCCTTTTTCGCGATATTCCTGTCAATATCCATTACACACATTCCGAGTGTACGGATCAGCCTTTCAAACTGGTCAACATATCCCTGCTCATGATTCCTGTATGGAAAAACACTGTATTCCACAACGGTGATCACGGATGTATAAAGGTCTGTGCCTGCGCCATAACAGTCCATAAAAAATCTTTTAACCCTGTCAGAATACTGCAGGTTATCCCTGCTCCCTTCAATAAAATAAATAAACGGTGCAGTATCCACAAATACTTTTTCAAAACCTGTCATTCCCGCGCAACTCCCTTATATATTCATCAACATTCTGTCCCCGTTCACTTGGCATTACAAAACTGTCCCAGTCCACGAGGGGGCGCTCCTTTCTTTCCGGATAATCCAGAAGTGTGACAATGACCTCAGCCCCGTCATATTCCCGCATATCCTCATCCTTGATGATAACCGTATTTCCCTTTATGACCCCTTTCACTGCCGCAAGCATCCATATTCCCCCTTTTCATCATTCTGATTCATACACTCATTATAACACCCGCCCTCTCCGGATTCAACAGGCGCCTGTGATTTCCACTTTCCGCACCCCGTCACGCACACTGAATTCCTCCGTATCCGGAAGTCCCGGAAAACGCCGCACGATCCTCCATTTCAGGCTGTTCCCGTTCATCCACTGCATCTGGTACAGGAATATCAGTGTGATCCTGTCCATAAATTCCGCCGGATATATGACATGTCTGATGGTATTGCAGCAGTAGCACATGCAGAATAGATTATCAATATCATTTGTCCATCCCTTTGATAATGGTATGGATCGGGGCTATGAAATCGTTATTTTAAGTTACATGAAATATGAGGCATGGAATGACCCTGTGACGCTCTGTGAGGATCACATGAGAAGTATGAACATTCGTCACGGAAAACTACATCCCTGGCAGAAACAGAGTAAACGTACTTCCCTCTCCCGCCCCGCTCACAGCTGTGATACGTCCGCCGTGTCTGAGCGCAATTTTTTGGGCGAGCGGAAGCCCCAGACCAATCCCCTGTGAATTTCTGGATTTATCTTCTTTATAAAAACGCTGAAAGATCCGCTCAAGCTCTTCCTCCTTTATCCCGCACCCGTGATCGCGGACAGAGACATAGACCTCACCGTCTTTTGTGCCGGTTTCCACCTCAATCCCGCCGCATCCGGCGCCAAATTTAATGGCGTTTGTCAGCAGATTCCGGAAGGCAATCATAATCAGACTGATATCGCCGGAAGTCTCCGCCTTATTCAGCCGCATTTCGATCGCCACGCTCTCCCCCGCTTTTTCCTGCTCGTCCTCGCAGACAGACTGCACAATTTCCACCAGATCAATCTCCTCTCTGCGGATCTTTGTCTGCTCCTGATCCAGGCGGGAGAGATGAAGCAGCTGCGCAATCATCGCATTGATTCTGCCAGCCTGCCTCTCTATCACCTCAAGCGCTTCCAGAAGCTCTTCCCTGCTCTGCTCTCTCCCGGCGACAGACTGGCACTGGGCTGAAATGACGGCGACCGGCGTCCGAAGCTCGTGCGCCGCGTCCGATGTAAACTGCTCCTGCTCCTTTACCGCATGCTCGATCCGGTCCAGCATACGGTTCTCCGCGTCTGTTAAAACGGCAAGCTCATAAAAACGGCTGTTATGTTCCATGCGCTCTGAAATGCTGAAATCCCTGCCGATCGTCTCCGCGGTCCGGCACATGCCCTTCAGTGATCCTGAGATCCGGCGTCCCAGCACAAGCCCGCAGACCGTCACAATGCCAAATACAGCCACAATACTCAGGTAAGAAAAATATTCCAGGGTCTGATACCTGCTGAAAATATCCGCCCTGCGCACCACCCCCCGCATAATATAGCCTGTCCCAAGCGTTTTAATCTTCTGCATATCATGCACATAAAAAGTTTCCCCCCGGCATTTCACAATCCGGGTGTGATTGAGCGTGGCGCCTTCGTCCGGCACAAATTTATCCGGATAGCTTCCCGCCACAACTTCCATTTTATCGTTTAGAAGAAGAAAGTAAATTCCATCCTGTTTCTGCTCATATCCTTCCGCAAAATACAGCTCCCCATCCCGGATCTCAATATATTTGAGGTTCCTGCGGACTTCCCGTGCCAGATTCTGCCGGACATCATACTCCACGGCCACATTCGACCAGATATTGACAAACAGAATCTGCACCACCGCCATCACAAATGCGGCCATCGCAAGCGGAACCACCACATACCAGACAATGGATACCGTTTTTACGTCTCCCCTTTTAATATATATCCCACCCCTCTGATCGTCTGAATCATTTTAAACGGAAAATCATCGTCCATTTTTTTCCGCAGGTAGCGGATATAGACATCCACAACATTGGAGTAACCATCGCTCTCCCCGTCCCAGATATTGGCCGCAATCTGATCCCTGGTGACGACAATATTCTGATTGCGGATCAGGAAGAGAAGCACTGAAAACTCTTTTGGCGAGAGATCAATCTGCTTCCCTTCCCGCTCCACGGTATGGCAGTTTAGGTCCATGGTAAGCGCGCCGCAGCGGTAGATATTTTCCCGCACATTCGCTTTTTTTCTCGTCATCACCCGGACCCTTGCGAGAAGTTCCTGAAAGGCAAAGGGCTTTGCCATATAATCATCCGCCCCGATATCCAGCCCCTCGACAATATCCGCCGTGCCGTCGCGCGCCGTCAGAAACAGCACCGGCGTCTGCACCCCTCTGCCGCGGGCCCTCCTTAAGACCTCAAACCCGTCCATCCCCGGCAGCATGACATCCAGGATCACACCGTCATACTCTCCCAGACACAGATAATCACATGCGCTCTCCCCGTCATGGCAGGCGTCCACAATATAGCCTTCGGATTCCAGCTTCTGCGCGATAATCCGGTTTAAATCCTTTTCGTCCTCCACCACAAGTATTCTCATTTCAGCTCCCTGCCGCTAATCCAGTATTTTTTCCAGCTCACCGATTACAATCTTCAGCGCCTTAATCCGCGCATACCGCTTATCCACGGACTCCAGAATATGCCACGGGGCATAGACGGTGCTTGTCTTTGCAATCATTTCATTCACCGCGGTCTCGTACTGATCCCATTTCTCCCGGTTGCGCCAGTCCTCATCCGTGATCTTCCACTGCTTCTCCGGTGTGTTCTGCCGGTCGTTAAAGCGCGCGAGCTGGGTGTCTTTGTCGATCTGCACCCAGAATTTGATGATCACCGCGCCCCAGTCATGAAGCTCTTTTTCAAATTCATTGATTTCATTGTAGGCGCGCATCCAGTCGTTTTCGCTGCAGAAGCCTTCCAGACGCTCCACCATAACCCGGCCATACCAGGTGCGGTCAAAAATGGCAATATGCCCTGTCTTGGGCAGTCTTGTCCAGAAACGCCACAGATAGTGTCTCGACTTTTCGTGCGGCTCCGGACTGGCGATCGGATGCACCTCATAGCCGCGCGGGTCCAGCGCTCCGGTGATCCGCCTGATATTGCCTCCCTTTCCCGCCGCATCCCATCCCTCATAGGCGATCACAACGGGGACTTTTTTGCGATAGAGGCGGTTGTGCAGCTCTCCCAGACGCTGCTGCAGGTGCTTTAACTCCGCCTTATATTCCTCCGCCTCAATCGTCCCGTCCAGGGCGATCTGCGAAAGCTGCGGCATCTGCGTGAGCGGAAATACATTCTGCAGAAGCGGCACCGCCATCGCACGGTTGCCAAGGGCGATCTCTATGCCCTGCGTCAGCATCTCAAGTACCTGCGTCTCGGCCCATTTTCTGGATCTGGCATCAATGATATACCAAGGCGCCGAGGGCATGTTCGTCTCTTTCAGATAGCTGTCAAACGCATCCTCACATTTTCCGTAGTGCGTATTCTGCCACTGGTCATGCTTTCCGACACGCCATCTCGTGTCTTTTGACTCCAGCAGGCTTTCAATGCGTTTCTTCTGCTCTTTGCGCGAAATATGAAGGAAAAACTTCATCACAAGATACCCGTTGTCCGTGAGCTGCCGCTCGAAGCGTTTAATGCTCTCAACCCGCATCGCATACTCTGCATCCGTCATTCCGTCATAAAGCTTTCCTTTGATCACCTCATCCATCCAGCCGGAATCCAGAAACTGAAACTTTCCGGCCTCCGGAATTCTGGTAAAATGGCGGCAGAGAAACGGCTTTCTCTGCTCCTCCACGGTCGGCTCCTCCATCGAGGCCACCTTAAAGAAGCGGGGATCAATGTTTCTGATGATCTGCCCGATGACAAATCCCTTGCCCGCGGTTCCCCAGCCCTCCACCAGCACCAGGACGGGCAGCTTCTGCTCCTTCACCTGCATCTGCTGCTGCATGAGCCTGTTTCTGGCCGCCGTAAGGCGGGCGGATATTTCCTCTTCCTGCGGTTTTTCTGTCCCGTTCCATTCCTTCAGCATGTATGGCACCTTCTTTCTTTCCCGAAGAAAACTGTTTTTTAAATGATAACATAATTTACATATTTTGTCATGACCAAAATCCCCTCCGGAAACACCGTCCGCACTTTTTTGTGACTCTTATTCCTCCTTGTAACAGCTCCGCTTTTCCGTTATAATTGAAGAAAATATTTCAGAAAAGACAGGAGGCACAACATGCGTTACAGACTGGAGAACGATATTTTTACAGTGGAGGTGGAATCCCGGGGGGCAGAGATCCGCTCCGTAAAAAGAAAGGCTGACGGGCGGGAATATATGTGGTATGCGGACGAAAAATACTGGGGCCGCACCTCCCCCGTACTCTTCCCGTTTGTGGGAAGCCCGAAAAATAAACAGTACCGCCACGAGGGAAAGACTTACGCGATGGGGCAGCACGGATTTGCGAGGGATATGGAATTTATCTGTGAATCCCCTTCCCCGGAAGGCGCCGCGCCGGACGCACAGGGGAGTATCCCCGCAGGGCAGGGCATCTGGTTTGTACTTTCCTCCACAGAAGAAACACATGCGGCTTATCCGTTTGCGTTCCGCCTGCACATCGGATATGAGCTGAGCGGCAATGAGGTGAAAGTCCTCTGGAAAGTCGAAAATACAGACACAAAAACCATGTATTTTTCCATCGGGGCACATCCCGCATTTCTCTGTCCCATTCACGGAGAGACGGACAAGACCGGTTACGGGCTTAAATTCGGCGGTCTTACGTCGCAGCTGCACCATCACGGCAACACGCCGGACGGCATGGCTGTCATGGACGACGAGGTGCTGACGCTGTGCGACGGCGCCGTGCGCTTTGCGCCCGGTTTTTTTGACAAATGCACCTACATGGCGGAGGGAAAGCAGACGGGGGAGGTATCCCTGCTGGATGCGGACGGGAAAGCCTATGTCACGGTTCTGTTTGACGCGCCGCTGTTCGCCATCTGGTCGCCGGAGGGAAAAAACGCGCCGTTTGTCTGCATAGAGCCCTGGTACGGCAGATGCGATGAGGCCGGTTTTGAGGGAGAGCTCAAAGAGCGCGCATACACGAATGTGCTGGGCGCGGGAGAGACGTTCGCAGCTGAATACCGGATGAATTTTTCCTGACAGCCGTCATTTTCCCCGCACAGAGTCATACGGGACTGTCCGCCTGCATATATATGGGATATATCACAAAGACAGGTTGGTTGACTATGAATCTGAAGCATAAAATGAAATCGAGAGATGCGAAAAGTAATCCCGTCACGGCGGTTCTGGCAGCCGTTTTCGTGATGTTCATTGTCAGCGGGCTTCTGCTGCTGCTTCTGGCAATGCTCCTCTATAAAATGGAGCTGGAGGAATCCGCGGTCAGAATCGGCATTATCGCAATTTACGTCGTGGCGGGTATTGCGGGAGGTTTTCTGATGGGTAAAATTATGCGTGAGCAGAAATACCTGTGGGGGCTTGCCGCAGGCGCGATTTATTTTGTGCTTCTGTTTGCCGTGTCCGTCGCGGTAAAAGGCGGATTCGATCTGGATATGACGCGGGTTCTCACAACCATGATTCTGTGCGGGGCATCCGGCATGGCGGGCGGAATGATCAGCTGACAGCGCTCAGCTGACCGTGCTCCATTTTACCTGCACATGATATACAATCTTCATATCGCTCTCATAGGATTCCGGATTCTGTGTATACTTCCGGTACAGATCCCGTCTGTGTCTGCCCAGTTTCCGGTAACTGCCTGAGAGATCAATCTGCTGCCAGATCAGCGCCCGCGCGGCTGTCTCATTCATGTATGCCTCAATCTGCCGCTCCAGATCCGGAAACCCCGTCTCCTCACGCTCATAAATCACCTCGCCCGTACAGCGCACATCCACAATTATCTCACGGTTTTCTCCCTCCCGGAAGGACACCCGGTTGTGCGGTGAGACAAGCCGGATATCCGCGTTCGGAAACGTCAGGGTAAAAGATTCGGTCTGATTTGCCGTAAAAAAGGAAAGAAGCGACGGCGCATTATCCACATCCCCGGCCGCATGTCCACGTTTCCACGCAAAATAATGATCCACAACCGGTTTTTTATCATCCATCCCCAGATAGGGAATCAGCAGCGTCTCCACACGGTTCTCCTGCTCCTGATAGAGCATTCCAAGGGTGGGGAACGCCCGTTTATTCACCTCGGAGACATTTTCCAGAAGCTCCTCGATATACTCGCCGGCCGACTCGCCGTTCGGGCCCGAAAAATTCATCAGATCCGCCGCGCGGTCAGCCGCGACGATATACGTATTGCGCGGCACATCGCTTTTGCGCTCCAGCAGATCCAGAAATTCCTGCATCTGCGCGTCGTCCGTCAGAAATTCCCGTCCGATCAGTATGACTTTTAAATGGCTGTAATCGATTACCCTGTTTCCGGACTCCGCGGCATTCAGCCACTCCGCGTCGAAGCGGTCCGTATCGTCTATCGCAATCTCGATCGGAAAATTCCGGTCTTCAAGTTCTGCGGGCGTACAGCCTGCCGTAAGGCAGATCATCAGAAGCGGCAGGACTGCGGCAGACAGTTTTTTTCCGCTTTCCGCCTCCGCTTTCTTCTCCCGTACCTTTCCCCCGCCTCCTCCCGACGGCTTCCACGCGGCACAGACCGCCAGCACAAGCGGTACCAGCACCAGAAACGGTGTGCCGGCATACCACAGAAAGCGCTGAAAGCAGCCGGCCGCGTCCTGATTCCAGTAAAATGCCACGGCGAGCACCGCAGCCGCCACAAGAACCGCCGCCGCCGCGATACGCTCCCCCGGCTGTTTTCCCGTGTGTTCCCGGTCCCTGCCTCCTGCCAGGTAAAAAAGTACGCTGCTCCCGTAAAACGTAGTGCTTCCCAGCAGAGCGTACAACGTAAAAAACCAGATGCCGAACATAAACGCATCCGCCCGCTTTATAAATCCGCCGGAAATCTTAACCGTACTCATCAGGGTAATCGCTGCAAAATCCATCTCCCCGAGCGCCGCTGCCCCGAACACCCCGAGCAGAACCAGATACAGCGCCACGTGAACCCCTCCGGTAAACAGAAGCGCCTTTCTTCCCGCTGCCACAAGCGTTCCCCGCTTTCCGACGAAGCTTTTTAAAAACAGCACCAGAAAGACAAGAGAAAGGGACTGAAATACATAGTATCCTCCGGAAAATACATTGCCCGAAGCAGCCGTAAAAACAGGAAACCAGTAATCGGTCCTCACATCGCCGGCCGCAGAAAGCAGCATCAGTATCAGCGGAATCATCAGAAACCAGAACAGAATCTCATAAACACGCGCCCTGCTCTCGATCCCGCCCCGGATCCCGTATGCGGTCAGCAGCAGAATCAGCGCGAGCACCAGAAAAAAAGATTCCTCCCGCAGGAGATTCTTCAGCACAATGCCGGAAAACAGGTAGGCGGTGTAACCCGCCAGCAGCGTAAAGTACAAAAGATAACCTCCCAGCACAAACCGGCCGCAGAGCTTCCCCAGCTTCCGCTCCAGATAGAGCGGGTATTCCACATCCATATCCTTCATCACGCGTCCCAGAAGCCAGAGATAAAGCAGCGCCGCGGCCAGCCCGGCAAAAATGCTGAATATTCCGTCCCTCCCCGCAAGCCCCGAGAGCACGGTCGGCACCAGCAGCGTGCCGGGTCCCATAAAATCATATGTCAGCAGCCGGAATGCCTGCCTTCCGGAAATCTTTTTGTTATTTGAAAACATAGTTCCATCCCCTTATACTCAATTGCCGCATTTTCCGGACGGCCCCGCTTTATCCCGTTTTTCCTTTTCCCGGAAAAGACAGCTTAATCCGCCGTCCGCGTCTGGTATATACCGGACGTTTCCGGAGACGCCTCAGCGGCAGACGCCACAGAAAATCGCGCTCATCTTCGTACTGATTCAGATCTGCGCCGACAAACGGCATCAGATACGGAATCCCGAAGCTCTTAAGTCCCGCAAGGTGAACAAGCACGCCCAGAAGTCCGAGCAGCATCCCGAAAAATCCCAGCCAGGCGCAGATTCCGATAAAGAAAAACTTGAGCAGCCTGAACGCCGTGGCAAATTCCTCGTTCGGAACCGCAAAGGAACAGAGCGCCGTGAACGCGATGACGATCACTACAATCGGGCTGACCAGACTGGCTTCCACCGCAGCCTGACCGATGATCAGACCGCCCACTATCCCGATGGTATTGCCCATCGCCCCGGGCAGACGCACCCCCGCCTCCCGCAAAAGCTCAAATGATACTTCCATAATAAGGACCTCAATTACCGCCGGAAACGGCACCCCCTTTCGCGCCTCCGCAAAGGACAAAAGCAGCGTCGTCGGCAGAATCTGTGTGTGAAAATTTGTCACGGCAAGGTAGAGCCCCGGCAGTATCATGGAAAAGAAGGAAGCCATATATCGCAAAAGCCTCCCGAAGCTGGCGATCTCCCAGCGGTTGTAATAATCATCGCTTGTCCGGATAAAGGCATTGTAATCAGTCGGCAGCAGCAGGGCGACGGGTGAATTATCGGAGAGCAGCACCACGCGGCCCTCCAGCACCGACATCGCCGCCCGGTCCGGCCTCTGTGTCGTCTGAAACTGCGGAAACGGTGAATACCAGCTTTCCTCCGTCAGCTGTTCCAGCACGCCGCTGTCAAGCACACCGTCAATCTCAAACCCGGCCATACGCCTCTCTATCTCTTCCAGCAGCCCCGGATACACCAGATCATCCATATAGACCAGATAGACATTGGTATTGGAGCGCACTCCCTCCTTCAGCTGCTTCACCTTTACATCTGTGGATCGTATTCTTTTCCGGATCAGGGCCGCATTCTGTTTGACGGAATCCGTAAAACCTTCGTTGGAACCACGGATCACTTTCTCTGATTCCGCCTGATTTACCCCCATATTCGGGTAACCGTCGTCCGGTATCTTGACAGCCATGTCAAATCCGTCCACAAACAGGATGGCCTCTCCCGTCAGCACACCGTCGCCCGCCTCCTCAATCGTCTCAAAAAACGTCGCGTCCGACACGCCGAGGGCATTCTGTTCCAGCGCTTCTAAAATCTCCCTCCTCCCCAGTCCGCGGAAATATTTTAACAGTTCCAGCAGCGCTGAATTTCCCATATCCACCGCCACCTCGATAAATGTCAGGTAACACGCCACATCCCTGTCCCGCCCGATATTCATCTGCTTTTTCTTGATATCATCGCACACGCAAAAAAGCTCTTCCATGTGCGCGATATTGTCACTCAGCTGCCTGCTGACCGGCGTTTTATCTGCCATAATCCCGTCCTCTCCCGTAAAAAAATCTGTTTTTCCTAGTCTGGCCTTTTTTCCCGGACCTTATTCAGAAAATATTTTTCTCATATTTCACAGGGAAAATGCACATACTGGATCCTGACCAGTCCATCACGGAATATTATGTTCAAATCTGACAGGAATCAAAACCTGCGCACAGGGAGGAAAAGAAAAATGAATCCGGATAAGATAGTATGTAACTGTATGAACGTCACAAACGGAGCCATCCGCGACGCCGTATATTCCGGCGCCGGCACGCTGGAAGAAGTGCAGGAAATCACAGGCGCCGGCACGGTCTGCGGGGCCTGTCTGGACGATGTGAAACGGCTCGTGGAGCAGTTTACAGCCGAAAAATCACAGTCCTGAAGCACAAAAAACGCACGCGGCAGCACTCTCCATTGAATGCTGTCGCGTGCGGTATTCTTCTGTCGGCTCTCCGCCGGCCGCTATCCCGGTTACCCCTGCTCCCGGATTATCTCTTTGACTGCAGCCGCCTGGTTTTTCACATGTGTGTGCATGGTATCCGTCACCTTTTTCTTATCTTTCACGGTCAGCCCCTCGACAATCAGCGCGTGTTCCCGGATCAGCACCGGATAATTCTTCTCTTCCTTTAAGTATTCCACCCGGTAGCGGTACATCTGTTCCCCCAGATTGCTCAGCATGCTGACAAGCCGCGGATTGCCGGTGGCCTGATATATGATGTCATGAAACCGCACATCTGCCTCCGCAATCCGTTTCAGATCCCTGGTCTTCGTAGATTCCTCGAATTCATGCATTGTGCGCCGGAGTTCTGCAAGCTGTTCCTCCGATATCTGCTCACAGGCGACGGACGCCGCGAGCTCATCCAGCGCCTCCCTCACCTGCAGCACATCCTCCATATCCTTTTCCGTCATCTTCGCAACTTCCGCCCCTTTTCGCGGGATCGTGACCGCAAGCCCCTCCTGCTCCAGCATTCTTATGGCCTCCCGGATCGGAGTCCTGCTAACGCCCAGCTTTGCGGCGAGCTGCAGCTCCATCAGCCGCTCCCCGGGCTTTAGATCGCCTCTTAAAATTGCCTCCCTCAGCGTGTTAAATACGACGTCCCTCAGCGGAAGATAAGCATTCATATTCAGAGTCAGATTCTCCATTATCCATCTCCTCCCGCTTATCTCACATTATTGTAGATACCCGTCAGACATACCTGCTTCGCCAGCCCCGATCTGCGCATCGCCCCGCAGGCCTCACGCGCCGTCTGCTCCCCGTCAAAAAGCCCGAAAACGGTGGGACCGCTCCCGCTCATCATGGCATTCACCGCCCCGTGCTCCAGCATATGATCCCTTATCTGCGCTATCACCGGATAATTGGGAATCGTGACTGTCTCCAGCACGTTTCCCATGCTGCCCGCAATCGCAGCCAGGTTCTTATCGCGGATCGCCGCGAGCAGACCGTCAATATCGGGGTGCGGCGTCTTCTCATCCAGGCGCAGATGCTCATAGACAAACTTTGTCGATACGCTGATCTGAGGCTTTGCAATCAGCACCGGACATTTGACCATCGGCGGCAGAGCCGTCAGCTTCTCCCCGATTCCCCCGGCCAGCGCCGTCCCGCGCATCAGACAGTACGGGACATCCGCCCCGATTTTTACGCCGCGCTCCATCAGTTCCTGCAGCGACAGACCCAGATCAAAAAGCCGGTTGAGCGCATATAACACCGCAGCCGCGTCCGTGCTTCCCCCCGCCATCCCGGCAGCCACCGGTATTCGCTTGTGCAGCCGCACAAAAAGGCCATCCTTAATCCGGAACTCCTCCATCAGCAGCTTTGCCGCCTTACAGACCAGATTATTCTCATTCGTCGGAAGAAACGGCAGATTTGTGGTCAGCGCGATTCTTCCGGTACCCGTTTTTCGAATCTCAAGCCGGTCAGACAGGTGAATCGTCTGCATTACCATGCGCACCTCGTGATAGCCGTCCTCACGCCGTCTCACCACGTCCAGTCCGAGATTGATCTTTGCAAGCGCTTTTACAGAAATATCTCTCATTTTCTCCTCCATGTACTTTCCATTGTTCTCTTTATGCTGAACTGTAAATTGTGAATTCATTGTATTATGTATACAATATGCATGATAACATATTTGTGAGAACACGTCAATTATAAGTTCTTTCCAGTCACGCTGCCGGCAGACGCCGCCGTGATCTTCTGTTTTACACCGGCTGGCATCTGTGCTATAATAAGCGGCATCGGTGCCTGGCACCAGAGAGGAGAATTTACATGGAACATCTGATTATTCCGGACAGTTATCAGTCCGAATTAAATCTGCACGACACACAGCTCGCGATCAAGACCGTCAAGGACTTTTTCCAGAATCTGCTCGCGCTGCGCCTGCATCTGACACGTGTATCCGCCCCGCTTTTCGTGGACCCCGCCTCCGGTCTCAACGACAACCTGAACGGAGTGGAACGCCCGGTTGCGTTTGATATCCGTGAGCAGAACAGCCGCTGCGCGGAAGTTGTGCACTCGCTCGCGAAATGGAAACGCTTCGCGCTGAAAAAATACGGTTTCGGCTACGGCGAAGGACTTTACACCGACATGAATGCGATCCGCCGGGATGAAGTGACCGATAATATTCATTCCGTCTTTGTGGACCAGTGGGACTGGGAGAAAATCATCCGCCGGGATGAACGCACGCGGGAAACCCTGATGGAAACGGTAAAGACAGTATACAAGTGCCTGCAGAAAACAGAGAAGTATATGGCTATCCAGTATGATTACATTGAAGAAATTCTGCCGCAGAATATTTTCTTTATCACAACCAGAGAGCTGGCGGAACTCTATCCGGACATCTCCCCGAAGGAGCGCGAATACCGGATCTCAAAGGCAAAAGGTGCTGTCTGCATTATGCAGATCGGAGATGTTTTAGGCGACGGGAAACCACACGACGGCCGCGCGCCGGATTATGATGACTGGTCGCTGAATGCAGATATCATCGTCTACTATCCGGTGCTTGACATTGCGCTGGAGCTCTCCTCAATGGGCATCCGGGTCGATAAGGCGGCCCTTCTCTCACAGCTGAAGAAGGCCGGCTGCATGGAGCGGGCAGATCTGCCTTTCCAGAAGGCTATTATCGACGAGGAGCTGCCCTGCACCATCGGGGGCGGAATCGGACAGTCGCGCATCTGTATGTTTTTCCTGCGGAAAGCACATATCGGGGAAGTACAGTCATCGCTGTGGCCGGAAGATATGGCCGAAGCCTGCGACAGGGCGGGGATTTGTCTGCTCTGACTCCGGAAGGCGGCAGCTTATCCCGGCCGCCCGCGGCGGCTCAGCCCGCTTTACATCCACGAAATAATCACAAAAAGGCTGCCGCAACCGGTTCATCCCGGTCCGGCAGCCTTTTGCGGCCTCCGTCTTAATTGATCTTAATTCCTGCCAGCAGGGATCCAAGGCTTGTTCCCATCGTCTCGCGGCTCGTATAAGCTGCCAGATCTCCGGCCCCCTCCGTGTCCACCGTCTCCTCCGAGAGCGCCTTCATGCTCAGGCTGATCTTATTGTCATTCGTGTTAAGTACTTTTGCCTTCACCTTCTGGCCCACTTTGAGCACATCGGAAGGCCTGCCGATCCTGCGCTCACTGATCTGTGAGACGTGCACCAGACCGCTGAGCCCGTCTCCAAGACTGACAAACGCACCATACGGCATCAGCGACTCCACGGTCCCCTCCATCACGGTTCCGGGCACAATCATGGAGATCCTGTGCCTGCGCTCTCCCGCCTCGGCTTCCCGCGCAACAACCTTGCCGGATAAGACAAGCTTTTCCTTCTGCCGGTCCACAGTGATTACCCGGACATCAATCTCTTTCCCGATCCAGGGCGCCGTGTCCTCCACATAATCGAGTGCAATCTGCGAGGCGGGGATAAATCCGCGGATTCCCTCCAGCCAGGCGATTACGCCGCTCTTTACGCTTTCCTTTATGCGGACTTTTACAGTTGTTTTTTCATCCAGCATCTGCTGAAGCTTCTCCCAGGCGAGAACCTCGTTCGCTTCCTTTCTGGAAAGGAGAATATTGCCCTGTCCGTCGTCCGTCTTAACCACGGTCGCCTCCAGCACATCGCCCGGATGTATCTGCTGCGCCGCGACAAAATCCGGATCGCTGCTGAGCTCCGACACCTTAATGACACCCTGCGCATAATATTTCAAATCCAGCGTGACTTCTTCCTCGCTCACGTCGATGACTGTTCCTGAAATAATATCGCCCTCATTGATGCGCCGGAACGACGCATCCAGTTCCTCTTTGTAATCTTCCATCGTTTCCATATGATGCTACCTCCAGTTTTTTTTCACCCTTTGATTGTACCACATTTCCACTGGATTACAACCTTGAATAAATCTCCGTCCACCTCTATGCGGAATTTTCCTCCCTGGGCTTCGGTAAAACTCTTCGCAATCGCGAGACCCAGCCCCGATCCTTCCGTATTTCTGGAGAGATCTCCCCGCACAAAACGCTCCGTGATCTCATCCGCGTCAAAATTCAGTTCGGTGGCGGACATATTTTTTATCGTGATCTCGACGATGCCCTGCGGATGCGCCGCCTCAGGCACACAGACCTCCGGCATGCCCGCGCTTTCCCCGGAATCCGGCTTCAGGCCATATCCGTCCTGCCTGCATCCGGCCGGATCCGCGTCCGGGCCCGCGATCAGAGTACCGCCCGGACGGAACCGGTTTCCGGACGGGTAATCGCTTTCCCCACGGCTCTTCTGCAGCGGTATGCCGGCTGCATACCCGCCAAAACCGCTCCCCGGGCTGACAGTGCCGCCATATCCCGCGAGCGGGACCTCATCCGTGAGACATCTGATCTTTATATACACGCGGCTGCCGGGCATCGCGTACTTGCCAAGATTGACAAACAGGTTCTCAAAAATACGGTAGGTCTTCTGATTATCAAGCATCACGGTCACTTTTTCTGCCGGTATATCCCAGCGGAGATCCAGCTCGGCCGCCGCAAACTGATCCTCGTGCTCAATGCTGACCTGTTTTAAAAGATTCACAATATCCATCTCTGTGCGCTGGAAAATAATATTGTTGCTCGTCACTTTGCTGACCTCAAACAGATCCTCGATCAGCACCCGCAGACGCAGTGACTTTTTTTCAAGAGTTTCAATGTAAGAGCGGCGCTCTTCGTCCGTATTATCATCTTTTTTGAGCAGCTCCACGTAGGTAGTAATCGCCGTCAGCGGCGTTTTTAAATCGTGCGAAACATTTGTGATCAGCTCCGTTTTCATACGCTGGCTTTTTACTTCCTCATCCACCGCTTTTTTTAAGCCATAGCGGATTTTTCCCAGCTCCGCCTTGAACGGCTCAAACATGCCCAGATCCTCCGTGATTTCCGTCTCCAGATCACCCTGTGCAATCCGGCCTACCCCGTTTAAAAGCTTCCGGTAATCTCTTCCAGCCGCGTCGTAATAATGCCTGATCACAAAAAACAGAATCACGGAATAAACTGCAAGCGCAAATGTCCCGAAAAACCACATAAATGAACAGACTGCAAGAATCGTAAAATTGACCACAACAATTTTTACAATTGTCTTCGTCGATTTTTCACTGAAATCGATATGTTCCACCTCCTCCCGGAAACCGTCGCATTTGCGTTTCATCCACGGAAAAATCTGATACAGATAGCTGTACTGCCGGATATAACCGCGCACCCCGAGTGAAAAGACGGGACGGAGGAAACGCAGTGACAGGTACCACGCCGCATAGGTCAGGAAAATAGCGCAGCCGTCCGCGAGCAGCCGGCTGATCACCCCAAACGCCTGTGTCGTCACAAGACTTCTGAAAAATGTGCCATAACTTACCAGAAAACGGTTTGACCAGATCCGGTTAATCAGGCTCTCGTACATCCCCGGTATACAGCAGGCCCCGAAGACTGCGGCCTCCATCACATACCAGCGGCCGGGCCGCTCCATGGAAATCTTCTTCTTCCGGAACTTTTCGCTGGTCATCACAAACACCAGCAGGGAAATCACGACAAACATTCCCTGATATAAGAGCCCCGCTCCGGAATCTTCATAGACCTCATACAGTGTACTCCACGGAATATCTGTCATACTGACATCATAAGTTCCGTCTGCCGTCTCCCTCACGCCCTCCAGCATGGAATCCTTAAGAATCATCTGCGGCGCATCCGCCGGTATGCCGTAGACAACTGTAAATCCAGTAGGTTTATTCAGCCGGCTCTCAACGCCCCTGACTGCGTACTCGTCCACCACGTCTCCCCAGACCCCGTCTCCCCGGCTGATCTGCCCAAGCGCTTTGATAATGGTATCTCCGGGCACACTTCTGCTGTACATGCAGGGAATCGACAGTATCCCGTTCGCATCAAATGTAATCACGAAGAACTGATTATAGATTTCCGCCAGCTCCGACCTCACCTGTTCATTTTTCATATCCTCAAGGATCCGTTCAAGGGCATGACCGGTATTTTTCTCATACTCCCCGTCCCCCAGGTCAATACAATAATCGACCCTGGAACGGTATTCCTCAAACTCTTCGCCCAGCTGTTTAATCCGGCTGTCCGTCCATTCCCGCAGCTCTTCTGCAGAATCCGCCCCTTCTTCGCCCGTGCTGCGGATTTCCAGATAGAGATCCGCGGCTGTTCTTTCCCCCTGCCGCTGCGCCGCCTCCAAAAAAAGGACATAACAGCCGCTATAAAGCTGTTTTAAGAACTGTGTATCCAGCTCTCTTTCTTCCTGCGCGCCCATGGATTTTAAGACCGCCTGCGCCTTCTGGCTGACGGCAGGAAACAGGCACAGCGTCACCACCGTACACGCCAGAAGGGCGGACACCACCGTCCTGATGCCTGAATTAAGGCTGCTTTTCAATTTTGTATCCAACACCCCACACCACCTTCAGATATTTTGGTTCCCTTGGATTGATCTCGATCTTTCCCCGGATGTTTCTGACGTGTACCATAATCGTATCCGTGTTGACCGCCTTTTCATTCCACACGCGCTCATAAATCTCATCTGCAGAGTAGACTCTTCCGGGATTTTTCATCAGAAGCGCCAGAATTTTAAACTCGATCGGCGTCATCTCCACCTGCTTTCCGTCCACAGAGACCTCGACCGTATCCTCATTGAGCTCCAGGCCGCCGATCATATAGACGCGGTCCCCTCCCTCCGCCGGCTGCGCGCTTTTATTTGAAAAGCGCAGATAGCGGCGGAGCTGGGAATTTACCCGCGCCATCAGTTCCAGCGGCGTAAACGGCTTCGTGACATAATCGTCCGCCCCGATATTCAGCCCGATTACTTTGTCCGTCTCCTCCGACTTTGCAGAGAGCATAATCACCGGAAATTCATATTTCTCACGCAGTTTCAGCGTCATCGTCACACCGTCCATGCGCGGCATCATAATATCGACAATGGCGAGGTGAATCTCATTTTTCTCAATGATGTCAAGGCCCTCCACGCCGTCCGCGGCCTTAAATACCCGGTAATTCTGGCTTTTTAAAAAAATTTCGATACCGTCGCGTATCTCCCTGTCATCCTCCACGATAAGTATGTTGTACTGTTCCATCTGTCTGCTCCTTCATGGTTCATTTTCGTGCAGTACCAGTATAGCACAGGTCAGTGCCATAAGGGAACCTTGCGGAGCAGATTCGGGCGGTGCGGTATGGCGGCGCCCGACGCGCGCACGCAGGTATTCAGATAATACAGTTCCGCGCGGGCAGCCACTTCCGCCTCCGAATACTCCTCTGCCGTCTCCCTGGCCGCACGGCGCATGTTCCGGAAGTTCTCCGTGTCAGTCAGCACCCGGACGGCGGCGGCAGCCCAGGCGTCCGCATCCTCCGGCGTCAGCGCGCCGTTTTCCCCGTCTCTTACCAGATCACACACGCCGCTCGCCTCCACCGCGACCACCGGATTGGAAGCAGCCATCGCCTCCAGAAGAACAATGCCCTGCGTCTCTGATTTTGAGGTAAACAAAAAGAGATCGCACGCCGCCTGATAATTGCGGATTTCCTCATTTGCCACATTTCCCACCAGCACGATCTCCCCGGAAAGCCCGAGCGCCTCCGCCTCTTTCTGCAGTGCCTCCCGGTCAGGTCCGTCGCCGATCATCAGGTGCCGGAAGCTTCTGCCCCGTTTTGCAAGAGCTGCCTTCAGGCGGGCAAGGCCCTGCAGCTGAAACATCAGATTCTTTTCTTTTGCCAGCCTGGACACTGTGAGCGTCAGATAATCCGCCGTTTTGGCATATTTCCGGCGCAGCGCGTCCGCGGCCTCCCTGTCGGGGTGAAAGTGTTCCTCCGGGATACCCGTCGGCAGAACCCCGACCGGAGCTTTCATCCCCTTTTCGTTCAGATATTCCCGGATCCCGGGCGTCGGCGCGGCAAGCATGTCGCAGCGGTCGCAGAAAAAGCGCAGATACCGCTCTATTACGCCGGTATGCTTTTCAATCTTCTCCAGGGCGCTGACATAGTGCAGATATTCCTCATAGCGGGTGTGATAGGTAAACACCACCGGTATCCTGAGCCTGCGCTTAAGAAAAAGCGCCACATTTCCCACAAGGGCAGGATGATGCACGTGAATAATATCAATCTCAAGTTCCTGCACTTTCTTAAGAAACAGACCCGTCAGGACATTCGGGACGGGAGCGCCGACGATCTTCACCGGAAATGACGGATAGCGGATCACAAACGGTTCCTCCTTTTGTCCCTCATAACTTGGCGCGAACACGTACACGGTGTGCCCCCTCTCCCGGAGAGCTTTTGCCAGATGCTCAACCGACACCGGAACCCCGCCTATATACGGCTTATAATTGTTGGTAAACATTGCGATTCTCATAACCACTCCCCCTGTCCAAACAGTGCAAACACAGCATCCCCAAACACATAGCCGGCTCCCACAAACACCAGATTCCAGACTGCAATACCCAGCGTCGAACTCACGCAGTAACTGCGGAAATCCATTTTTATCACGCCCGCGGGTATTGAGATCAGCGTCCGCACCATCGGCAGCAGCTTGCTCACAAAGATTCCTGCCCCGCCCTTCCGCCGCAGATACTCGATCTTACCCTCTATCATCTCCCGCTGTCCCGGAAACCGGCTGTAATATTTCTTTAAGAAAAACTCACCGCCCCACCGGCCAAGACCATAAAGAATAATGCTTCCGGTGAGCCCTGCCGCCACCGTAATCACGATCGTCGCAAAAAAGCTGAGCCCTCCTCTGGCCGCCCAGATCCCCGCCAGCGGCATAATCACCCCCGCCGGAAATCCCGGCAGATTCAGATACTCCAGCAGGACAATCACAAAAATCGCGACCGGCCCGTATGTGACAAAGAACTGCATAAATCCATTGATATCCATAACCATTCCTCCGTTTCCTCTTTCCCGGACCGGACTTCCAAAGTTCATTTCCAGCCGGATTTTCTTTCTGAAATCCAGCATAAAAGACGATTCCAAAAATACTCTTCAGAAAAATCAAAAGATTTTCCAAAGAAATTCTTTTAATTTGGTGAATAGTACTAATTACCTATTTTCTTGGCAGCGGAAAGGTTTTATGATCAGTTTAAGAACAAGACGGACAAGGAGGGAAACATTTATGAACAAAAAAACAACCGGCATTATTTCTTATCTCACCGTAGTCGGATGGCTGGCCGCATTCTGCCTGGGAGACCGCGAAAACGCAAGATTTCACCTGAATCAGTCGCTCGTGCTTATTCTCTGCGGCATGGCAGTCTCCGTGATCGCACACTTCCCGTTTGTCGGCGGATTCGTGCCGTGGGCGATGCGTATGGTACTGTTTATTTTCTGGCTGATGGGCTTTGTCCACGCGTGTGAGGACAGGGAATGTGAAGTTCCGCTGATCGGCGGTATCAGAATTATCAGATAATACGGAATTGTTCAAAGGAGGCATCCATGCCTGAACCTGTTATTTTTCATGTTGATGTCAATTCTGCCTATTTAAGCTGGGAGGCAGTCCGGCGCCTTGCGCAGGATCCCGACAGCGCCGATATCCGGACTTTTCCGTCCGTTATCGGCGGAAGCGAGGAACTGCGCCACGGCGTTGTACTGGCAAAGTCTTCTCCGGCAAAACAATTCGGCATCCGGACGGGCGAGCCATTAGCGCACGCCCGCAGGAAATGCCCGTCTCTGAAGGTGTATCCGCCCGATCACACTCTCTATGCCAGACGCTCGGAAGAATTTCTGGAACTCTTAAAACATTACGTCCCCGAAGTGGAAGCCT
Source organism: uncultured Roseburia sp. (assembly GCA_947062675.1). Lineage (GTDB taxonomy): Bacteria > Bacillota > Clostridia > Lachnospirales > Lachnospiraceae > Roseburia. The sequence goes on from CAMSQM010000011.1 coordinate 60,556, forward strand.
GCAGCATCGACGAGGCCTTCTGTGACATGACGGGAACCGGCAGCCTCTACGGCGACCCGGTGGCCTTCGCGCACCGCTTAAAAGACACGATCCGCGAGAAACTGCGCTTCACCGTCAATATCGGCATCTCCCGCAACCGCCTGCTGGCGAAAATGGCCTCCGATTTTGAAAAACCGGACCGGGTTCACACCCTTTTCCCGGATGAAATCCAGAAAAAGCTCTGGCCGCTTCCCGTGGAAGACCTGTATTCTGTCGGCGGATCCACCGCAAAAAAACTGCATTCTCTCGGCATCCACACGATCGGGGAACTTGCCCGCGCCGACCGCGGAATGCTCGTCTCAGCCTTCCGTTCCCACGGCGATACGATCCTGAACTACGCAAACGGCATCGAATCCGCTCCGCTGACCCGCACCGCCCCCGCCAGCAAAAGCTACGGCAGCTCCCTGACACTCCCTTGTGATGTGACTGACCCGGACGCCGCAAAGCGGGTGCTTCTCTCCCTCTGTGAGACCGTGGGGGCCCGTGTCCGCGCCGCAAACGCTCATATCAGCGTTGTGCAGGTACAGATCGTGGACAGCAGATTCCGCCACAGCTCCCACCAGGCGACACTTCCATCCTCGACGAATGTGACGGAAAAAATCTACCACAGCGCCTGCCGCCTCTTTGATGAATGCTGGGACCGCTCCCCCATCCGGCTGCTCGGCATCTCAGCGGGCAGGGCGACGGAGGAGAGCTATGAACAGTATAATCTGTTTGAGACGGACCGCTACGAAAAGCTGTCAAGGCTGAATGCGGCCGTGGACGGGATCCGGACGCGGTATGGGGCAGACGCCGTAAAACGGGCATGTTTTGTGGAAAAACCGGCGGAAAAAAGCTGACTGTTCAGGAGAATGATTCAATCTACAGCCTTCCATATAATTCCATCGGCACATATGCCCGGACGAATATTCCATCCTCCCGGTATTCCTCCCCGAGCAGCTCGCCCTGCTTTCGTATCTGCTGCAGAATCGCGGCATCCGCATAGGAAACAGTGCGCTCCACGAGAATCTTATTTTCCCGCAGCAGCTTCCCCAGAAGCTCTTTGAGCGCATCTGTCCCGCTTCCCTCTTTTGCCGATATGGAAAGTGAATAATCCGCTTTAAAATCGCGCACCGGTTCCTCTTCTGTCACAAGGTCCTGTTTATTAAACAGTGTGACCACTGTTTTTTCACGGATTCCAAGATCATAGAGCGTCGCGTAGACAATCTGCATCTGTTTTTCACGCTGCGGGCTGGACGCATCCACCACATGAAGAATATAATCCGCATACCGCGCCTCCTCGAGCGTGCTGCGGAATGCCTCGATCAGATGGTGCGGCAGCTTGCGTATAAATCCCACCGTGTCAGTCAGGAGGATTTCCTGTCTGCCCGGCAGTGTGAGTGTTCTCGTGGTCGGGTCAAGGGTCGCAAACAGCTGATCCGCCTCCATGACGCCCGCGCCGGTCAGATGGTTGAGCAGCGTGGATTTCCCAGCGTTGGTGTAACCGACGATCGCGGCCACCGGCGTCTGATGTTTTTCCCGCCGGGCCCGCGTGACCTGACGGTGTCTCTGAATATCTTTCAGTTCGCGGCCAAGCACTGCGATCCGCTCCCTGATCAGGCGGCGGTCCATCTCCAGCTTCTTCTCTCCGGGCCCGCGCGTGCCGATTCCGCCGCCCAGGCGGGACATGGAGCGCCCGAATCCGGCCAGACGGCCAAGGCGGTATTTTAACTGTGCAAGCTCCACCTGGATACGCCCCTCGCTGGTCGTCGCATGAGCCGCAAAGATATCCAGAATCACAAGTGTGCGGTCCATCACCTTTGTGTCCAGCTCCTGCTCCAGATTTTTCATCTGCGCAGGAGATAACTCATCGTCACAGACAATCCCCGTCGCCCGGTGTTCTTCGATCAGCTCCGCGATTTCCGCCACTTTTCCGGTTCCCACATAGGTTCCCGAGTGAATCTTTTCCCTGTTCTGAATGAGCACCGCCACGACAGTGGCGCCGGCCGTCTTCACCAGCTCCGCGAGCTCCGCGACAGAGTCCTCCGTGTCGTCCCTGTCCTGCCCACTGACGCCGACCAGCACCACGCGCTCCTGCACTTCTTCTATTTCAATGATTGTCCCCTTTTCCGGAGCGCTCTCATTTATCCCGGAAACTTCTTCCTCAGTGCCCTCTGACTCTTCTTCTGCCCTGATCTCCTCTGTTCTGATCTCTTCAGTCATTCTTCTCCTTTCACGCCGGCCTTCCGTCGCACGTTCTGCGGCCGGTCTCTTTCTGCCCCTATGGTCCCGTTGATGCCGGAGGCTGCGCCGTTCCCTGTTCTGTTCCGGCAGGTATAATGGCTCCCTGCTCCGTGCCGCTTTCCCCCGCAGGAGAAGACTCCCCCTCAGAAGACGCCCCTTCCGGAGACGCTTCCCCGGCAGCGGCGTCCAGCTGACGGTATTTCAGAAAAACAGCTTCGCGCTTCGCGGCCTCATCCTCCGGATACAGGGATGTATATTCCTGCACCGCCCGGAAGGCACGTGCAAAATCCCCCGTCTGCTCACTGCAGATAACCTCACTGTGCAGCAGCGCCTTTTTGTTCGGCACATGCTCCATCGCAAGCCCCTGTTCCACATAGGTGAGCGCCGTTTCATAGTTCCCCTTCTCCATCTCCGCCGCGGCAAGCGTGTACATCGTCCCGGAATCCGCCGCCCCGGACGCCAGATAGGCCTGGTAATACTTTGCAGAACCGGCGGTGTCCCCCATGGCGTCGTACACCTGTGCGAGCGTAAGATTCGCCTCCGCACTCTCTCTTTCTATCGCAGCCTCGAGCTCTTTCACCGCATTCTCATACTCCCCCAGGAGGTAATATGCCTTTCCCCGCAATGCAGACTTCTCTGCAGAGTCCCCTTTGCTCTCAAATACTCTGTTCAGATAGTCTTCCCCCTCGGAAGTGAGATTATAAGCGGACAGATTTTCATAGATGCCGATACAGATCTCCGGACTCTCTTTCTCATATTTCACAGCGTCCTCAAAAGCGGCAAGCGCCTTCTGTATGTCGCCGGTCTGAAGCAGAATACAGCCCTTTAGATAAGCCGCTTTTCCGTCCCTGCCGTCATATCCCAGTATGGCCTCACACGTTTCAAGCGCTCCCTGCAGATCCCCTCCGGCAGACTGCGCCGCCACCTTGTAATAGCAGATATCGATCTCCGTCGCCGTGATCTTCCCCGCATACTGTTTCAGCGCGCTCTCAAAAGCCGCCAGCGCCCCCTCGTAGTCGCCGCTCTCCAGACTGCTGATACCGATTTTTCGAAATGCAAGCTCATCCTCAAGGCGCCTGTCACCGCATCCGGCACACAGCGCGGCGCACAGGGTGGCCGACGCAAGAACACACCTGATTTTTCTGTATCTGAATCGAAACATCCCTCTCCGCTCTCCTCCTCTGCCAGTGTACCCGTATTATAGCAGGAAAAAAACGGGGTGTAAAGCCGGACGCAAAATTAAGTCTTGACAAACACAGAGCTCATACGCTACGCTGAGGTAGCAGAACAGAGCCGGTCTCCCCGACGAGCGGGACACCGGTTTCTTTTATTTATTTCATGCATGATCGGAGAGGAGAAACAGTATTATGGAAACAAAAAAGAAAGGCGGATTCACAGGCCAGCTCGGTTTTGTGCTGTCCGCGGCAGGCAGCGCGGTGGGCGTGGGAAACATCTGGCGTTTCCCCTATCTTGCGGCACAGGACGGCGGCGGGCTGTTCCTTCTGGTCTACCTCGTTCTTGTACTGACCTTTGGATTCACACTGCTGGCAACCGACATCGCCCTTGGACGGCGGACAGGAAAAAATGCCCTCAATGCGTTCGGGGCAATACGTCCCGGCTGGTCTTTTCTGGGTAAAATGACATTTCTGGTTCCGGCGATTATTATGACTTATTACTCCGTGATCGGCGGCTGGATCGTAAAATACATGGTTATCTATCTGACAGGACGGGGAAAAGACGCGGCACAGGACGGCTATTTTACCGGATTTATCACCTCAAAGGCGGCTCCCGTCGTATTTATGCTGCTGTTTCTGGCAGTGACGTCGTTCGTCGTGTATTCGGGCGTGGAAAAAGGAATCGAGCGCTTCTCAAAGCTGGTTATGCCGGGACTGATCTTTCTGATTATCGCGATTGCAGTCTTCTCCCTGACGCTGCGGCACACAGACGCGTCGGGTGTGGAGCGCACCGGTCTGGAAGGACTTGCGGTATATCTGATCCCCGATGTGAGCGGTCTGACGGCCTCCCGGTTCCTAAAAATACTTCTCGATGCGATGAGTCAGCTGTTTTTCTCGCTGAGCGTCTCAATGGGAATCATGATTACATACGGATCCTATGTAAAAAAGGATGTGGATCTGAACCGCTCCATCAGCCAGATCGAGCTGTTTGACACCGGTGTGGCCCTGCTGGCTGGAATGATGATTATCCCCGCGGTCTATGTATTCTCCGGGGTGGAGGGAATGGCCTCCGGACCAAGCCTGATGTTTATCTCACTGCCGAAAGTATTTGACGCGATGGGCCCCATCGGAACCATCGCCGGAATCGCATTTTTCGTGATGGTGGCTTTTGCGGCTCTGACATCCTGCGTGTCCATTATGGAGACGCTGGTTGCAAACTGTATGGAACTCTTTCATACCTCCCGCAAAAAAATGAGTCTGATCATCGGTGTGCTCTCCGCGGCGGCGGCTGTTCTGATCTGCCTTGGCTACAATGTTCTCTATTTTGAACTGCCGCTGCCAAACGGCCAGACCGCCCAGCTGCTCGACCTGATGGACTATATCAGCAACAGTTTCCTGCTGCCGCTGATCTGTATGCTTACCTGTATTTTTGTGGGATGGGTGATAAAACCGGAATGGATTGCGGAGGAAATGGAAACAGGCGGCTGTGTGTTCCGGCGCAAAAAGCTCTACCGGATTATGATCCGCTATATTGCGCCGGTGATTATGGCCGTTATCTTTCTGCAGTCGGCCGGGTGTCTCCGCTGATAATCATCCCTGACCTGACGGAGCATAAAGCCCGGATTTAGAATGGAGATTAGTGTGAAAAATCAGCTCGATAGCTGATTTTTTACACGGCTATTTGTGCCGGAGCGTCACAAATAAGCCCCCTTGGCAGACGCAAATTTGGGATTTGCGCCGCCCCGTCGCATAAGCGCTCCGGAATGGAGATTCACATGGAATATGACTGCCTGATTATTGACGATGAAAAAATGCTCGCGGACAGCACCGCGGAATACTTTAATCTGTTCGGCGTCCGGACCGCGGCCGTCTGCAGCGCCGCGGAATGCCGGACATTTCTTGAAAAAAATACGGCAGAACTTCTTCTGCTCGACATCAGTCTGGGGGATGACAGCGGATTTGCGCTCTGCCGGGAACTCCGGGAAAAAACGCAGATTCCGATTCTCTTTTTTTCTGCGCGGCAGAATGACGACGACAAAATTGTCGCGCTGGGCATCGGCGGCGACGATTATATTCAAAAGCCCTGTTCCTTAGGGGTACTGCTCGCAAAGGTCAGGGCGGTACTCAGGCGGTACGGTCAGACAGAGAAAGACCGCTATTCCGACGGCAGACTCTCCATTGATTTCCGTGCAAAGGAAGTTCTGGTCGACAGCCGCCCCGTCCGGCTGACGGCACTGGAATATAAGCTGTTATCCTACCTTGTCCGGAATGAAAACAGGGTCGTTTCCAAGCAGGAACTTTTTGAGAAAATCTGGGAAGACAGATTCACGGGCGACGGGACCCTGAATGTGCATATCCGGAAACTGCGCGAGGCAATCGAGCCGACGCCCGGCAGACCACAGTACATTCTCACGGTCTGGGGGGACGGATACAGATTTACCGGAGGCAGGCCATGAAAAAATATGCCTTTCCCGCAGTTCTTCTCGCATTTTTTCTGATCGAGACCATGGCTCTGCTCCTTTTCGCGCTGCAGGATCCGTCCATTCCGCAGGACACCATCGCAGTCAACGAGGCCGTGCAGACGGTGCAGGCCGACTGGGGGCATTTTGACCGTCATAAAAATCACACTTCACTCCGGTATGTCGTGCTGGACAATCGCGGAAACGTACTATACCGGACCGGAGACGGCCTCAGCGAGAGCATCCACGCGGCGGTTCGCCACCGTGACACCATTCTCGACCTCACGGCGGACGGCCTCCCTGTCGGAAAGATCATTATATTCTGCGACAGCGCCGCACACTTTACAGCTGCAAAACGTACCGCTCTTTTTCTGATGCTGGCCGCAATGTCCGTTCAATGTGTACTCTGTGCCGGATATCTCTTAAATATCCACCGCACTATCCTAAAGCCGTTCGACCAGCTGAAAGCCTTCGCCGCGCGCATCGCAGGCGGCAATCTCGACCTGCCGCTGTCGATGGACCGCCAGAATTTCTTCGGCGCTTTCACGGAGAGTTTTGATATCATGCGCGCCGAACTGAAATCAGCCCGCCGCGCCGCCGCAGAGGCAGAGACAGAAAAAAAAGAGCTTGTCGCCAAGCTCTCTCATGATATCCGGACACCCGTCGCAAGTATCCGCGCCGCCGCGGAACTCGGAACGGCACTGGCGGACAGCAGCAGAATCCGGGATAACTATACGCAGATCATCCGGAAGGCAGACCAGATCAGCACTCTCGTGACCGAGCTGTTTACCGCAACTCTCGAAGAGCTCGGACAGCTCCCCGTAAGACCGTCGGACATTGAAAGCACAGAGCTGGCGCAGCTGCTCGGCAACGCGGACTACCTGCACCGCGCGCAGATTCCGGAGATCCCGCACTGCCTCGTGTACGCCGACCGTCTCCGCCTCCAGCAGGTCTTCGACAACCTTTTTTCCAATTCCTACAAATACGCCGGCACCGCCATCACCGTGACAGTACATCGGAACGGAAACTTTCTCGCAGTCAGCATCGAAGATGAAGGCGGCGGCGTCAGCGCGGAAGAGCTCCCTCTTCTGAAAGAAAAATTCCGGAGGGGCGCCAACGCAAAAGACACGGAGGGCGCAGGCCTGGGCCTCTATATTTCCTGCTATTTTATGGAACAGATGCAGGGTGGGCTTATCATTGAAAACGGCGCAGGCGGCCTTCTGGTCACCGCAGAGATCGCCTTAAGCGGCACTTTCTGAATCAGTGCCGCACACCGGCCGCAAAACAGCAGCGCTTTCTATGCCACAAAACGGTACATAAAGATAAAATGGCAGATACTCCCCGCCATCACAAACAGGTGAAATATCTCGTGACTCCCGAAGTTCACATGCCTTGAATTAAAAACAGGAAGCTTTAAGGCGTAAATCACACCGCCCGCCGTATAAATAATGCCGCCCGCGAGAAGCCAGAAAAACGCCTCCGCACAGAGTGTCTCAAACAACTGTCCGAACACGAACACGCACACCCAGCCCATCGCGATATAGATGACGGAGGAAAACCACTTCGGGCAGTTAATCCAGAGCGCCTTGACGAGCATCCCTGCCACCGCAATCCCCCAGACGGCTGCCAGAAGCGTATATCCCGCCTTTCCGCCCAGCACGATCAGACACACCGGCGTATACGAGCCCGCAATCAGGACAAAAATCATCATATGATCCAGCTTCTTAAAAATCCGTAAAATCCTGCCCGGCACCACCACGGAGTGATAGAGCGTGCTCGCCCCGTAGAGCAAAACCATACTTCCCATAAATATCATCATCGCACCGGCATTGAGACTGCTCCCTGAGAGTCCCGCTTTCAACAGAAGCGGCATCGCCGCAAACACTGCCATCATAAGAGCTATAAAATGTGTAATCGCACTTCCCGGTTCCCGAATCGTTATCTGCATATCCATTCCTCCTTCTGCTTTGTGCGGGCATCTGCCCTGCCAGATTATATGATCCACACCGCATATAGCGGTTTCGTCATCTCTTGCACATAGTATTGAAAACTATATGTTGTTTCCATAATACTATTATTATACGAAGGTGTCAATGCAGATATTCTTAAATTTTTCTTGTATTTTTATTTCGCTCAGATACCGGACAGCGTCACATCCATTCCGTCTCCTCCACTTTGCTTTTTTCAGCAAAAGCTGCTTTTCCTTCCTGCCCGTCCCGCCCGCACAGCCTCACAGGCTTCCGTTCGCCCCGGCCACCCTGTGGCACGGAATGATCAGTGAGCGCTGATGTCACAGTTTTTTCACACTTTCCCTTATTATCAGATGCCCGTCGACAATGCTGATGCCGCTTCTGTAAGTTTCACGGTTCATTTTCCGGATGAGGATCCTGAGCGCCCTGCGCGCCATTTCCTCCATGTCCACCTCACAGGTCGTCAGCGCGACATCGCACAGCTCCGGAAGCAGATAATTGTCATACCCTGTCACGGAGACATCCTCCGGCACCCGGCAGCCGTGCTCCCGCAGCTTTTTGATAAAATAACCGGCAGCGAGATCACAGCTGCAGACAAATGCTGTCGGCATCTCTTCCGGCAACTGCATAAATCGAACCGGATCAATCAGGCCGCCCGTCTTCTCCCGGTCTTCCAGCACCCATTCCGGCCTGATCTGTTCGCCATGCTCCAGCATCGACCTGGCATAACCAAAATAGCGGTCCGTAACCTGGACAGCCGAAAGCAGCGTTCCCACATAACCGATGTGCCTGTGTCCCATATCAAACAGATAATTCGTAAGCCGGTACGCGCCGTAATAGTTGTCCGCAACCACCGCATCCGTCTTCCTTTTTTCACTGCAGAAATCAAGACAGACCACCGGCACATCCGTCTCTTCCAGCCGGTCCAGATAGCCGTCCGCAAGCCTGCCGATCACAATCATGCCGTCCGCCTTCTGCTCCTGCACGAGCATCGGCAGCATGCTCTCCGCTTCCGCCCCATCGCTGACCACCTCCATCAGCGTAAAGCACCCCCCGGCCATGGCCCTTGTCGCCACCTGCTGATACATCTGCAGATAAAAAGAATCGCCCTGTTCCATATAGCGCGCCGCAACGAGCACGCCGATATTATAACTCTTATCCCGCTTTTCTTTGTGCTGTGCAGACGGCTGTTTATACCCCATCTCATCGGCAAGCTGCCTGATTCTCTCCCGCAGACTCTCACTGACGCCTTTCTGCCCTGATAACGCCTTCGACACTGTGACCGTGCTGACCGCGAGACGCTCCGCAATATCCGCAAGCCTCACACCTTTTGCCATATCTCATCCCTTCCGGCTGTCTGTCCCCCGCATAAGGACCGCGCGCAGAGCAGCAAGTTTTTCTTCTGCATCTTCCAGGGAACTTCCTTTTACCCCGAAATAGTATTTAATCTTCGGCTCCGTCCCGGACGGGCGCACACAGCACCACGCATTTTCCGAGAGCTCATAATAAAGTACATTGGAGGACGGTAATCCGGTGGCCTCCACCGCTCCTGTCAGCAGATCTTTCCTGACATCCGACCCGTAATCCCGCACCGCCAGAACATGAAAGCCTCCGAGCTCTTTTGGCGGATTTTCGCGGGACTGACGCATCAGCTCCCTGATCTGCGCCGCGCCGTCAATGCCCTTTAAAGTCTTTGTGTCAAGGCCTTCCCTGTAAAATCCGTACTTCTCATACATCAGAAGCATCTGGTCCCACAGCGTCCTCCCGTTCTTTTTGCACCAGGAAGCCACCTCGCAGAGCATCATCACAGCGACGCAGGCGTCCTTATCCCGCGCATAGGTTCCCGCCAGACAGCCATAGCTCTCCTCCAGGCCGAATACATAGCTGAAGCTTTCCTGTTCTTCGAATAATTTAATCTGCTCTCCGATATATTTAAATCCGGTCAGAACCTCAATCAGCTTCACTCCATAATCCGCAGCAATCGCCTTCGCCATATCCGTGGTGACGATTGTCTCAACAAGAGCGGGATTCGCGGGCATCGTTCCCGTCGCGGTCCGCTCCCGCAGAATATATTCCGCGATCAGCATTCCGGACATATTTCCGGTAAAGGTCACATATTCTCCCGTTTTCGTATCTTTACAGTACACGCCGAGCCGGTCGGCATCCGGATCTGTTGCAAGTACAATGTCAGCATCCACTTCTTTTGCAAGTTTTAATGCAAGTTCAAATGCCTTCGGTGATTCCGGATTCGGGTACGCCACCGTGGGGAATGTGCCGTCCGGCAGTTCCTGCTCCTTCACCACATAAACATTCGTAAATCCAAGTTCTCTCAGCACACGGCGCACCGGCAGATTTCCGGTTCCGTGCAGCGGCGTGTAGACGATCCGGATCTCTCCCGCCATCTCCCGGATGATCTCCGGATGGACCGCCTGTTTTTTCAGCTCTTCCATGTACCGGTCGTCGATTTCCTGCCCGATCACACGGTACAGTCCGGCCCGCACCGCCTCCTCCTTCGCCATTGTTTTCACCTGGTCAAAAGACGTCACCTTCGCGACCTGAGCGAGGATGTTTTTGTCGTGCGGAGGCGTAATCTGCGCCCCGTCCTCCCAGTACACCTTGTATCCGTTGTATTCCCGCGGATTGTGGCTCGCCGTGATCACGATACCGGATACACAGCCAAGCTCCCGCACCGCAAAAGATAATTCCGGCGTCGGGCGGAGACTGTCAAATACATAGGCCCTGATTCCGTTCGCATTCAGGCAGAGCGCCGCTTCTTCGGCAAATTCCGCCGACATGATTCTGGAATCATAAGCAATGGCGACCCCTTTCTCCTGCCCTCCCCGGTCAGTTATATAATTCGCAAGGCCCTGCGTCGCCTGACGGACCGTATAAATATTCATGCGGTTCGTCCCCGCGCCGATCACGCCGCGCAGGCCTCCGGTCCCGAATTCCAGCTGCCGGTAAAACCTGTCCTCAATCTCCGCCGCATTCCCCTCAAGCGCCCGCAGCTCTGTCTGCGTCTCCGCATCAAAATACGGATCCGTACACCACTGTCTGTATGTGTCCATATAGCTCATATCCCTGATTCTCCTTTATCCTGTCATTTTTAAATTCTATTATAAACTTTATTTAATTTCATGTAAACTTATTTTAACCGCACGACAGTCTTTTCCTTTTTTATCCCGCCGGACAAAAACTGCCGCACCGGAAGCTCCACACAGTTCCTCAGTCTGTATGGTGCCCCGGTGCGGCAGTTATTCCCGTTTCAGCAGCGCATCTGCGCCGATCAGTCAGCGCGGCTTCACCGAAGCCGTCAGTGTATCCCCGTCCGTGTCAATTACAATCACATCCTTCGCGCGCACTTTATCCGCGAGGATCAGCTTTGCGGAGAGCGTCTCGACATGTTTCTGGAGAAAACGCTTCAGCGGCCTCGCACCGTAGACGGGATCATAGCCGTGCTCCACGATATAGCGCCCGGCCGCCGGGGTAAGCTCTACCGACACTTCCCGGTCTGTCAGCCGGCGGTTTAAGTCCTTCATCAGCAGGGTGATAATCGCAGAGATATTCTCCTTTGTCAGCGGTTTAAAGAGTATGATTTCGTCCAGACGGTTTAAAAATTCCGGTCGGAAGCTGCTGCGCAGCTCGCTCATAACCGCCTCCCCGCAGGCCGGGCTGATGTCGCCGTGTTCATCAATTCCCTCCAGAAGCTGGGCGGAACCAAGATTGGAGGTCATGATAATAATAGTATTTTTAAAATCAACGGTTCTTCCCTGGGAGTCGGTTATCCGCCCGTCGTCCAGGACCTGCAGAAGAACATTGAAGACATCCGGGTGTGCCTTTTCCACTTCATCAAAAAGCACGACTGAATACGGCTTTCTGCGCACAGCCTCGGTGAGCTGACCGCCCTCGTCATAACCCACATATCCGGGAGGCGCTCCGATCAGGCGGGACACGGAGTATTTCTCCATATATTCACTCATATCAAGGCGCACCATACTGGATTCGTCGTCAAACAGGCTCTCCGCCAGCGCCTTTGCCAGCTCCGTCTTTCCAACGCCCGTCGGCCCCAGAAACAGGAAAGAGCCGATCGGCTTTCCCGGATCCTTGATGCCCGCTTTGGAGCGGATAATGGCCTCCGTCACTTTTTTCACACCCTCATCCTGTCCGATGACGCGCCTGTGCAGTTCCTCGTCCAGATGCAGCGTCTTGTTCCGCTCGCTCTCCGTCAGCTTTGCGACGGGAATCCCCGTCCATCTGGAAATAATCCGCGCGATTTCTTCCTCGCTGACATTTTCATGGACCAGCGATAAATCTTTTTGTTTTACGGCGTCCTCCTCCGCCTCCAGCTGCTTCTGCAGGGACGGAAGACTGCCGTACTGCAGTTCCGCGGCTTTTTCCAGATCATAATTCTGCTGCGCCATCTTTATCTCATTTTTCACGCTCTCAATCTCTTCGCGCAGCTTCTGCACCCGCTCCACAGACGTTTTTTCATTTTCCCACTGCGCCTTTTTGCTGCTGAATTCGTCGCGGAGCTCCGCGAGGTCCTTCTGCAGATTTGCAAGACGTTCCAGACTCAGACGGTCCGTTTCTTTTTTCAGCGCAGTCTCCTCAATCTCCATCTGCATCACGCGGCGGTTGAGCTCATCCAGCTCCGTCGGCATGGAATCCAGCTCCGTCTTGATCAGCGCGCACGCCTCATCCACCAGATCAATCGCCTTGTCCGGCAGAAAGCGGTCCGAAATGTAGCGGTTTGAGAGCACCGCCGCGGAAACCAGCGCGGAATCCGTAATTTTTACGCCGTGGAAAACCTCATAGCGCTCCTTTAATCCACGGAGAATCGAGATCGTGTCCTCCACCGTCGGCTCGTCCACCATGACAGGCTGGAACCGGCGCTCCAGAGCCGCATCTTTTTCAATATATTCGCGGTATTCATCGAGCGTTGTCGCCCCGATGCAGTGCAGCTCGCCCCGCGCCAGCATCGGCTTTAACAGCTGCCCGGCATCCATCGCCCCGTCCGTTTTTCCCGCTCCGACTATGGTATGCAGCTCATCTATAAACAGAATTATCTGCCCGTCGGAACCTTTCACCTCGTCGAGAACCGCCTTCAGGCGCTCCTCAAACTCTCCGCGGTATTTCGCGCCGGCAATCAGCGCGCCCATATCCAGGGCGAACAGCCTTTTGTCTTTTAAGCCCTCGGGCACATCCCCCTTTACAATCCGCTGTGCGAGCCCCTCGACAACGGCGGTCTTTCCAACCCCGGGCTCCCCGATCAGCACCGGATTATTTTTCGTCTTCCGGGAGAGAATGCGGACCACATTGCGGATCTCATCGTCACGGCCGGTCACCGGATCGGTCTTCTGACTGCGCGCCCGCTCCACCATGTCATATCCGTACTTTTCCAGTGTGTCGTAGGTCGCCTCCGGATTGTCGGAGGTGACGCGCTGGCTGCCGCGGACTGTCGAAAGCGCCTGCAGGAAGCGGTCCCGCGTAATGCCGTATTCCTTAAAGATCTCCTTCATCGCCTTATTCGGGTATTTTAACAGCGCCAGAAACAGGTGCTCCACGGAGACGTATTCGTCCCCCATCTGCTTCGCCTCGTCCTCAGCGTGTATCAGCACCTGGTTTAAATCCTTCCCGACAAAGATCTGCCCGCCGGATACCTTAACGCGGGCCGCGAGATGGCGTTTTGCATTATCCGTAAAGTGCTGCTTCAGGATGTCCATTTTCTCTATCAGTTTTGGAATCAGGCCATCTTCATTTACGAGCAGCGCCACCAGCAGATGCTCCTGCTCAATTTCCTGATTGCCGTACTCGTAGGCAAGCTTTTCACAGTCGTTGATGGCTTCCACCGATTTCCGGGTAAATTTCTGAATGTTCATAAGCGTACCTCTCTTTCTGTCTTCATTTCCTGTGTTCAACTGTGTTATATCACCTTTTGTTAGCACTGTCAAGAGATGAGTGCTAAAATTGTGTGAAAATTTTATGAAGTGGCGATTTTATGCGGTTTCTGAAACCACTGCCGATATTGCTGGCGGTGATTTCTGACTTAAAAATTGATTACATTGCCAATTCTCTGTACTTCCTTTTCGGTTCTCCCAAAACTGCTATGGTTGTACACATTCATTGTGATACCTGCATCAGAATGCCCCATGACGTTCTGCAATGCTTTGATATCCATTCCTGCGAATGCAAGCAAGGTACACCCGGTATGCCTTAAAATATGCGCTGACAGGTGCGGTATCGCTTCTTCTGGGTGTGCTTTATTATATGCTTTCTCCATGTTCAGCAAAAAACTATTAACTGCATTTATCGCAAATGGTTGTCCGTTGCCACTGACAAATACAAAATTGCTGTATCCGTCCACTTCCACATCACTCCGTCTGCCTGGTATAAGATCCTGCTTTCTTAGTTCCACAAACGCCTTGTGAACCATTTCCGTCATAGGTATGGTTCTTTTCCCCGCATCCGTCTTAGGTTCGCTGACATGGAACTTGCAGCCGTCACCAAAATTCTTATAGATCAGTTGGTGATTTATGCTAATTGTACGGTTTTTCAAGTCTATATCGTTCCATGTAAGGCCTGTAAGTTCCCCACATCGCAGACAAGTACCGATTGCGATTGTAAGGAACGGAACATGGATAGAATATATACCGCTGTTGATACAAAAATCCATCAGCCTTTTTATTTCATCTTCCGACAACGGTATCTTTTCCCTGGCATCCTGCTTGATATTCTCCATTGCGCCCTTTGCCGGATTCTTCCTTATAAAATCAGAATCAACCGCCAACTCAAAGGATGAAAAAATCAAATTGTGAATCAGTTTAATTGTGTTCCGTTTCAATCCTGCCTTAACGCAATCGGCATAAAATGCCTTGACATGTACTTGCTTTATATCCGAAATCTTTTTCTTTCCAATAGCAGATGCTTCCACAGTGTTGTGCCACATCCTGTTATAATTCTCTCTTGTGGTTGCCCTCAAATCATTTTTTAATTCCATGTGCATCTTAAAAAGCTGATTCAGCGTGGTTTTACCGCTTGCATTACTGATTCCGTCCAGTAAATCCCGTTCTATCTCTTTTTCCATTTCACGCAATGACAATAAATCTTTCGCATATACATAACATCTTTT
>CAMSQM010000012.1 GCA_947062675.1 uncultured Roseburia sp.
GATGATTCCGCTGATGATGGCCTCCATTATCGACGACGGCGTAAACGCGGAAAATATCCGTCATATTTACATTATGGGACTGTGGATGGTCGCCGCAGCCTTCGTATCGCTGTTCGCGGGCGCCATGGGCGGCAAATTCGGTGCAAGGGCCTCGACCGGCTTTGCGCGGAACCTGCGGACGGCAATGTTTGAAAATATCCAGACCTTCTCGTTCTCAAATATTGACCGCTTCAGCACGGCCGGCCTTGTCACAAGGCTGACCACCGACGTCACCAACCTGCAGAACGCCTACCAGATGCTGCTGCGCATGTGTGTCCGCGCCCCCATCAGCCTTCTCTGCGCGATGGGCATGGCATTTTTTATCAGTCCCCGGCTGGCATGCATCTATCTGGCAGCGGTATTTTTCCTCGGAATCATTCTCGCCGTTATCACAGTAAAGGCTCACGGCTATTTCATGCAGGTTTTCCCGAAATACGACGATCTCAACGCCTCAGTTCAGGAAAATGTGTCCGCAATCCGCATCGTAAAAGCCTGCGTGCGGGAAGATTATGAAAAAGAAAAATTCACCGCGGCCAGCAGCAATATCTATCATATGTTCGTAAAGGCGGAAAGTATCATCGCCTGCAACAATCCGGTCATGCAGCTGTCCGTTTACGGCTGCATCATCGCAATCAGCTGGATGGGCGCGAAAATGATCGTTGCCGGCTCCCTGACCACCGGAGAGCTGATGAGTCTCCTGACCTACTGTATGAATATTATGATGAGCCTGATGATGCTGTCCATGGTATTTGTCATGCTGACCATGAGTATGGCCAGCGCAAAGCGTATCTGCGAGGTTCTGGATGAAAAAAGCGATATCACCAATCCGGCGCAGCCGGTCTGCAGCGTCGCGGACGGCAGCATCGTCTTTGACCATGTGACCTTCCGCTATAATGAGTCTTCCGCAAAACCGGTGCTCGACGATGTGAACCTTTCCATCCGGGCCGGCGAGACGATCGGAATTATCGGCGGAACCGGAAGCTCAAAGTCCTCGCTCGTCAATCTGATCAGCCGTCTCTACGACGTCTCGTCCGGCTCCGTGTCCGTCGGCGGAGCGGACGTTCGCTCCTATGATCTGGATACGCTGCGCAGCAGAGTGTCTGTCGTGCTGCAGAACAATGTGCTCTTTTCCGGCACTATCTATGAAAATCTGCGCTGGGGCGATCCGGACGCCACCGACGACAAATGCCGCCGCGCCTGCCGTCTGGCCTGCGCAGACGAATTTATCGACCGCCTTCCGGACGGATACCACACACACATTGAACAGGGCGGGACGAATGTTTCCGGCGGACAGAAACAGCGCCTGTGCATCGCCCGCGCGCTGCTCAAAAAGCCGCAGATCCTGATCCTTGACGACAGCACCAGCGCCGTGGACACCGCGACGGATGCAAAAATCCGCAGGGCATTTGCGGAGGAAATACCGGATACCACAAAGCTGATCATCGCGCAGCGCATTTCCTCCGTGCAGAATGCAGACCGCATCATTGTCCTGCACAACGGAACGGTAAACGGATTCGGAACCCATGAAGAACTGCTCAGGGAAAATGAAATCTACCGCGACGTCTACGAGTCACAGACCAGCGGCGGCGGGGATTTTGACGAAGGAGGTGCCGCTTAATGCCTGCAGAAAAACAGAACATAAAGCCCATGCACGGCCCCGGCCCGCGCGGACCACGGGGCCCGCGCCCGAAAGTAAATAATCCGGGAAAGCTGTTCGCGCGCCTGATGAAATACATACTCGCAAATTACGGCATACACTGCACCGCCGTAATCGTCTGCATTGTTATCACAGTGCTGGCCAGCGTACAGGGCACCCTGTTTATGCGGACCCTGATCGATGAATATATCCTGCCTCTGATGCGGCAGGAAAATCCGGATTTTTCGAATCTCGCCAGCGCCATCGGAAGAGTCGCCATTTTCTACCTGGCCGGCGCCGCCGCGGGCTATGCAAACACAAGAATTATGGTAAATGTCACCCAGGGAACGCTTAAACGGCTGCGCAACGACATGTTCACCCACATGCAGGAGCTGCCCGTGCGCTATTTTGACACGCACTCCCACGGCGATATTATGTCAACCTACACAAACGACACGGATACGCTCCGTCAGATGATCAGCCAGAGCATCCCGCAGTTTTTAAACAGTATGATCACCATTGTCAGTGTATTGGTCAGCATGCTCACGCTCAGCGTCCCGCTGACCTTTGTGACGCTCGCGATGGTGGGCGTGACCCTGTTTTCGACCAAAAAAATCGGAAGCTTAAGCGCCAGGTATTTTGTCGCACAGCAGCGCGATCTGGCCGCAGTCAACGGTTACATCGAGGAAATGATGAACGGTCAGAAAGTCGTCAAGGTATTTACCCATGAGGAAGAATGTCTCGCCAGATTCCGTGAACTGAATGATCAGCTGTTCACCAGCGCGGATAACGCCAATAAATTTGCCAATATCCTGATGCCGGTCAACGCACAGATCGGAAATATCAGCTATGTGCTCTGCGCCATCATCGGCGGCGCCATCGCCTTAAACGGCGTCGGCGGCTTTACGCTCGGCGGGCTTGCCAGCTTCCTGACCTTTAACAAAAGCTTCGGGCAGCCCATCAACCAGCTCAGTATGCAGATAAACAATATCATTATGGCGCTTGCGGGATCAGAGCGGATCTTTTCGCTGCTCGATGAGGAAAAAGAAGCCGACGAGGGATACGTCACCCTGGTGCGCGCCCGGAAAGAAAACGGCATCATCAGAGAGTCGGCGGAGCGCACCGGCATGTGGGCGTGGAAACATACCCACCGGGCAGACGGCAGCGTGGACTATGTGGAGCTTCGCGGGGACGTCGTGTTTGACGATGTGGATTTCGGCTATGTGCCGGAAAAAACGGTTCTGCACAACGTGGATCTCTATGCGACACCGGGACAGAAAATCGCGTTCGTCGGAAGCACCGGCGCCGGCAAGACAACGATCACCAACCTGATCAACCGCTTTTACGACATTCAGGACGGTAAAATCCGCTATGACGGCATAAATATCAATAAAATCCGCAAAGATGATCTGCGTCACTCGCTGGGAATCGTGCTCCAGGATACCCACCTGTTCACCGCCACCGTGATGGACAATATCCGCTACGGCAGACTTGACGCCACCGACGGGGAGGTGATGGCCGCCGCTAGGCTCGCCAACGCAGACACCTTTATCCAGCAGCTTCCGGACGGCTACCAGACAATGCTCACCGGCGACGGCGCCAGCTTAAGCCAGGGCCAGCGCCAGCTTCTGGCGATCGCCAGGGCGGCCATCGCGGATCCCCCCGTCCTGATCCTCGACGAGGCCACGAGCTCGATCGACACCCGGACCGAAAAAATTGTGCAGGACGGTATGGATAAACTGATGGCAGGACGAACCACATTCGTGATCGCCCACAGACTCTCCACCGTCCGCAACAGCGACTGCATCATTGTCCTCGAGCAGGGGCGCGTGATCGAGCGCGGAAATCACAGTGAGCTGATGGCGGAGCGCGGAAAATATTATCAGCTCTATACGGGAAACCTGGCGGAGGGGTAACAGATACCTTCTGCATATTAAAGCGACATCTGTGCGGAGCCATACAGGCCTCGCAGATGCCGCTGTTTTTTTATCTCAGGAAATCACGTCTGCTAAAAGTACTGCGCGATCGTCTCCCGCAGTCCCGCCCAGAAGTCCTTCGCGTCCTGCGAATCCGGCGCCGGCACCGCAGTTTCATATGCCTTATATGCTGTCTCTGCAATCGGGTCCGGCTGTGCCGGAGGGATAACTGAATAATGGCCTGTCTTCCCGTACAGCTCCGCCGCCAGATCCACCGTGACAAAAGTTGCAAAATCCGCCGCCAGATCTCCTTTTTCTGAAAAAGCGTTGACGACGAGCATATCCGTAATCGCGCAGGGGGCGGCGTCCAGCTCTGCGTTCAGGGCCGGAATCTCCATCAGGGAGTACGTATAGCCTTCCAGCCGGTACAGGGAATCAGTGTCAATAATGGCGCACAGCGTCCTGCCCGCCAGAAAGTTTTCGATAATACTGTCCTCCGACACCTTCTGTGCGTCCACGGAGAATGATTCCAGAATCTCCTCAAAAAAAGCCAGATCCTGCCGGTACAATTCCTCATTATATGAAACGGTCATGCTCTCCCGCTCTGTCTTTTCAAATGTCACGCTGTTGGAGATAAACGGAAAATCATAAAAAGCATCGTTGACATCCCACTCCAGCAGATATTCGGTGTGCTCCGCGGGCTCATTTTCCCGCGCATAGTCGATAATCGCCTGTACGGAATCCGGCGCCGTCTCAAAATATCCCGTCTGGAAGACAAACACGCAGGTGTTGAACGAAAGCGGGTAGCCGACAGATTTTCCGCGGTATGTGGCTGCCGCGGCCGCTTTCTCCAGAATCCCGGCGCCCGTGTTTCCAGTCTCATTCACGCTGGCAAGACCATAGAGGTACATTTCTTCCAGATTGTCCCCCGGAATCAGGTAAACATCCGGAAATGCGTCATCCTGCATGGTCTTGTCATAAATCTCTCCCGGATAATCCATAGCTTCGCAGTATTTCGCGGTCACTCTGGCACCCGTCTCCTCATTATAGCGTCTGGCAGCTTCCTCAAAAAAATCCCTGTAGGAAGGCTCGCCGTACCAGAAAATCAGCTCTTCCCCCGCGCTGTTCCTCTCTCTCTTTTCTGCAGTCTGCTCCGTCCGGTCCGCCGGATTATCCGGCTCCCCCGCTTCTGTCTGCCCCGGCGCCGCATGATCCGGATCGTACAGTGCCGATACCACGCCGGAAGTGACGCCGTCCATGGCCTGCCGCCCGCCGCCGTCACTTCCGGCATCCCCCGCCTGCTCCCCGCAGCCCGCGGCCGCAAGCGCGCAGATACACAGCCAGGCCATTCTTCCGGTCTTTCGCCCGCGCACATGCCCCTTTCCCCGGGTCTTATCTGTATATTCCTTCATGTTTTCGTCTCCCTGGTCTGCCCTCCGGCTGCGCACGGATAACATTCCTCCTATTCCTTTTTCCAGATATTCTGTCACGGCATTTTTTTCAGGACGGCATCCAGTTTCCCGGCCATCTCATCCACATGCTTTTTTTCAATAATCAGGGGAGGGACAAAGCGAAGCACATCAGAGCCCGCCGTAATCACAATCAGCCCTTCCTCAAGCGCTTTTGCGGCGATCTGCGCGACCGGCTTTTTACTGACCACACCCTGCATCAGGCCGATCCCTCTGCGCTCTGTCAGAAAATCATGCGCCGCGATCAGCCCGTCCAGCTTTTCCTCCAGATAAGGCGCAATCTCTTTTACATGATCCGTGATATGTTCGCGCTCCATAAGCTCCAGCACCTTATCGACCGCGGCTCCCGCAAAGGGATTTCCGCCGTACGTCGTACCGTGGTCCCCCGGCGCAAGCGATCTCTCAGCGACTTTCTCTGTCATCACAAAAGCCCCCACAGGAACCCCGCAGCCCAGCGCCTTCGCGCAGGCCATAATATCGGGCTTCACGCCATAATGCTGCCAGGCAAACATTTCTCCCGTCCGCCCCACACCACACTGAATCTCATCGAGGATCAGAAGAATGTCCTTTTCATCGCAGAGCTGCCTGACGCCGCTTAAAAATGTCTGTGTGGCCGGATAAATACCGCCTTCCCCCTGGACCGTCTCCAGAAGAACCGCACAGGTATTCTCATTTACCAGGGCCTTTACGCTCTCCAGGTCATTGTATTCTGCAAACGACACGCCGGGCATCAGCGGTGCAAACGGCTCCTGATAGTGCGGATTCCCCGTGACAGAAAGAGCCCCGATCGTCCGCCCGTGAAAGGAATGTTTCATCGCTATGATTTCATGACCCGCATGGCCGTCGCGCGTGTACGCATACTTTTTGGCCGCCTTTACGGCGCCCTCGATCGCCTCCGCCCCGCTGTTCGTGAAAAATACGCGGTCCATACCGCTGGCTGCGCAAAGACGCGCGGCTGCGCGGATCACCGGCACGTTATAGTAGAGATTAGACGTGTGCAGCAGCTTTTCCGCCTGCTCCCTGATGCATTCCGTGTACTCCCTGTGATGATACCCGAAAGCCTGCACGGCAATTCCCGCCGCAAAATCCAGATATTCCCTCCCGTCCGTATCATACAGATACACTCCCTCGCCGTGATCCAGAACCAGCGGAAAACGATTGTATGTATGCAGCAGGCTCTCCTCCGCCGCCTCCATATATTCCATTTTATTCATGATAATACCGCGTCTCCTTATCTCCCAGAATCGCTGTTCCGATTCCCTTATTGGTAAATATTTCAAGCAGCAGACAGTGCGCAATCCGCCCGTCCAGGATATGCACCCTGGACACGCCGTTCGAAACCGCATCGATACAGTTGCTGAGCTTTGGCAGCATGCCTCCGCCGATAAAACCGTCCCCGATCAGCTTCTGCGCCTCGTCCGCGGAGAGCTCCGAGATCAGCGTCTCTTTCTTTGCGGGATCCCGGTACACGCCCTCGATATCGGTCAGAAACGCGAGCTTTTCCGCCTTCACCGCCCGCGCAATCGCGCACGCCGCGTCATCCGCATTAATATTATAACTGCAGAAGTGATCGTCCATCCCCACAGGGCAGACGATCGGCAGAAAATCTTTTTCGAGCAGATCGTAAAGGATTTTTGGACTGACATCAGTGATCTCCCCGACAAAGCCGATATCCTCCCCGTCCGCATATTTCTTTCTGACCTTTAAGAGACCGCCGTCCTTGCCGCTGATGCCCACGGCATTGACGCCGAGCTCCTGCACCAGGCTGACCAGGGATTTGTTTACCTTATTCAGTACCATCTCGGCAATCTCCATCGTAGCCTCGTCCGTCCTGCGCAGACCGTTTACGAAAACCGGTTCCATTCCGGATTTTCCGACCCACCTGCTAATCTCTTTTCCGCCGCCGTGAACGATAATCGGCTTGAATCCGACCAGTTTTAACAGTGTCACATCCTGAATGACATGGCGTTTAAGCGTCTCGTCCACCATCGCGCTGCCGCCATATTTTACAACAATAATCTTCCGGTTAAACCGCTGGATATAAGGCAGCGCCTCAATCAGCACCTCCGCCTTGCGGAGTACTTCCTTCATACTATCTTCGTTCATTTTTTCCTCTTTTCCGCACTGACTTTTGTGCACCTTTAAGAGCGGTAATCCGCATTGATTTTCACATAATCGTATGTCAGATCGCATCCCCAGGCGGCGGCGCTTTCAGTTCCCAGTTTCAGATCCGCGACGGCCGTCACGGCGGATTCTGAAAGGATTTTCGTGGCCTCCTCCTCGCTGTAGTCTGCGGCCACGCCCTCCTTCATAATCTGAATCTTTCCCGCGGCACTCTCAAAATACAGATCCACTTTCTCCGGGTCAAACTGCGCGCCGGAGTATCCCATCGCGCACAGAATTCTTCCCCAGTTCGCATCGTGGCCATATATCGCGGCTTTTGTGAGACTGGAGGAAACCACGGACTTCGCGAGTATTCTGGCCTGCTCCCTGGTCTGTGCCCCGGTAATTTTCACCTCAAAGAGTGCGGTTGCACCCTCCCCGTCGCCCGCCATCTGTTTTGCAAGCGCCTCATTCACGGCATTGAGCGCCGCGCAGAACCGGTCATAGTCCTCGTCCGGCTCCGTGATTACGGGATTGCCGGCCATCCCGTTCGCCAGAAGAAGACAGGTATCGTTTGTGGACGTGTCACCGTCCACCGAAATCATATTGTACGTATTCTCCACATCTTCTCTCAGGGCGCGAAGCAGCAGTTCCTGTGAGATCGCCGCGTCGGTCGTCACAAAACTTAACATCGTACACATATCCGGGTGGATCATACCGGAACCCTTGCACATCCCGCCGACTGTCACAGTCCTGCCGCCGAGAACCGTTTCCACCGCCGCCTCCTTTTTGTGCGTATCGGTCGTCATAATCGCGCGCGCCGCGCCGCTGCCCGCTTCCGCCGTCGCCGATGCCTCACTGCCCAGCAGCTTTACCATATGGTTCACGCCCGCCACAATCCGCTCCATCGGAAGCTGCGCGCCGATCACCCCGGTCGAGGCCACCAGCACCTGATCCGCCGGAATCTGCAGCAGGCCGTTCACGGTCTCCGCCGTCTGTCTGCAGTATCCCATGCCCTCCGCGCCGGTGCAGGCATTTGCGATCCCCGCATTGATGACGACCGCTCTGGCCGTCTTCGTCTCCGATACGATCTGCTGGTCCCAGCGGACAGGCGCCGCTTTGACAAGATTTGAGGTAAACGTCCCCGCCACCCCGCAGGGGGCCTCGCTGTAAATCATGGCCATATCCGGCCGGTCCTTATATTTTATCCCCGCAGCAGTGCTGGCCGCCTGAAATCCTTTTGCAGCCGTCACGCCGCCGGAGATTACTTTCAGATTCATTTCTTTCTGTTCCATCGCTTTCCTCCCCGTGTATTCTGCATCCCTGCGTCCGCCGGGCACGTGCGCTCTACGGATTGTACACTGTCACATTTTCGCTGTTCAGGACACATTCATAATAATTAACGTCTTCCCGGAAGCTCCACCCCAGCCCCTGCCAGAAACGGTTTCCCACCCCGTTTTCCCGGAAGGCAATCAGATTCACTTTGTTCACATGCTCCTCTTTCAGGGTTTTCAGGCAGGCCTTCACCATCTGCTGGCCGATCCCGTTCTTCCGGCAGGCTTCCTTTACGCACACATGGTAAAGACATCCTCTTCTGCCGTCATGCCCGCAGAGAATAGCGCCCACAATCGCGCCGTCCGCCACCGCAACCATGCTTGTGGACGGATTCCGCGCGAGAAAACGCGCCACCCCCTCGCGCGAATCATCCACGCTGCGGATGCCAAAACCGTGAATCCCCATCCAGAGCCGGTATACTTCCTCATAATCTTCCATCGTCATCACACGGATGACCGCCTTGTGTTCTGTCATCGTTTCTGTCCTTTTCCTCCGTCTGCCCCGGCCGCAGATGGTTCTACGGAAACAGCGGAACGTACCCAAGTCCTTCCGTTTCGTCCAGCCCGAAAAGCAGATTCATATTCTGCACGGCCTGTCCGGCGGCTCCCTTTACCAGATTGTCCAGCGCGCCCATCAGTATCACCCTTCCGGTCCGCTCATCGATCTTAAATCCGATATCCACAAAGTTGCTGCCTTCCACCCATTTTGTCTCCGGACACTCTTCCCCGGTCAGGCGCACAAACGCCTCATCTGCATAATAATTCTCATATATTTCCCTGACCTGCTCCGCCGTCGGGAGACTTCCGTCTGCATTCCGTTTCAGGGACGCGTACTCCGTCACAAGAATCCCGCGGTTCATCGGCACCAGATGCGGTGTAAAGCTGACCGTTAAGGGCCTGCCCGCGGCATACCCCAGCTGCTCCTCAATCTCCGGCGTGTGCCTGTGAACAGCCACGCTGTATGCCTTTATGTTTTCACTGACCTCGCAGAACAGATTGGGAATCTTCGCCCCGCGCCCCGCGCCCGAAGTTCCGGACTTGGCGTCGATAATCAGGGTATCCGGGTCGATCAGTCCCTCTTTCACCAGCGGATACGCCGTCAGAATCGAACAGGTCGTATAGCACCCCGGATTGGCGATCAGCCGCGCTCCCCGGATACTCTCCCGGTTGATCTCGCAGAGCCCGTAGACCGCCTCCGCGATAAACTGCGGACTTTTGTGCTCTATCCCGTACCATTTCTCATATACACCAGCGTCTTTGATGCGGTAATCCGCACTCAGATCTATGATTTTCACACGCGATAAAATCTCTTCTGTCAGCACGCCCGCCAGAAATCCCTGCGGCGTCGCTGTAAAGATGACATCCACTTCCTCTGCAAGCTCCGCCAGATTGTCGTCCCTGCACAGTTCCTCCGTAAATCCTGCCATATTCCTGTAAACGCCGGAATATTTTTCTCCTGTATAGCTCCTTGAGCCGTACCATTTCACTTCTGCCTGTCTGTGTCCCGTCAGAAGACGCGCCAGCTCGTTACCCGCATATCCCGTCGCTCCAATGATTCCTGCCTTTATCATTCTCAATTCCTCTCCTCTTTTCTGTGTCACATTCCTATCTTAGTATACCTCCATCGCTTAGTAAAGAGGTTTTGTGAGATTTCTGCCCGATGAAACGAAAGCCGATTGAATAATTATACATAATTCATGAATAATATTCAAGTGTTTTTTGCGGAAGGGAATAGAGCCGGGCAAAGCCGGCTCACCCCGGCCGTCCCTTGCATCCTGACGCCCGTCGCGCTATACTAATCTGAAAGACACGAAAGGAATCCACATTATGAAAATAACAAATCTGATCGAAAACACTCCCGGGGAAAACGGATGCCACTGCCAGCACGGCCTGAGTTTTTACATAGAAACAGCAAAACACCGGCTGCTGTCCGACACCGGGGCTTCCGGCGCATTTCTGGAAAACGCCGAAGCCCTGGGTGTGGACCTCACCCGGATTGATATGGTAATTTTAAGCCACGGGCACTACGACCATGCCGGCGGCATTTTAAGCTTTGCGGCATTAAATCCCGGCGCCGCCATTCTTATGCAGCGCTCCGCGACAGGTAATTTTTATCACAAAACAGGCTCCTGCGAGCGCTATATCGGGATCGCTCCGGAAATCGGGGAGCTTCCGCAGGTCCGGTACCTGGAAGGCGACGTGCAGATCGACGATGAAGTCTCCCTGTTTACCGGGGTAACCGGGCGAAGACTCTGGCCCTCGGGCAATCAGGAGCTGATGACAAAAGAAAACGGCCATTTCCGGCAGGATGATTTCCGGCACGAACAGTACCTTGTTCTCACGGAAAACGAAAAGCATACCCTGATTTCCGGCTGCGCTCACAACGGTATTTTAAACATCCTGGACCGGTTCCGGGAACTTTACGGGACAGATCCCGCGCGTGTAATCAGCGGTTTTCATATGCAGAAAAAAACGGGTTACACGCAAAAAGATCTGGACGAAATCCGGCAGACCGCCCTGGAGCTGAAAACAATGGATACTGTCTTTTACACCGGACACTGCACCGGCGAAATTCCTTTCCGGGTGCTCAGAGAAATACTCGGGGACCAGCTCTTCCAGATCCACAGCGGCCAGACCGTATAATCAGATTTCATTTGCGGCATGGTAAGCGCTGCGGATGGCAGATGCAATATCCGCAGTCCGCTCCCCCGCACAATCCCCGATATACTTCACGGGCACGGTAAGACCGCTCTCGTCAAACACATTTTTCTTTGAGCCGAGTGCGTTGATAATGGTATCTGCCGGTATTGTGATCGTGGAACCGACCGTCATATTCTCTGCATAAAGGACATTGTCCCTGATCTCTTTCACTTTTGTGCTGACATACTCCGTGACGTGGTGCTCTTTAAAATTTTTTCTGATCAGAGGAAGCACCGTGCCGGTCTCCCCTGCCGCGATCTGATCCGTCATTTCCACAATCGTTACTTCATGCCCTTTCACGGCCAGATACTCCGCCGTTTCGGTGCCGACAAGACCTCCTCCCAGCACCACGCAGCTGCCGGATACTTCTGCTCCCGCGAGCACATCCCAGGAAGACACGATATTGCTGTTTACCGCCGGCACCGGAAGCTGCATGTTATGCGCGCCCACCGCCACAAGCACGATATCAGAATCGTTCAGTTCCGCGGCTGACGGCTCCGTGTGAAGCTTTATTTCGACCCCCAGAGCGGGCAGAATTTTCTCATAATACTCAATCGCGCGCAGAATCTCACTCTTTCTCGGGGGAACTGCCGCCAGATGAATCTGCCCTCCGGTCCTCCCCGTTTTTTCAAACAGCGTGACTTTATGTCCGCGCTTTGCCGCCACGCGCGCTGCCTCAAGCCCGGCGATTCCCCCGCCGGCCACAGCCACCTTTTTCACACGTTCCACAGGTTTCAGGAAAATAGTCGCCTCGTCGCCGTTCTCGGCATTGAGCACACAGGATATATAGCGGCGGTTCTGCACGGCATCCACACAGCCCTTATTGCAGTTCAGGCATTCACGGATACACTCGCCGCGCTCTGTCTTTACCGCGATATCCGGATCTGTCAGCAGCGAACGGCCGTATCCTATGATGTCTGCAGCGCCGTCTGCGAGAATCTGCTCCCCCGCCTCGACAGTGATCACTCTTCCCACCGTGGCAACCGGAATATTTACCGTTTCTTTGACGCGCTTTGCTGCGGGAAGCGTCCAGTTACAGGGCACATCCCCCATCGGCGGAATTGTATCTCCCATGTTTCCGGTATGGTTGGCCTGTGCCACCTGAATCATGTCGACGCCGGCTTCCTCCAGAAGTTTTGCGAACGCGACGGCTTCCTCTTCCAAAAGCCCGCCTTTCCCGCGGAGGGATCCGTCTTTATTGACCGTGATCAGCGGAAGTTTGTACTCGATGGCCAGGGAGGGCGCCGCTTCCCGGATCGCCTTTACGACTTCCAGTGCATACCGGACGCGGTTCCCGAAGCTTCCACCATATTCGTCGGTGCGCCTGTTCAGCAGACCGGAGCACAGAGATCCGATCAGACGGTCCCCGTGTACCTCGACCGCGTCGGCCCCCGCAGTCTGCGCCCGCAGCGCACACGCCGCAATACTCTCCCTGATCTCTGCCAGCTGCTCCCTGGAAGCCTCGTTCACAAAATGCTGCATGTCGTGGCGAAGCTTTGCGCGCGCCTCACCCGCCAGTCTCTCCGCCTCATCCGACTGTTTCCGGAATTCCTCTTCATTTCCGGCTGCTTTCGCCTCCCCGGCAGCCCGGCGCGCCATCTGTGAGCCGGTGATCAGGCAGCCGGCTCCCTGCACGTCATATTCCGGATGAAAGATCTGAAGCGCCAGCCTGCTTCCATGTGCATGCAGCGCGTCCGCCAGTCTCCGGAACGCGGGAATCTGACTGTCGTCAAAAAGCTTCGGCGTCGGAGACGCCGTCCGGACAGGCGCGACATCACCGATCACAATATACGAAACGCCGCCCCTGGCAAGCCGCTCGTAAAATTTCAGACTGCGCTCCCCGATCGAACCATCGCGCTCCTCATAACCTGTGGTCAGGGGCGGAAACATAATTCTGTTTCTGAGCGTCATGTTTCCCACCTGAACCGGTTTCAGTATTCTTTTCTCCATAGTAACCCTCCATTCCTGATGCGCCCGCGAAATTTCTTATCGTTTACAAAACCATTATACCTGCAGTCTTCTCAGCTCTGTTGCCTGTATTTGACAAAAAACTATCATAAATTGCTGTAACAGTCATTTTGTCAATTTATACGAGTATCCGGCAGAAATTCAGAAAACCGCACGCAAAAAGGCGGAGAGCACAGCTTTCCCGCTCTCCGCCTCTTTTTACCGTGCAGTCCGCACAGCCCCTTCACCTGTAAATCTCAGAACTTCCCTTCACACGATCTGCGCACAAAATGCATCTGGTATGCCCGGTATTCCCCCATCTCCACCGGAAGTGGTATCCCGGTCTCCATCAGGGCGTCCGAGCCGTACACTTTTCCGCTTCCGGTCTCCTCATACAGACAGCCCGACGGCAGCCCTTTAAGACGGATATAATTCACCGTCATATTTCCATGGACTTCCAGCATCACGGCGCCGACGAGAAGCTCCGACGCATCTTCCGCCAGAAACTCCCAGGCGCCCGTCTCCGACACTGCCGGGTCCGTCAGCCGGTAGTAAAGTCCCGACAGAATCAGGGGCGCATACCGGTGATACTCCCTGATCTGTTCCCTGATACTCTGCTTTTCTTCCGCCGTAAGCTTCGCGGGATCAAGCTCATACCCGAACGTCCCGGCCATCGCGACGATGGCGCGCGTGTCAAACGGCGTCACGCGGCCGTTCTGATGATTCGGAACGGCAGATACATGCGAGCCGACCGCCGACACCGGATACCCGAACGACGTCCCGTACTGGATATCCACGCGGTCACGCGCATCGCTGTTGTCGCTGCACCAGATCTGGGGCGTGTAATAGAGCATTCCGGCGTCGAAACGGCCGCCGCCGCCGCTGCACCCCTCGAGCAGAATATCCGGATACCGCTGCACAAGGCGCTCCAGAAAATCGTACAGGCCGAGCACATAATCGTGCATTACCCTGCCCTGATCGCTGGTGCCCTGTGAAAAACAGTCCGAAAGGCTCCGGTTCATATCCCACTTCACATACTCGATATTTCCCTGATCGAGAACGGCGCACATCTGTTCAAACAGGGCGTCGACAACCTCTTTTCTGGAAAAATCCAGCACAAGCTGATATCTCGCGCGCACCGGTCTGCGCCCCGGAACCGCGAGCACCCAGTCCGGATGCTGCCGGTAGAGATCGCTGTCCTCGCTGATCCCCTCCGGCTCAAACCAGATTCCGAACTTCAGCCCGAGCCCGTTGATCCGCCCGATAAGCTCCCCCAGCGGCTCGCCCAGCTTTTCCTCATTGACATACCAGTCGCCCAGTCCGCTGAAATCATCATCCCGCTTCCCGAACCACCCGTCGTCCATGACCAGCATCTCTATGCCAAGCTCCGCCGCTTCTTTTGCAAGCCCATAGAGAGATTCCCCGCTGAACTCAAAATATGAGGCCTCCCAGCTGTTTAAGAGCACGGGACGCACCTGATCCCTGTACTTCCCGCGGCACAGATGTGTCCGGAAACATTTGTGCAGATTCTGCGACAGGCAGGAGAGCCCCGCACCGCTGTAGCTTAGCACAACCTCCGGGACAAAAAACGCCTCACCGCTCTCAAGCGGGTACGAAAACAGCTCGTCTGAAAGGCCCAGAAGCGCCCTCGTCTGATGAAACTGGTCACGCTCCACCTCTCCCTTAAAATTTCCGCTGTACAAAAACGACATCGCGTAGCAGCTGCCCGCATCTTCGTTCGTCTCCCGTCCGGCCACAATCATCATCGGATTGTACTGATGGCTGGAGGTTCCCCTGCGGCTTGTGATTACCTGCGCCCCGTGCGCCACCGGCGTTCTCTGCACATTGCGCTCCATCGCGTGGCGGCCGTAAAAACAGATCAGATCAAAGTCCCCGCCGACCCAGTCCAGACATGCGGCCTGCGCTTTCTCCAGATAGATCTTACCCGCGCCGCCGTTCTCAATGCGGGCGCTCCTGGTGAGAATATCCAGCTCCGGAAGCACACCGTAAAAAAGAGTCACCTTCACCTTCGCGGACGCATCTTCCAGGTCGATCTCCAGCGTCTGCGCCTCATCCTCACCGGCATACACCGCCGGGAGTCCCGGCAGGCCGTACTTTCCTTTCACGATACGGTGCCCTGTATAGCGGAAGTCACAGCCATAGGAACCGTCCGTATTTTTTACAATGACAGAAACGCTCCGGTAATCCCCCGTCGCCTGGCACGGCAGCTCCTGCGGCAGCACATCCATCGAATACGTGCGGTCCTTATCCATATCGTAGGGATTCCCTGAAAATCCGCGGTCC
Source organism: uncultured Roseburia sp. (assembly GCA_947062675.1). Lineage (GTDB taxonomy): Bacteria > Bacillota > Clostridia > Lachnospirales > Lachnospiraceae > Roseburia. Next base: position 15,449 of record CAMSQM010000012.1, read on the forward strand.
GCGTAATGGAGCAGATAATCCATGCAGCCCTCTGTCCTGCGCCCGTAGTACAGGTGCAGCAGAAATCCATACGCATCCACTTTCATCTGATATGTGGAGTTTTTTGTGTGTATTGTAAAAACTTTCTCTTTCTCCGAAAAAAGAATGCTCATTTTTTCCCTCCTGGCGCGTACATTTTTATATCCCGGAACCAGCACGGCCTTTCAGGCCTGCCCGCCCGTATGAATTACAAGCGCCTCGTACGGCTTCAGGCAGACCGTCTCTTCCACCGTCGTCCGCCCGTAATTTCCGGTCAGCACGCTTCCGCTCACAAACTCCCGCGGAATCCGGTATTCCTCTTCCCCCGCCGTGAAATTACAGATCACCAGAAGCTTTTCTTCCCCGAGCGTCCTGGTATAGACATACAGACTCTCACTCTCCGGCTCCAGCAGCTCATAGACTCCGTGAACAATGATTTTCTCCTGTTTTCGCAGTGCGATCAGCTGTCTGTAATAATGAAATACGGAATCCGGATCCGCCAGCTCCCGCGCGGCATTTATCTCTGTATAATCCGGATTCACCATAATCCACGGCGTTCCGGACGAAAACCCTGCATTTACGCTGTCGTCCCACTGCATCGGCGTGCGCGCGTTGTCCCGGCTGCGCAGCGCGAGATAGCGCAGCATATCCTCCGGCGCGATCTTCCCCTCTCCGGTGAGCGTCCTGAACGCGTTGATACTCTCGATATCGCGGTAATCCTCTATCCCGGAAAACGGGCAGTTCTTCATCCCGAGCTCTTCTCCCTGATAGACATAGGGCGTTCCCTTTAACATGTGCAAACAGGTCGCCAGCATCTTCGCACAGATCTCCCGGTACTCCGGCGCATCATTGCCGAAGCGGGAGACGGAGCGCGGCTGATCATGATTGCCCAGAAACAGGCTGTTCCACGCCTTTCCCTCCAGTCCGGTCTGCCAGCTGGTCATCACCTGCTTAAACTCCCGCAGATTCACGCGGCGGTCCGTCCATTTGCCGTATTTTCCGCCGTCCAGATCCACATGTTCAAACTGAAATACCATATTCAGCTCTTTTCCGTCCAGTGAGGCATACTTTTTCGCCTCCTCCACTGTCACACCCGCGCACTCCCCGACAGTCATCAGGTCATACCGGGAAAGCACTTTCCGGTTCATCTCCTGCAGATATTCATGGGCGTGCGGACCGTTCGCGCACGGGCAGACCGCATAAGACTCTCCGGGCAGAACCTCCCCGTCCGGCAGGCCCGGCTCCTTGGAAATCAGGCTGATCACATCCATGCGGAAACCGTCTATCCCCTTCTCGCACCACCAGGTCATCATGGAAAAGACTTCCTCGCGCACTTTCGGATTGTCCCAGTTGAGGTCCGGCTGCTTCTTTGAGAACAGGTGAAGGTAGTACATGTCCGTCGCCTCGTCATGCTGCCACGCGGAACCCGAAAAACAGCTCCCCCAGTTGTTCGGCTCCTTTCCGTCCTTCCCTTCCCTCCATATATAATAATCGCGGTACGGATTCTCTCTCGCACTGCGGCTCTCCACAAACCACGCATGCTCATCCGACGTATGATTGACCACCAGGTCCATCACCAGCTTCATCCCCCGCTCGTGAATTCCCCGGAGCATCCGGTCAAAATCCTCCATCGTGCCGAATTCTTCCATGATTGCCCGGTAGTCGCTGATATCGTACCCGTTGTCATCATTCGGCGACTGGTATACGGGCGAAAGCCAGAGCACATCCACCCCCAGTTCCTTCAGATAATCCAGTTTTGACGTGATACCGTTCAGGTCCCCGATTCCGTCCCCGTTGCTGTCCATAAAGCTCCTTGGGTATATCTGATATACCACCGCTTCCTTCCACCATGCCTGTTCCATCACTCTACCTCACTTTTTATTCAGTCTGTATTCATCTTCCATACCGTTACTTCCTGCGTATTGAAATTACGTATACTTTAGCATGTACGTCCCGGAAATTCAACTGTTGCGGCAATCCGCGGGATACAATTTTTGCGGCGTTTACCGCACGATTTTTAGCAAGAATTTACAGTCCGGGCTCCGTCGGGCGGTATGGCTCCACGACAAGCTTCCCTCCCCTTCTCCGTATCCGGATGCGCCCTCCTTCCATCGTCATATACACTCTGCTCCCAGCCTCCCGCATGCGCCTTAACGCCGCCTCTCCTGGGTGTCCGTAGCGGTTCGTGCGGCTGCAGGAAACCACCGACACAACCGGGGAAAAACGCCTTAAAAACTCCGCAGAACCGGAACCATCGGAGCCGTGATGTGCAGCCTTGTAAAAATCGGCCTTTTCCGGAATTCCCTCCCGGCTGTGCAGGGACGCAAGGATTTTCCGCTCCTCCTCCTCCCCGATATCTCCGGTAAAAATCCCCAGAAAATCTTCTTCCCTGTATAAAAACACAAGCGATGCTGCATTTCTGTCCTGCCCCGCACTCTTATCCAGCGGAAACAAAATGTGAACGTCAGCTTTTCCCAGGTGCAGCGTATCACCTGCCGACACATACACAACCTTCGTTCCATGTTCCGCCGCCAGTTCCTCCAGCTCCCTCTGCTTTTCTTCCCGTAGAATTTCCGCGGAAAAAATAAGATGGCCGATCGGGTATCCTGTATTGAGAACTTCCCGCAGTCCGGAAATATGATCCTCGTCCACGTGTGATACAAACCAGAAACCGATACCGCGCGCTCCCTTTGCCTTCAGAAACGGGAGAATCCGGCGGGTTCCGGCTTCTCCCACACTGCTGCTTCCCCCGTCCACAAACAGGGTAATCCCCTCGCCGGTCCGCAGAAAACTTCCGTCCCCCTGACCCACATCGAGGACATCCAGCTCAAAACCACCCCTGACCGGAAACAGCAGAAAGAAAAGCAGCGCTATCCTGGCAGGCAGCAGCGCCGGCGCCCTTTTTTCACGGCAACACCCCCTGCCGTAACCCGTTCTGCTCTCTCTGCCGCCTCCGTGACAGTACATCGTCACCGCTGCAAGTCCTGCATAATACACAATCATGCGCGCGGGCTCCGGCCTCCCCGTAATCTGTACGGCCCAGGGAAAACCTGCAAAGAACCTGCAGATTCCCACCGTCAGTTCCAGGAGCTTTCCGCACAAAAACAGCAGCCACGGCGCAGACGACGGATATACCGTGCCCGCCAGCCCGCCGCAGAGACCGCACGCCAGGATCAGCCCCGTAAACGGGAGCACCAGAAGATTGACCGGAAGCGCGCAGACCGGAATCTCACCGGAATACCAGGCTGCCAGCGGAAGAGTGACAAGCTGAATTGCCGCGGATGTAAAAAGAGTCCGCCGCAGTTTTCCCCACCTGCGCCGCTCCCGGCGCCCGGGATTTCCAACCCACACAACCCCCGCCACAGCAGCAAAAGAATACACAAACCCGGAGTCCCGGAACAGATACGGATTCTCCCACAGCAGAACACAGGCCAGAATCCCCAGGGCATTTAATGTGTCATAACTTCGCCCCAGCGCCTGTGCCAGAAGCATCAGGAAAAACATTCCTGCCGACCGTTTTACCGGTGTACCCATCCCGGCCATCACCGCATAGGCACAGACCAGTCCGGCGGACAGAAAGCCCGCGCAGTAATATCCCCGTCCGGCCCTGCGCAGAATCCCGTACACGGACAATCCGATCACGGATATGTGAAGTCCTGAAACCGCGAGAATATGGGACAATCCCGTCTTCTGGTACAGTTCTTTTATTTCTTCCTTCAGATATTCCTTGTCCCCGAGCGCCATGGCGGCCAGAATACCGCCGGTCTGCTCCCCCATAACGCGGATATACACCTCCCTCACAGACAGCCTGAGTCTCCTGAGGGCTTCACGCCACCTGCTTTTTGTTCCGCGCACTCTCCTGATCCGGGCTTCACGCAGCTTAAAATCTGTCTTTCGCGCCAGATAAAAGGATTGCGCGTCAAAATTCCCCTCATTTCCGGCGCTCTCCCACGTTTCCGCAATTCCCTCTGTCACAAGAATTTCTCCGATAGAACCTGTATCGGAATCAGAATAAACAAGAATCCGGTTACACTGAACCGGTATTTTGAATGGAACAGATATCCCTGTCCGGGACTGTTCCTGTCTGAAATGATCTGTCTGCCGCCCCTGTGTGCCGGACTGCAAAAGCACGCAGGATGTCAGCTCATAAACATACTGCCGGCGGCGGAATTCCTTCTTCGCAAGCCTTCCCTGTACCTGAACGCGGCAGCCATCCTCAATATACGGAAGATACCGCGCGCGGAACTGCTCCTGACTGTCGTAGCGCTGCCAGCCCGCTCCGGCCGCCGCCAGAATCAGGAAAAACCGGAACAGAAGCCGCGCAGATACCGCCCGGCTCTCCGTCCTGCCCCCACAAAACATCCTCGCTGCGACTCCCCCGGAAAAAATCAGAACGGCTGCCACAACTCCCGGCGGCACTTTGTATGACGCCGCGAGAATCCCCGCAAGAAACCCCGCTGCCATTCCGCAAAATGGCCTTCTTAACATTTACTTCTCCTCTGTCGCCTGTTCAAACTTCTGATGCTCCCCCGCCACATAAGTCAGGTTCCGCTCGTACATGCTGCCCAGCGAATAACTGTCCCGGTAGACGCCTCCCGTATCCCCGTTGACGGATATCTGAACTTTGCTGATGGTCGGCAGCTCCGTCAGCGAGTTCACAATAGAATATATCACGACTGCCTCATTTACTTTATAATCCTGATTCCGGAATGCCTCGTCCAGGCTGACATAACAGACGCCCTCCACCACGGACACCGTGACAAGACGGGTACCCTCCGGGATCGCCGATCTCACCCCCGCAGTCTCCGGTCCCTCCAGAAGATGCTCCAGAATCAGCTTCTCCAGGGATATATTGCTGCTGTAATATACGTCTTCCCGCACTTCGCGCACCAGCCCGTCCCCGTTCTCATTTGCAAAATAGAGCGTGAGGGATGTATTCTGGATGGAATTGATCTGCTCTCCCGGATTTTCAATAAAACTATCCTGGGTCAGGCTGCCGACGATGCTGCCCTTCGCATCCGTCAGCGGCGCATCCCCCACATAAAAGGACAGACACTCCACGCCCTTAATCTGTGTCATTGTCCGCACCACCGCAGCGCGGCAGAGCACTTCCTCGACCGCGCTCATATTGCTGTAATCCGAATCAAACTGCAGCGTTAAGAGTACCCCGTCCAGGGAGTACCCCGTCACCTCGACATCCCCGGGGATCGGTTTGCGGTATTCCACATTATCCGAATCAGAACAGAGCACTGCCAGAAACTCCCGTATCAGCCCGTCCGTGTCGGAGGCTTCCGGCTCGTAGGGCACTTTCACAATCCGGCTCTTCTCCTTGTTCAGATATTCAATATGATACTCCCCCTCCACGATCTCATCCCCGCATCCCGAAACGGGCAGGCTCAAAAAGACCAGTATCAGGAGAGCCACTGCCGCTTTCCTCACATTTCCTTCCTTTCCGTTAATAGTTTAATATATTTAAGGGGAATTCGGACGTTGAAAATCGTCCCTTCGCCCTCCGTGCTAAACACCTTAATCGCCCCCCGGTGCATCAGAATCGCATTTCTGGTGATCGCCAGGCCGAGCCCCGTTCCTCCGATCTCCCTGGAGTGGGATTTGTCCACGCGGTAAAACCGCTCATAGATATGCTCCAGGGCGTCTTCCGGAATTCCCATTCCGGAATCTTCCACCTTCAGATAAAAGTACTGGTGATCCGCATTCAGGGAAACATGCACCCAGCCTCCCTCACGGTTGTATTTGATTCCGTTCTCAACCAGATTGGAAACCGCCAGCGTGAGCTTCACCTCATCCACATCGGCGCTTACCGGCCTGAAACTCTCCAGCACCAGCTCTACATTCTGCTTTTCCGCGATCGGTTTTAACCTCTTTAAAATAGATTCCAGGAGCTCGTTGATATTGACGCTGGAAATATTTAAATCCCCGGCCGACTTATCCATTTTCACCAGGGAGAGAAGATCATTGATAATCTTTGTCTCGCGGTCAATTTCATTTCCAATGTCAGCCATAAACTCCTTGTAAAGTTCGACCGGCGCGTCCCCCATACTGTTGATGGAATCTGCAAGCACCTTCATGGAAGTCAGCGGGGTTTTCAGCTCATGGGAGACATTCGAGACAAACTCCTGCCTGGAATCGTCGAGCACCTTCATGCGGCCGAGCATTCCGTTAAATTTCTCACAGATCTCTATCGTCTCCGTGTAGTCGCTGATATCCAGCACATCTTCGCCATATCCCGTCTGGATCTCCTCAATGGATGCGGACATCCGCTCAAACGGCTTCATCAGCTGCAGCGCGACAATCGACCCGATCAGAATCACAGAGAACACGGACACCAGCTCAAGTACCAGCGTATTGCGCGAAAGGTACTCCGCATTCAGATTAATACTGTCCGTGGACACGCTGATCAGAATCACACCCGCAACCTTCTGATACTCCGGCTCATCATTTGCAATAATCAGCGGCATGGTCAGCTCAATGTAGCGGTTCTCCGAATCAAATTTGGTAATATCCTCCCCGCAGAAACTTTTGATCACTTCCTCGGAGATAATCATTTTCCCCTCGTCGAGCTCATAGGTGTCTTTTACAATGTAAAATCCCTCGTCAATCACCATCACCCGCCCGTCATAGATCGTGGAGAGCTGCTCTAACTGGGCGTCTATGATAGCCGTATCCTCACTATTGAGATAATCGCTGGAAATAATCTGATTCGCCAGGATCTTAGCCTGACTTAAAATCTCGCTGGTCCGGATGGAAACTGCACGGTTCCCGTAAGAATCGAGCATCCCGATCCGAAGCAGGATGCCCGGTATGATTCCGATCAGAGTACACAAAAGCAGCAGGCGGAACCGCAGACTTTTGATAAAATCACGTATTTTTTTTGACATTGCGGCCCCTTATCAGTTCTGTGCGTAGTAGTAGCCCACGCCCCATTTGGTGTGAACATACTTCGGCTCACTCGGGTTTGCCTCAATCTTTTCCCGAAGGCGGCGCACATGCACATCCACCGTCCGCACATCGCCGGGATATTCATATCCCCAGACCAGATTCAGAAGGTTCTCACGGCCATAGACTTTGTTGGGATTGTTGACAAGAAGCTCAAGCAGGTCAAATTCTTTCGCCGTCAGATTGACCTCGCGTCCCAGAATAAAGAGACGTCTGCTCTCGCAGTCCAGCTTCAGATCGCCCGCCTTCACAACCTTTGTCTCCTCCTTCTTCGGCTGCCGCGCTGACGTCCTGCGCATAATCGCCTTGATCCGCGCCTTCACCTCAAGAATATTAAATGGCTTGGTAATATAGTCATCCGCCCCGTACTCCAGACCCAGAATCTTATCCATATCATCGCCCTTTGCCGTCAGCATCACGATGGGCATACTCGAAAACTCCCGGATCTGCTGGCACACCGCAAAACCGTCCATTTTGGGCAGCATAATATCCAGAAGAATCATATCATATGTGTTCTGCATCGCCAGTTTTAGCGCTTCCTCCCCGTCGTACGCACAGTCCACCTCCATGCCGTCCTGTTCCAGGCTGAAACGAATCCCTTTTACAATTAACTTTTCATCATCTACCACAAGAACCTTCTTCGCCATCTTCACTTCACCTTTATATAATCTCTGATGCGGTTATATACGCCATTTTTGATGCCGTCCACCTGCATGATCTCCTCCACGGAAGAAAATCCGCCGTGTTCCCCGCGGTAGGCTGCAATGCGCTCCGCCTTCGTCCTCCCGATCCCCGGAAGCTCCATCAGCTCTGCGACCGATGCCTGATTCAGGTCAAGACGCCCGTCGGCGCTCTCCGGCCCCGGAAGGCCTTCCGGAAAGACGTCCGCAGCACTTCCCTGCTCCCCGGCTCCGGAAGTGTTCCCATAGCCCGCGGATACCCGCTGTGCCGTTTCCTCCCGGGTGGGGATCCGGACCATCTGTCCGTCCGCCACACACTCCGCCTGATTCACGGAGTCCGCTCCGGCATCCCCGGTCAGTCCACCGGCCATGGCAACCGCCTCAAATATCCGGCTGCCGGCCTCAAGCTGATAAACGCCGGGACGTTCGACTGCGCCGCAGACGTACACATAATATACTGTGTCCTCCTTTGCTTTGGACGCTTCACCGTCCGCAGCAGTCCGCCCGGACTCTTCGGCCTCAGAAGTCCCCGCTTCCTGCACGCCACCCCCCGGAGCTTCTGTTTCCCGCTCCAGATATACTGTATGATCCACCCCGCACCCCTGAAAAAACATTCCCAGCAGCAGCGGAAGCAGAATCATTGTTATCATCTGCTTCATAAGCATTCTCCTTCTCTATTCTTTCCGTTTTTCCTGATGTTACCCGGAAATGAAGGAGTCCTCAATGCCCGTGCATCTATTTTAACGAAAACCAGGGGGGATGACAAGGGCTATTCAAAAATATTTTTGATCTGTGAAAAATGACTCTGTTTCTTCTATATTATAATAGTTCTTTCAGTATCTGTTTCACCAGCCCCGGATTCGCCTTCCCGCCCGTCGCGCGCATCGTCTGGCCGACGAGGAAACCGATCGCTTTCTCTTTTCCCCCGCGGTAGTCCGCCACAGACTGCGGATTGTCTTTTATCACCTGTTCCACAGCTCCGCGCAGAGCGGCCTCATCGCTGACGGTCCCAAGGCCCCTTTCCTCCACATACTGTCCCGGATCGCAGTCATTCCGGAAAATCTGCTCAAACACTTCCTTCGCGACCGTGTTGGTGATCGCGCCGGAATCTGCGAGATCAACCAGTTTTGCCAGGCTGGCCGGGGAAAACCGGATTTCGTCCGGCGCCATCCCGTTTTCTTTTAAAAGACGGATCGTCTCCACCATAATCCAGTTGGAGACTTTCTTGGGTTTGCCGCAGAGCGCCGTCGCGGCCTCAAAGAGATCGGCAAAGCTCTTATCGCCTGTCAGAATCGCTGCGTCGTACTCCGGCAGCCCGAATTCCTGCTGATAGCGCAGGAATTTTTCCGGCTGCATCTCCGGCTGACGCGCCCTGATGCGCGCGATCCACCCGTCGTCAATAACCACCGGCACCAGATCCGGCTCCGGAAAATAGCGGTAATCCTGCGCGTCCTCCTTCGAGCGCATCGCATAGGAATACTCCTTGTTATCGTCCCAGCGACGCGTCTCCTGAACCACCTTTTTTCCCGCTTCAAGCAGTTCGATCTGGCGTGCGCGCTCGGCTGCAACTGCCCTGGCGATCGCCTTAAAAGAGTTGAGGTTCTTCATCTCGGTTCTGGTTCCGAACTGCTCCGCTCCCTTCTCGCGGACGGAGAGATTGACATCGGCGCGCATCGAACCCTCATTGAGTTTACAGTCGGAGGCTCCCAGATACTGGATAATCAGACGCAGTTTTTCCAGATAGGCGATCACTTCCTCCGCGGAGCGCATATCCGGCTCCGACACGATCTCAATCAGCGGCACGCCGGAGCGGTTGTAATCGACGACAGACACATCCTCCCACTCGTCATGCACCAGTTTTCCGGCGTCCTCCTCCATGTGGATTTCATGGATTCCGATCATTTTCTTCCCCGCCTCCGTCTCTATCTCCACACCGCCATCGCGGCAGACCGGCAGGTAGAGCTGGGAGATCTGGTAATTCTGCGGATTATCCGGATAAAAATAGTTCTTGCGGTCAAATCTGCAGCGCTGTGTAATCTTACAGTTCGTGGCAAGTCCCACCGCGACCGCATACTCGACCACCTGCCTGTTGAGCACAGGGAGCGCCCCCGGCATCCCCGTACAGACCGGACAGGTATGGCTGTTCACCGCCCCGCCAAACGCGGTGGAACATCCGCAGAATATTTTTGTTTTCGTCGCCAGCTCGACGTGGACCTCAAGTCCGATCACTGTCTCGTATACTTTACTCATCTTTTCCCTCTTTCCCGCATGCCGCTGCAGCGTCCGGACACTCCGTGTACCCGCATTTTCCGGTCTGCTCCAGCGCATATGCCGCCCGTATGATCTTTTTTTCCTGAAAGCAGTCCCCGATCAGCTGCAGGCCGACCGGAAGTCCGCTTTTATCTCTCCCGCAGGGCAGGGAAATGCCCGGGAGACCGGCAAGGTTCACGGAGACCGTATAGATATCCCCCAGATACATTTTCAGCGGATCGCTTAAGGACCGGCCGAGTTCCGGCGCGGTCGTCGGAGCCGTCGGCCCCAGAATCATATCATACTTCTCAAAAGCCCTGTCAAAGGACTGTTTTATCAGCGCCTTCGTGCGGAGTGCCCTCAGATAATAAGCGTCATAATATCCACTGCTCAGCACAAAGGATCCCAGCAGAATGCGGCGTTTCGCCTCCGGCCCGAATCCTTCCGAGCGCGTTTTTCTGTACATGGCGGCGAGATCCTCATAATGATCCGTGCGGTAACCATATTTGACGCCGTCATAGCGCGCCAGATTGGATCCTGCCTCCGCACAGGCGATCACATAGTAAGCCGGAATCGCATATCCGGTCAGGCCCAGCTCAAATTCCTCCACAACCGCCCCGCATCTCTCCAGCTCTTTTGCAGCGGAAATCACCGCGTCCCGCACATCCTCCTCCAGCCCTTCCCCGAAATAATCCGCCGGAATGCCGATGCGCATTCCCCTGACATCCCCAGTCAGCGCCTCCGTAAACCGGCAGTCTTCCCTCCGGAGTGAAGTGGAATCCTTCGGGTCCTCAGAGGCGAGTATCTCCAGGATCGCAGCACAGTCCGGCACGTCCTTTGCAACGGGCCCGATCTGATCCAGCGACGACGCATAGGCGATCAGCCCGTAGCGCGAGACGGTGCCGTAGGTCGGCTTCATGCCGGTCACGCCGCAGAACGCGCTGGGCTGGCGGATGGAACCGCCCGTGTCGGACCCCAGCGCAAAACTGCATTCCCGCGCTGCCACGGCGGCGCAGGAACCGCCCGATGATCCCCCCGGCACATGCGCGGTATTCCATGGGTTTCTGGTCGGGCCGAAAGCCGATGTCTCCGTCGTGCTTCCCATCGCAAATTCATCCATATTTGTCTTTCCGATCACCACGACGCCGGCTCTCTCCAGATTCAGAACCGCCTGCGCCGTGTAGGACGGAATAAAATTATACAGCATTTTTGAGGAACAGGTGGTGCGCAGCCCCTTTGTGCAGATATTATCCTTGACCGCAGCCGGAACTCCCGCAAGCGGGCCCGTAAGCTCTCCTCTGCTGATCCGGCGCTGTACCTCCTCTGCGCGCCTCATTGCGCCCTCCCGGTCCACCGTCACAAAGCCGTTTATTACCGCGTCTTTTTTTTCTATTGCGGAGAGGGCGGCGGCGACCGCCTCCGCCACTGCAATCTCCCCCGCCCTGATTTTCCTGCCGAGCTCCAGGGCAGTCAGCTTCATAATCTCCATAACACACCTCCGTTTCTATCCGATCGTCCTTGGGACCTTAAATCCGCCGTCTTTTTTCTCAGGCGCATTGAAAAGCGCGTCGGCGCTGCCGTCCCCGTTTGTCACGACATCCTCGCGGAACTGATTATTCACCGGAAATATATGACAGGCAGGCTCAACGCCCTCTGTGTCAAGTTCATTTAATTTATCAATATAATCCAGCATCTCTCCCATATCCTTCCGCGCCTGCTCCTTTTCCTCATCGCTTAATTCCAGATTCGCCAGAAGGGCGGCGTACTCAGCCATCCCGTCCGATATTACATTTCCGGTGGAACCGGCCGCTCCCGCTGCCCCGCGGACGAAGCGGTTCTCCTTCTCCGGCATCCGCCCCAAAGCCCCGGCACTGTCATATGCCCCGCCCTCCCCTTTTGCGGGGCCCTGCAGGAATTCTGCCAGCTTTGCACTCAGCTTGTTATACACCCTCTCCGTCATCCATGGCTCCGTGACCGCCCCGGCCACGTCTTCAAAAGGCACCCACTTTACACCGCTGTTTTCATCTGGCTTTATGCGAAGCTCCTCCCTCTCGTCCGCCTCCAGAAGATACGTCACATTCAGATGCACATGGGACGGGACATAGGCCCCTCTTTTCTCATGCCCGTCCACGGTGATGATCTCCACGGAAAAAATATCTTCCATGAGGGGGCGAAGCCGCTTCACACCTGTTTCCTCCTCCGCCTCCCGCATGGCCACGGAGAGCAGATCACGCTCCCCGTCCGCATGGCCCCCGGTCCACGACCAGGAATCATATAGATTGTGGTAAATCATCAGAACCTTATCCCTGCTGTGATTCACAATCCAGGAAGACGCCGAAAAGTGAGCGGTCAGATTCTCCCTCGTAAATATGTCATTTTCACCGTCGAGCAGCGACAGCATCAGCTGCCTGTCTCCTGCTTCCTGTTCATTGTACGGCCGGTAACACTCCAGCTGTTGTCTCAGATCCATTTTTCCCTCATTTCTGCACTGCTTTCAGAATACATGGCGGTATTGCCGTCTGAGTCTGTGAGCGCAGTGCAGACACAGACTCCTGACTAAAAATTCCGGTTTTCGATCTCTTCCGGCAGTTCCGGAACCTCCGGCAGCCCGCCCGGTTCCGGAAAGCAGATATCTCCCGCAAACCATCCCCCGGCGGCTTCCGCGGCACTCCGCGTCCTTCTGCGGTTCCTACGGTTCCAGACGGCTTAAATCTCTCGGAAATAATGTCGTCTCACGCACATTGTCCCCGCCCGTCAGCTTCATGGTCAGCCGCTCAAGGCCGATGCCGAGCCCTCCGTGCGGCGGCATCCCGTACCGGAATGCCGCCAGATACGCTTCCATTCCCTCCGTCTGCACGCCGCGCTTTTGCATCTTTTCCAGAAGCCGGTGATAGTCGTGGATGCGCTGTCCCCCGGTAGTAATCTCCATCCCCCTGAAAAGAAGATCAAAACTTAAAGTATAAGCCGGATCTTCCGGATCTTCCATCGCGTAGAACGGGCGCTTTTTCGACGGATAATGTGTGATAAACACGAAGTCCGCCCCGTATTCCTCCTGAAAATACCGGCCGGCCAGCGCCTCCTCCTCCGGCTCAAGGTCATAGGGACTGCGTATCTGACGCCCGTATTTCTCCGAAACCAGCTGCTTTGCCACATCAAAGCGGACGGCAGGAATCTTTTCCACATCCGGTAGCGTGACGCCCAGTATTTTCAGCTCTTTCGCGTAATCCCGCTGAAGAAGCCCTGTCATATACTGCAGATATCCGGTCTCCATCCCCATAATATCCTCGAAACCGTCGATATAGCCCATCTCAAAATCCAGACTTGTGTATTCATTCAGGTGCCGCCTGGTGCTGTGCTTCTCCGCCCGGAACACCGGCGCCGTCTCAAAGACCCTGTCGAATACGCCCACCATCATCTGCTTGTAAAACTGCGGGCTCTGCTGGAGCACCGCCGGGCGGTGAAAGTATTCCAGCCGAAAAAGGTTCGCCCCTCCCTCCGCGCTTTTCGCCCCGATTTTCGGCGTGTGAATCTCGGTGAATCCCTGACTGTACAAAAAATCGCGGAATCCTCTGACCACGCCTTCCTGAATGCGGAACTTTGCCCGCTCCCTGATATTGCGCAGCGAGACGGCGCGGTAATCCAGGCTGGTCTCCAGCGTGGTCGGCAGCTTCCATTTCGCGACCGCAAACGGAAGCCGCTCCGCCGGTTCTGACAATATTTTTACCGTTTCCAGCAAAAGCTCCACGCCGCCCGGCGCCCGCTTTTCCACCCGGATGATCCCCTCCGCCTCAATTGTCTGCGCCTCCTTCAGATCGCTGAAACTGCATTTTGTCAAACCCTCCTCGAAAACGCACTGCAGCAGCCCTTCCCGCTTCCGCAGAATGACAAACGCCACATCCCCCATATCGCGGATCGTGTGGACGGCCCCGTTTACCCTCACCCGTTTCCCCTCACAGTCTTCCGCCGGAAGACCGCTGATCTCCACAGTTTCTTTTTCCCTGATTCCTGTAATAAATTTCATTTTATTTCATCCCCTCCAGACAAAACACCATGATACAAAAAAGCCCCGGAAAAGCAGTCCTGCTTTTCCGGGGCGGGATATCGAATATTTCCTGTTATCTTCCCGCGGTACCACCCGCATTGAAAAAGAAACCGCGCAAAACGGTTCTCCTCCCACTTACATGTGCTTAACGCGCACCCACGTACTGACCTACTGTGCGTCTGCAGCCGCTTTTTGTTCAGCCAGTCTGCTCCGGAGTGTTCCCTTTCTCCCTTCTTTCCAACAGCGCTCTCAGTCGGTGACGCCGTATTCCTGTCGATGCCCGGGAGAAGAGTCTCTTTCATCGCTTTCACGGATTCATGTTGTACCTTTTATACCACAACAGAATTCCGATTTCAAGTATTTTCTGAAAAAAGTGCAAAAATACTGAAATATCCCGCAACCGCCCCGTTTTATGTTTCCGGTTGAAAAAATCCCGTTTTTCTTCTATAATGGGGATAGTCTGACTACCATCAAAACTATGCAAAGGAGACTTTATTATGAGATTAGTGACACGTTCCGATTTTGACGGGCTCGCCTGCGGCGTTCTCTTAAAAGAAGCGGGGATCATCGACAGCTGGAAGTTTGCACACCCGAAAGATCTGCAGGACGGGCTGGTGGAAGTTACGGAAAACGACTGCCTGGCAAATGTTCCTTTTGTGGATGGCTGCGGGCTGTGGTTTGACCACCATTCCAGCGAACATGAAAGACTTCAGCTGGAAGGCCGCTACAAAGGGGAAAGCCGCATTACTCCGTCCTGCGCCCGCATTATCTACGATTATTATGGCGGGAAGGAACGCTTCCCGGATTTTGATGAGATGATGGAAGCCGTGGACAAGGTGGACTCCGGCAATCTCACCATCGATGAAATCCAGCACCCGGCAGGATGGATTCTGATCGGTTTTCTGATGGATCCCAGAACCGGCCTCGGCAGATGGCGCAATTTTACCATTTCCAATTACCAGCTCATGGAAAATCTGCTGGAGAACTGCCGTACAATGAGTGCGGAGCAGATCCTTGAGCTTCCGGACATAAAAGAACGTGTGGACGTCTATTTCGACCAGACAGCAAAGTTTATGGAGATGGTAAAAGCACACACCACGACGGACGGGAATCTGATTCTCTCCGACTTAAGAGGTGTGGATCCCATCTACTCTGGCAACCGTTTCCTGATCTACAGCATGTACCCGGAACAGAACATCTCCGCCTGGATCGTGAGCGGCCGCGGCGGCAAAGGCTGCAGCGCTGCCGTCGGATACAGCATTTTGAACCGCTCGTGCACGCTCGATGTGGGAAGCCTGATGTTAAAATACAACGGCGGGGGGCACAAAAAAGTCGGAACCTGCCAGTTCAGCGATGAGGCGATGGACACAGAGCTCCCGGAAATGTTAAGGGAACTGACCGCGCTGGCAAATCAGTAAGCCGGTCGTACTTACAGGGCAGAATGTCCACAGGAAACCGGCTGCGCGCAGCCGGTCTGTCTGCCGGCCGGGACGCGGCTTCGCGCCCGGGAGGAGGTGTATGTATGCAGGAGTATGAAAAAGCAGGGTACTTAACATCCGGTTTCCGTTTTTTCCACATAAAAGACAGGGAACAGCGGGAATTTTCTTACCATTATCACGATTTCCATAAGATCCTGATTCTCCTAGGCGGCGACGTCACCTACTGTGTCGAGGGGCGTTCCTATGCGCTTCTGCCCAGGGATATTGTCCTGATTCATGCCGGCGAAGTCCACCGTCCGGTGATCCACTCCGGCTGCGTGTATGACAGGATGATCCTCTACGTCTCCCCCGGCTTTCTGGCCGGATACCGGGAGCCGGAAAACGATCTGGGCCTGTGTCTGCGCAGAGCGGGCGAGGAGTCGTCGCATGTCCTGCGTTTCGAGGCATCCTGCGCCGCACGCATGGAGGGCGCTGTACGCGCGCTCGAAAACGCCCTCGCAGACGACGATTATGCCAGCGGGCTGCACCGTGAGCTTCTCTTTCTGGAATTTATGATCCAGCTCAACCGCGCGGCCCTGCACAGCCGGATAGAATTTACCGGCAGTTCCCCCTCCGACCAGAAGATCGTCGCCGTACTCGGCTATCTGAACGAGCATCTGACCGAGGAATTTTCCATCGGGGAACTCTCCTCCCGTTTTTTCTTAAGCCGCTATTATCTGATGCACACTTTTAAGGAGCAGACCGGCTACACCATCGGGCGCTATCTCACGACCAAACGGCTGCTGCTCGCCAAAAAGCTGATCTCAGAGGGAATGCCGATCACGGAGGTCTGCTACGCCTGCGGATTCCGGAACTATTCCACCTTTTCCCGCGCATACAAAAAAAGCTTCGGGGAATCCCCGCGGGAATTCCGCCAAAGCCTCTGTTAAACCCTCACAGCCGCTCCGCCATCGCGTTCATCAGGGTCGGAATCAGCTGTTTTTTGCGCGACACAATCCCTTCCAGCAGGATTCCTCCGTCCTCCTCCCGCCTGTGAAATGCCTCGGTCAGAATTTTGCCCGCGTCATTGCCGGTATAGATCACTCTCGAGGATTCCCCGAGAATATCCGTCAGCATAACATACACCATATCCAGCTTTTTCTCACCGAGCACCTGACTCAGAAACGGCCCGAGCTGCTCTCCCAGCCGGTCCAGCTCCTCACGGCTCATCGCGCTGATCTGCGCGACTCCGAACTCGTAATCGTCCGTGTGAAATACCTTGAAATCCTGGTAAAAGATCTCCTCCGTCGTCTTATTGCTGAAATTGCTCCCCGCGCGGAACATATTCCTGGCGTGCTCTTCAATCTCCACCTCCGCGATCTCTGCGAGCTGTTTCGCCACCTCCTTATCGAGCGGCGTGCAGGTCGGCGACCGGAACATCAGCGTGTCCGAGATGATGGCTGAGAGCAGAAGTCCCGCGATCTGCTGCGGAATATCCACCCCTTTTTCCTGATACATCTGGTATATAATTGTTGACGTGCAGCCGAGAGGCTGATTCCGGAAATACACCGGCGACATGGTCTCCAGGCTCCCAAGCCGGTGGTGATCAATAATCTCCAGAATCTCCGCCTCCCCGATGCCGTCCACCGCCTGCGACTTCTCATTGTGGTCCACCAGAATAATCTGCTTTTTCTGCGTGCTCATCAGATTCCGCCGGGAAATCATGCCCATATAGCTCCCCTTCTCGTCGAGAACCGGAAAATCCCTGTGACGAACCCTCGACATGACCTCCCTCACATCGTCCACATAATCGTCGATCTGGAACGTGATCAGACCTTTTTTCGTCATATACTGTCTGATCGGCATGCTCTGATTGATCAGACGCGCCACGGAAAATGTATCGTAGGGCGTTATGATAATCACACAGTCCCGCCTCTGGGCAAGGCTGCGGACCTCCTCGTCCACCTCCAGGCCTCCGCCGATCACAATGCAGCTGGCTCCCAGACGGATCGCCTGAATCTGTACGTCCTCGCGGTCTCCCAGAATGACAAGATCATCCTCCTGAACGCTCTCCGCCATATATTCCTGGTTGGAAGTGGCCACCACAACCTTGCCGCGCGCAAAATATGCGTGTTCATTCCCCACATGCACTTCCCCGTCCAGAGTCTCCGCGATTGCCTTGTACTGGGTTCTGGCACCCGAGAGCGCGGAATTGTCCAGCACATCCATATAGGAGGTCGCGATATCCTTGGTGACAATCACGCCGTCCACCTTCCCGGATCTGCTCACAACCGGAAGCGTCACGACATCGAGCTTTTTCATCAGCTCCCACGCGCGCTTTAAAGAGATCCGGCTGCCGACGCCCGCCGTTCGCCGGATGCTGATATCCTTGATCTGTGTGCCCGCATACTGAACCAGTTCCGGCTCGGCAGCCCCGAACCGCTCCAGCACATAGCGCGTCTCCTCATTGATGGCGCCCGCCCGTTTTGCGACATAATGTCCGTCCCCGGTCTGATTTTTAAGGTATGTATAGGATATCGCCGCACAGATGGAATCTGTATCCGGATTCTTATGTCCCACCACCCATATTTTCTTTGTCTTCTTACCCATCACTCTTCCTCCAGTCCCCGGCGTCGGGGCATTTTAGCGGAATACTCCCGCCGAAAACAGCAGCACCACAATCAGCAGTATCACATTGAGGGCCGAAAATGCGGTGAGAAATTTTGTATACCCCCGGATAGAGCCGACCCCTCTCTCCATCTCATCCATTTTTTCAATCTTCGTGTCAAATTCGTTAAACAGATCCTGAATATTGCGGTAACATTTGACATTCTCGGAGTGCACCTTCTCGGAGAGATCCGTTTTAATGGAATCGAGCTGTGCCGTCGCGTCCTCCAGAAGCGTCCGGACCTCCGCAAGCTGTCCCTCGCTCAGCCGCTTGTTCGCGATGGCCTGTTCCTCCAGAAACTGCTTATTCCGCAGAATCTGCTCCTCGCTCAGCTCCCGGATCGCCGCAATCTGCTCCCCGCTCAGATTCCTGCTCGCCTCAATCTGCTCCGCGTTCAGCCTGCGGTTCGCCTCAAGCTGCGTCTCCCCCGCCTGCTCAATCCCGTATATCTGGTTGGAGATGCTGATCTCCATCTCGGTAAGCTTGTCCGTCACCTTTGCGACGAGGTTGTCCACCTTCTGATTGAAATCCGTCGTAATTCTGTCCGCTTCCTCCTGGCGCTCCGTTAAAATCTGCGCCAGCTCCTGCGCTTTATCTTCTCTTTCGCTCACAATCGACTGCAGCTCGGAGACTTTGCTCTCCTTGGCCGCAAGCAGCTGCTGCAGCTGCTTCGCCTTCTCCCTGAACTCGTCGATCTGACTTAACAAGAAATCATCTTTTTCCACTATCGTCTGTGTCCTTTCCGGCTCCTGTGCAATCTCTGGCATACGGCCCGCTTTCTCTGTGCGCGATGCCCCGGCTCCCTGCCCCGGCCTCCGCGTCACTCCGGGCTTTTCCGGATGAACCTGCGGAAATAACGTCCGAAACAGATTGGCCATATACGCCTCCTCTCATATATAAGGGTATTCTATCATTATCATTTTTCTTTGTAAAGCTGTAAAACTCCCGGGTGCGCTTAAGAAAGCTCCCTCAGAATTCTCTCAAGTATCCGCTCTTTCTCAGCGTGGCTGTCCCTTCCCATCCCAACGGCGACCCGCACCGCGGTCTCAGACACCCCGTTTTCCCGCAGAAACCGCACATCTTCGCCCGTCTCCATCCCGTTCCGGTACCGGTACACCGTGCCGTTGATCCCTTCAAACAGCTTTACCAGCTCCGGAAACCGCCGCTCCCTGTCCAGAATATTCTGCCCGCAGCGCTCCTGCTCCAGTCCCGCCGTCGCGATAATCTGCATTGCTATGCGCAGCTCACCCGTCACGTCGGAAGCCTCCATCAGCACGTCCGGGCGTTCCTTTCTTCGCTTTAGAAAGTATTCCTTCGCCCCCCGGATATCCCCGCGCAGAAAATATCCGGCCAGCTTTTGTTTTAATTCCCTCGTCTCCGCCTTCTCGCCGAGCATTCCAACCCTGCACTCGCACACCTTAAGCCCGCGGACCCTCACCCACACCAGCAGGAGAAATTCCGAGATAAACCCAAAAACACGTTTGTGATAATCATCCTCCCCCGTCTCAGGGTCAATCCGCTCCGCCACCCGGAAAAAAATCCCAAACAGCCACGCGCAGTACTCGTCAAAGAGGACTTTCGAGGTGATAAGCATATTTCCAAAATACGTCTCCGTTCCGTTTACCAGATCAAGAAACGTCCCGTAATACGCGGGGTAACACTCCCTGATCACCGTCCCCGTCATGTCGAGCGCTTTCTGATTGTGATTGGCTGAAAATCCATAATAATAAGAATTGTTCAGTTTTACCCGCTTTGTCGTAATCAGATCGTAATCGTGCAAAAGAGACTCAATCTCTGCTTTTGTGAAAACCTGATCCTGCCCGTTGAGTAAATAGCGGCGGTAATGGCAGGTCCCTATGTATTCCGGATCGTGGCAGTTCTTCCAGAGCCAGTAAAAACCTGTGAGTTCACTGTAGTAACAGTTCAGACCGGAAATATTCTCTCCCGTATCGTCGCCCGGATAGCCCAGATCCGCTGCGCCCGCGCGGCCGACATGCAGGGGCGCATAGAGAGGATCGCCCGGAACTTCAAAAGGCCTGTGCGTCATAATAAAAATGCGGATATCCATCAATGTTTCCTCGTCTCTTTCTCCAAAAATCCTGTAACTTCATATCTGTGAAGTCCAGTTTAGCACAGGAGCGCGGAATTTTCCACAGAATTTGCGTGACATCCATAAAACTGCCCCGCCGCGGCAGCTGCCTGCCGCCGGCCGGCAGGGAATCACCCGTGCCGGCCAGAGCGCGCAGACGGACAAAATCAGGGATTCCTATATTCCATGCTCCTCATGGATCATCCGGTTGATCTCTTTTAACATTTTTGCGGATTTTTCCAGAAGTCCCCTCTCCTCCTCGTCCAGTGAGATGGGGATAACATCCTCCACCCCGTCTTTTCCCACGATTGCGGGCATACTTAAAACCACGTCCTCCATGCCATAGAGTCCGTGCATCATCGAGGATACCGGCAGAATCGACTGCTCGTTGCGAATAATACACTCGCAGATGCGCTTTACCGCCATCGCAATCCCGTAATATGTCGCCTGTTTTTTGTCAATAATCTCGTAAGCGCTGTTCTTTACCTCCTCATAAATCCGGTCCTCCGATTCCTCATGCGCAAAATGGCCGCGCATCTCACAGAACTCGCTCAGCCTTACGCCGGAAACATTGACACTGGACCACGCCGCAAGCTCGCTGTCGCCGTGTTCGCCGATGATAAACGCGTGAACGCTGCGGTTATCCACCCCTAAGTGCTCCCCGATCAGATACTTCAGACGCGCGGTGTCAAGAACGGTTCCCGAGCCGATCACGCGGTGCTCCGGAAAACCGGACAGTTTTATGGCGGTATATGTCAGGATATCCACAGGATTTGAGACAATCAGAAGAATGCCCTCGCAGCCCCGCGCCGCAATTTCAGGAATAATACTCTGAAATACTTTCACATTTTTGTGAATCAGATCAAGCCTCGTCTCATCCGGCTTCTGATTCGCTCCGGCTGTCACAATAATGACCCCGGCGTCCACGATATCATCATAACTTCCCGCGTAAATTCTGACCGGCCGCGCAAATGGCAGGCCGTGGCTGATGTCCATCGCCTCCCCCTCCGCTCTGTCGCGATCCACATCAATCATCACCATCTCCGAAAAAATACCGCTCTGCATCAGCGCAAATGCCGCAGATGAACCGACAAACCCGCAGCCGATCATCGCCGCTTTCTGGATATTCACTCTCTCCACAGGCTCCTCCTTACCGTTTACCGCGCCCCGGAGGGCGCCTCCTGTTTCTTCTTTCAGACTGATTATGCCCGTCCTCCGGTATTTTTATGCCCGCTATTCCCGCAGCCGCGCCACATTCCGCTTCAGGGATGCCACAGCCATATCAACATCCTGCCGCGTCGTATCCCTGCACAGCGTCAGCCGTACCGTCCCCGCTGCGTACTCATCCGGCACGCCGAGTGCCTCTATCACATATGAAATCCGTTCCTCCCCCGTATTGCACGCAGAGCCGCCGGAGGCACAGATTCCATCCTCGTCCAGAAGAATCAGCAGCGACGCGCCGTCCAGCCCCTTAAAACTTACGCTGATATTACCCGGGAGACGTCTGCTCCGGTGGCCGTTTAAGCGCACGTCCGGAATCTCATGGAATATTTTTTCAATCATGTAATTACGCAGCATGGTCTCTTTCTGCACACTGCGGCGCAGATTGGAAAATGCCAGCTCAGCCGCCCTTCCCATTCCCACGATTCCAGCCACGTTTTCCGTCCCTGCACGTTTACCCCGCTCCTGTCCTCCGCCGTGTATAAACGATGGGATTTTTACGCCTTCCCGGATATAGAGAAAACCAACACCTTTGGGGCCGTGGAACTTATGCGCGCTCGCACTTAAGGCATCAACCGGAAGATACCGCACGGAAATGGGCAGCTGCGCGTATGCCTGCACCGCGTCCGTGTGAAATAAAATCTTCTGTTCCCGCGCAATCCTTCCAATCTGCGCGATGGGCTCAACCGTTCCCACCTCGTTATTCCCAAACATTACCGTAATCAGAGTCGTATCCGGGCGGATCGCCTGCATCACAGATTCAGGGGACACAAGGCCATTTTCATCCACATCCAGATACGTCACATGATAGCCGAGCCGCTCCAGATATTCGCAGGAATTTAAAATCGCATGATGTTCAATCCTGCTCGTGATAATATGGCGTCCCTCCTTTTTCTGCTCGCCCGCAATCCCCTTGACCGCCCAGTTGTCCGACTCGGAACCGCCGGAAGTAAAATAAATTTCAGACGGCTTTGCCTCCAGCGTATCCGCAATGATTTTCCGGGTACGCTCAAGCGCCTCCCTCGCCTCCTCCCCGTACCGGTACATCGTGGATGCATTTCCAAAATTTTCCCCCAGATACGGCTCCATCGCCTCCTTCACCACATCCGGCATCCGTGTGGTCGCAGCATTATCCAGATATATTTCCCGTTTGCCATTTTCTCTCTCACTACTCATTTTCTCCTCACTTCCCGCATATATAAAATATAATGTAATTGCCAGGAGGCCGTTTTGCCAAAAATTCTTTCCCAAAATTCCATCCGTTGCGATACCAGCCCCTCTGTAAAAAATTCGTTTGTCACCGGCACGCTGCTCTTAACCGTCGCCGGTGTGCTCACGCGCCTGATAGGTTTCTTCTATAGAATATTCTTATCCCGCATGATTGGTGCAGAAGGCTTAGGGATCTACCAGCTTCTCTCTCCGGTCATGGCGCTCGGATTCGCAGTCACCGCAGCCGGAATTCAGACGTCCATTTCCAAATTTGTCTCCATGGAAATCGGCAGAAAAAATCCCGCCGGGGCAAAACGCTACCTTTTTACGGGACTCGGGATCTCCCTGTTCCTGTCCGCCGCAACCTGCCTGCTGATCAGGAGAAATGCCGCGCAGATCGCCGTCCTGTGGCTCGGGGACGCGCGCTGCGAACCGCTTCTTGAAGTGCTGGCCCTCTCCTTTGTTCCTGCCTGTATCCACTCCTGTATCAACGGCTATTACTATGGCCTGAAAAAAACAGGGATCCCCTCCCTGTGCCAGCTCACCGAACAGCTCGCCCGCGTGGGCAGCGTCTGGCTGTTCTGCCAGATCAGTATCAGCGAACAGCGTCCGGTGTCCTGGACCATCACAATGTGGGGCATCCTCATCGGGGAAGC
This sequence comes from uncultured Roseburia sp., assembly GCA_947062675.1. Classification (GTDB taxonomy): domain Bacteria; phylum Bacillota; class Clostridia; order Lachnospirales; family Lachnospiraceae; genus Roseburia. The sequence continues at coordinate 38,654 of CAMSQM010000012.1, forward strand.
CGCAAGCACTCTCGTGTCCGTGAGCGCTGCCAGATTCCTCCCCGGCGATAAAACATCTGCCCCGGGACTGCTGACCTGCACAAAAAACCTGGCATATATGGCCCTCCCGCTGACCGCAAACCGCGTCGTGCTCAACCTCTTCTCAGGCTTTGAAAATATAATGATTCCAAACCGTTTAAGACTGTTCGGATATACCGGTTCCGAAGCCTTAAGCGTCTACGGAATTCTCACCGGCATGTCTATGTCGGTCATCATGTTTCCCTCCGTGATCACCAACTCCGTCTCGGTCCTGCTGCTCCCGACCATCTCGGAAGCCCAGGCCGCCGGAAATGAAGCGCTGATCAGACGCACTATTCAGAAAACGATCACTTCCTGCCTGGCCTGGGGACTGCTGTGCACAGCCGGATTTCTGATCACCGGTGGCTTTCTGGGAAATGTCCTCTTTGGAAATGCGCTCGCCGGCACTTTTATCACAACGCTCGGCTGGATCTGCCCGTTTCTTTATCTCAGCGCGACCTTAAGCAGTATCCTGCACGGACTCGGATTTCCGGGTCTGACCTTCTGTTTAAACCTGCTCGCCTGCGGAATACGGATTCTGTTCGTCATGGCAGCCCTGCCCGTATATGGAATTAAAAGTTATCTCTGGGGAATTCTTGCAAGCCAGATTGTGACGGCGCTGCTTGCGATTGCGATACTGGCGGCGAAAACCGGGCGACATTCCTGAACATAACGTGAGCACAGAAAAAAAGGCCTTTGCAAAACAGATCCTGACAAAAAAAGGGAGGCCCCCCTCTGATCAGATCATCGGGGGATTCCTCCCTTTTCCTGCCGGCACTTTCGTGCCGGCTTTATTTTTCTACAGAATAATCACAGTCTTATTTGTACAGCTCAACCAGCCGGAGCAGATGCTCGTAACGGTCTTTTGCCGCATCCTCAGACTCTTTGAAGAGCTTCTCCGCGCGATCCGGGAATGCTCTGGTGAGACGGCTGTAACGTGTCTCGTTGTTCAGGAAATCCTGATAGGTTCCGTCGCCCGGCTTGGAAGTCAGTGTGAACGGATTCTTTCCCTCTGCCTTAAGAGCCGGATTGAAGGAGAACAGATTCCAGTATCCGGAAGCAACTGCTTTCTTCATCTCATCCTGGCAGTGGTTCATACCGCCTTTTACGCCGTGCAGCTCACACGGAGCGTAGCCGATGATTAAGGACGGGCCGTTGTATGCTTCCGCCTCTGCCAGAATCTTTACAGCGTGAGCCATATTTGCGCCGAGCGCGATCTGCGCCACATACACATAGCCGTAGCTCATTGCGATCTCCGCAAGGCTCTTCTTGCCGATATCCTTACCTGCCGCTGCAAACTGGCAGACCTCACCGATATTGGAAGCCTTGGAAGCCTGACCGCCGGTGTTGGAATACATCTCGGTATCGAATACCATGACGTTTACGTTCTCACCGGAAGCGAGCACGTGATCCAGACCGCCGAAACCGATATCGTATGCCCATCCGTCACCGCCGAAGATCCAGATGGATTTCTTTGTGAGGTAGTCTTTCTTATCAAGAGCAGCCTGTGCGTCCGGGCATCCTGCTGCAGCCGCTTTTTCAAGCTCTGCGACAAGTGCGTCCACCGCGCCTGCATTCTCTTTCGTATTGTTCTTCGTCTCCATGAATTTTGCAAACGCGTCTTTTAACTCAGCCGGAGCCTTGTCAGAAGAAGCACATTTCTCTGCGCTTGCAATTGCCTGCTCGCGGAGCACTCTCTGACCGATTTCCATACCAAGGCCGTGCTCTGCGTTATCCTCGAATAAGGAGTTCGCCCATGCCGGTCCCTTCTGGGAATCCTTGTGTACCGTGTACGGTGATGTTGCAGCCGGACCGCCCCAGATTGAGGAACATCCGGTCGCGTTGCTGATATACATATGCTCGCCAAACAGCTGTGTGATCAGACGCGCATAAGAAGTCTCTGCACATCCTGCACAGGAGCCGGAGAACTCAAGCAGCGGCTGATTGAACTGGGAACCTTTGACGGTATTGTCCGCCGGCATGCCCGGTTTCTTACCCACATTTGCCACCAGGTAATCGAATACCGGCTGCTCTGCCGCCTGGGACTCCTGCGGAACCATCTCGATCGCCTTGGTCGGGCAGACCGTGATACACTCGCCGCATCCCATACAGTCTAACGGGGATACACTCATGGTGTATTTGTATTCCCCTGCCTTCGGCTTCGTGTCCGCAAGCTTAATCTGCTCCGGAGCCGCCTTCACCTCGTCCTCACTCAGCATAAAGGGACGGATGGTCGCGTGGGAACATACAAATGCACACTGGTTACACTGGATACATTTTTCTGCATCCCATGTCGGAACCGTCACTGCCGTGCCGCGCTTCTCATAAGCTGCCGCGCCGTGCTCGAACTGTCCGTCCGGATTGCCCATAAATGCCGATACCGGAAGGCTGTCGCCGTCCATCAGGGCGATCGGATTCATCAGCTCTTTTACCATCTTAACCGTCTCCGGACGTCCCTTTAACTCAGCGGGAGCTGCGTCCGGCTGCGGATTCGACCAGGAAGCCGGAATCTCTACTTTATGTACTGCGTCCACACCGGCGTCGATTGCCTTGTAGTTCATCTCTACAACCGCATCGCCTTTCTTGCCGTAGGATTTCTTCGCAGCCTGTTTCATGAAATCGACCGCCTCTTCGATCGGCATCACGTTCGCCAGTTTAAAGAATGCAGACTGGAGAATCGTGTTGGTGCGCTTGCCCATACCGATCTCGATCGCCTTGTCGATCGCGTTGATTGTGTAAAGCTGGATATTGTTGTCGGCAATGTACTTCTTCGCCTCTGCGTTTAAGTGATGCTCCAGCTCCTCGTCAGACCACTGGCAGTTGATCATAAAGACACCGCCCGGCTTGACATCCTGTACCATCTTAAAGCCTTTTGTCACATAGGACGGGTTGTGGCATGCCACAAAGTCAGCCTGATTGATATAGTACGGGCTTCTGATCGGTTTGTCGCCGAATCTTAAATGGGAGATCGTGACACCGCCGGTCTTTTTGGAGTCATACTGGAAGTACGCCTGGATATATTTGTCCGTGTGATCACCGATAATCTTGGTGGAGTTCTTGTTCGCACCCACCGTACCGTCGCCGCCGAGACCCCAGAACTTGCACTCTACCGTGCCCTGTGCGGAGGTAATCGGAGCCGGCTTTACTTCCGGTAAGCTTAAGTTGGTCACATCGTCCACGATACCGATCGTAAAGCGCTTCTTCGGAGCGTCATTCTCCAGCTCTTTATAAATCGCAAAAATACTCGAGGGCGGCGTATCCTTGGAACCGAGGCCGTAACGTCCGCCGGTCAGAACGATGGTATCCAGTCCTGCCTCGCGCAGCGTCGCCGCAACATCCAGGTATAACGGATCGCCGAGTGCGCCCGGCTCTTTTGTCCTGTCAAGGACAGCAACCTTCTTCGCGGTCTTCGGAAGTGCTTTTAAGAACGACTCCGGAACCCACGGACGGTACAGGCGGACCTTGATCAGACCAACCTTCTCACCCTTCGCGGTCAGGTAATCAATCACTTCCTCCGCCACATCGTTGACAGAGCCCATAGCCACGATCACGCGCTCTGCGTCCTCTGCGCCGTAGTAGTTGAATAAGTCATAATTCGTGCCGAGCTTCTCATTGACTTTCGCCATATATTTCTCAACGATCGCCGGGAGCTCGTTGTAAGCGGTGTTACATGCCTCGCGGTGCTGGAAGAACACATCGCCGTTCTCATGGGATCCGCGCATTGCCGGGTGCTCCGGATTCAGCGCGTGCGCGCGGAATTCCTTTACCGCATCCATATTGCACATCTCTTTTAAATCTGCAAAATCCCACTTTTCAATTTTCTGAATCTCATGGGAGGTACGGAAACCGTCGAAGAAATTGATAAACGGAACTTTTCCCTCAATGGTCGCAAGATGTGCAACCGGGCTTAAGTCCATGACTTCCTGCGTGTTGGTCTCACATAACATAGCAAAACCAGTCTGACGGCAGGCATACACATCACTGTGATCACCGAAAATGTTGAGCGCCTGAGTCGCAACGGTACGGGCAGACACATCAAATACACAGGGAAGCATCTCGCCTGCGATCTTATACATGTTCGGAATCATCAGTAAAAGACCCTGGGAAGCGGTAAATGTGGTCGTTAAGGCACCTGCTGCAAGGGAACCATGCACGGCTCCGGCTGCGCCTGCCTCGGACTCCATCTCCACGACCTTCACCTGGTTCCCGAAAATGTTCTCCTGACCTGCAGCGGCCCACTGGTCAACAGAATCTGCCATCGGGCTGGATGGTGTAATTGGGTAAATCGCTGCGACGTCGGTATACGCGTACGCTACATGAGCAGCAGCGGTGTTCCCGTCCATAGATTGTTTTGCTCTGGACATTGATTGTTTCCTCCTTAAAATAGTTTGAATAAAGCGTCTGATTTCACAATGAATCGACTTAATTCTTATTTTATCATTTAATCTTCAGATTGTAAAGCACTCAATCTGTACGAAAACAAGTGCACGGCCATGTTTTTCCGGCCTCCTCACCCGTTTACATACGCGATAAATCTTTCGAATGCCTCCCGCCCTTCCTCTGTGCACTTATATACCCCGGAATCCCTTAAAACATCCAGAAATACCAGTCCGGTTTCCTTGCGCAGTATTTCGTCGAGCCGCTCCGCAGACACGCTTCCCGAAAGTCCTTCCGGGCTCAGGGACAGACCATATTCCGGCAGGAATGTCTCCGCCCAGACGGCATGCTTTTCAAGCTGTTCATCCGCGCGGATATCCGCGCCTGCAAGCAGCGCATCCCGCAGCGCCGCCAGCTCATCCTTTAACCTGGCCGGCAGGACGGCAAGGCCCATCACCTCGATAAGCCCGATGTTTTCTTTTTTGATGTGATGCAGGTCCGCATGCGGATGGTAAACGCCGAGCGGATGCTCCTCTGTCGTAATATTATTGCGCAGCACAAGGTCAAGTTCATATTCCTCCCCCCGCATGCGCGCGATCGGGGTGATCGTGTTGTGCGGTTCCCCGTCCGTCTCCGCAAAGATAAACGCCGCCTCGTCGGTATAACCCCTCCATGCGGTCAGAATGCGGTCAGCCAGCGCAATCAGACGTTCCCTGTCCCTGCCGCTGATGCGGATCACCGACATCGGCCATTTCACAATCCCCGCACTGATATCTTCACAGCCTGAAAACGCAATGCGGCGTTCCACCGGCGCTTTTGCCATGGCAAATTCATACCGGCCGCCCTGGAAGTGGTCGTGGCTTAGAATGGATCCCCCGACAATCGGCAGATCCGCATTGGAGCCGACAAAATAATGCGGAAACTGTGCGACAAAATCCAGAAGCTTTGCAAATGTCGCCCGCTCGATTTTCATGGGCGTGTGTTCCGCGTTAAACACAATGCAGTGCTCATTATAATAGACATAGGGCGAATACTGGAAAAACCAGTCGCTCTGATTGATCGTCACCGGAATTACCCGGTGGTTCTGACGCGCGGGATGACTGATGCGGCCCGCATATCCCTCATTTTCCCTGCAGAGAAGGCACTTCGGGTATCCGCTCTGTTTCGCAAGCTTTGCCGCCGCAATCGCTTTGGGATCTTTTTCCGGCTTGGACAGATTGATTGTGATATCCAGACTCCCGAACTCCGTGTCCGCCGTCCACTTTATGTCCTTTCTGATGCGGTACCTGCGGATATAATCGCTGTCGCGGCAGAGCCTGTAAAAATAATCCGTCGCCCGCCGTGACGGCGAAATCCCTCCCTGCTCCTCTCCCTCGTACAGCCCGCGGAATCTGCGGATTACCTCTCCGGGACGCGGTACAAGCAGCCCCATAATTTTTGTGTCGAACAGATCGCGGCAGGTAATCGTATTTTCCGGTATCAGCTTTTTCTCCGCGGCATAGTCGAGCATCTCCGCAAGAATCCCTTCCAGGGCCGCTTCCGCCTCTTCCCGCGTCATCGCCGGAAGCTTTCCGCAGGCCGCATCTCCCGGCTCCTCCAGGCAGAACAGCTCCAGCAGACGGTTGATGGTAAAGCATCTGTCCTCCGGCTCAGTCAGCCCTGTCGCAACCCCATACTCCGCAAGTTCCACAATCCGCTCCTGAATCATACGTCTCTCCTCCTTCTACTGCACGCGCGCGGGTCCGTCCCCGATCTCCACAACATAAAAATCCGCGGCGTAGCCAATTTTTTCCTCGTAGGCCGCGCCCACCTTTTCAATAAACGTATCAACGGCCTCATCCTTCACCAGACTGACCGTACATCCGCCAAAGCCTGCACCCGTCATTCGCGAGCCGATCACGCCCTCCACTTTCCACGCTTCCTCCACAAGAGTATCCAGCTCGATTCCGGTCACCTCATAATCGTCGCGCAGGGAAACATGGGATGCGTTCATCAGTTCCCCGAACAGCTTCACATCATTGTTCTTTAAGGCCTCCACTGCCTTCACGGTCCGCTGATTCTCGTAAACGGCATGTTTTGCGCGTCTGCGGCAGACATCATCCCGGATCGCCCTGCCATACTGCTCAAACTGCTCCTCCGTCAGATCGCCGAGCGCATTGATGCCGACGACCTCGCCGATCTGTGCCAGGGCACTCTCACACTCGCTGCGCCTCTCATTATATTTGGAGTCGCCCAGACCGCGCTTTTTATTGCTGCAGGAAATGACAATTTTGGCGTTTTCCAGTTTCAGGGGCGCATATTCGTATTTTAAGGTCGCCGTATCGAGAAAAATAGCGTGCCCCGCCTTTCCCATGGCGATCGCAAACTGATCCATAATGCCGCAGTTGACGCCATTGAACCGGTTCTCCGAGAACTGCCCGATCTGCGCCAGCTCCTGGTTCGACACCTCAAATCCGAAGAGATCTTTTAAAATAAAACCGGTCAGCACCTCGACCGACGCGGAAGAAGAGAGCCCCGATCCGTTGGGAATATTTCCGAAAAGCAGCAGGTCCATCCCCTGCTCCACCTTCATTCCCTTCTCTCCGAACGCCCAGATAACCCCTTTCGGATAATTCGTCCAGCCCGCCTCCTTATCCGGCTTTAAATCGTCAAGAGACGACTCCGTCACGCCCAGATGCCCGAAATTCATGGAATAAAACCGGAGCTTTCTGTCGCTTCGCCTGCGCGCCGCCCCGTATGTACCGATCGTTAAGGCACACGGAAATACGTGTCCGCCATTGTAATCCGTGTGCTCTCCGATCAGATTCACACGTCCGGGAGCAAAATAGACGCCGGTCTCTCCCTCTTCCCCGAAAAGCTCGTTAAATTTTGCAAGTACCTTTTCTTTTATCATGTCATTTCCTCCTGTATCTGACTTTCACACGGATCCGCTTTCCCTGAAACACATGCACCATACTGTGCAGACGAGAGCACGGTCCGCAAAACCTCCGGTAATTCCCATAAAACCATTATAACGCCCGCCCTTTTCTTTGCAACGGAAAAGCTTTAAACTGCAACAAAGTTCACGAATCATGCAACATTTTTACATATCAAGAAGTTCCATCAGTTCCTCTCCCGTCATGGCTGACGGACGGTTTATCCCCCCGCTGATAATCTGATCCGCAAGGCTCTCCTTTGACTCCTGCAGCTTCCGGATTTTCTCCTCCACGGAGCTGCGGGCAATCAGCCTGTACACAAAGACTTTCTTCTCCTGGCCGATCCGGTGCGCCCGGTCGGTCGCCTGATTCTGCGCCGCGCCGTTCCACCAGGGATCGTAATGAATAACGATATCCGCCCCGGTCAGATTAAGGCCCGTGCCGCCGGCTTTCAGCGAGATCAGAAACACGGGAACGCTGTTTCTGTTAAACTCCCCGGCCATCCGCACACGCTCCTCCTTCGGCGTACTGCCGGTGAGTTTATAGTATTCAATTCCCCGCTCCGAAAGCTCGTCTGCGATGCGCGAGAGCATGGATGTAAACTGCGAAAACAAAAGAACCCGGTGATTGCCCCCGATCGCGGTTTCCACCAGCTCCAGGCAGGATACAAGCTTTGCCGAACCGCCTTTATACCCCTCAAAACACAGGGACGGATCGCAGCAGATCTGGCGCAGCCGCAGAAGCTCCCGCAGCACGGTCAGCCTGCTTTTCCGGAATTCCTCAGGATCCCGCGCAGCAGACATTTTCTTCACGCGAAGCACCTGGGCGTCGTAGAGGCGCCTCTGCTCCGGCTCAAACTCACAATAGCGCACCTCCTCCGTTTTCTCCGGAAGATCTTTTAAGACGTCTTCTTTCAGGCGCCGCAGGATAAACGGGGACACCATCCTGCGCAGGCGTTCCGCAGCCTCCCGGTTATCATGCCTTACGATCTGCGTCTCATACTCTCTCTTAAACACATCATAACTGTACAAAAACCCGGGCATCAGATAGTCGAAAATACTCCAGAGCTCACTCAGACGGTTCTCCACCGGCGTCCCTGTCAGCGCAAACCGCGTCCGGCTGCGCACCAGCTTCACGGCTTTCGCGGCCTCCGTTGTATGATTTTTAATGTACTGCGCCTCGTCGATAATCTCAAAACCAAATTCCGCTTCCCCGTAAAATGCGATATCACGTCTGAGCAGATCATACGATGTGATCAGCACATCACAGCTGCGGCAGGACGCAATCTTTGCACGGCGCTCTTCCTGCGTTCCCGCCACTGTGCAGACGCAAAGCTCCGGCGCAAAGCGCGCGAACTCCTCCTCCCAGTTAAAAATAAGGGAAGCCGGACAGACGACAAGCGAAGTCAGCGCCCGCCCCTCCTCCTTCGCAGCGAGCAGCACCGAAATCACCTGCAGCGTCTTTCCCAGGCCCATATCGTCCGCCAGGATTCCGCCGAACCGGCATTTTTCCAGCGTGCGCAGCCACTGGTAACCTCTTTTCTGATAGCTGCGCAGCACCTTTTTCATCGACGCCGGCTCTCTGGCGTCCGAAGCCTCCGGCTCCCTGAAATTCCGGAGCAGCTGTTTAAAATACCGATCCCTGTCCACGCATACACGCTCTTTTCCCTCCAGCATTTTGTCAAGACAGAGCGCGCGGTAAGCCGGAATCTGCATTCTGCCCGCCGCAAAGTCTTTCGGCTTCATCTTCAGAAACCCCGTCAGCTCCCGGAGCACCGCGATCGTCTCATCCCCCGTATCCAGAAAATCCCCGTTTTTCAGACGATGATACTTTTTCTTTTTCCGGCAGCTTTCAAGAATCCCCGCCAGCTCTTCCTCCGGGATATCCTCCGGCCGGATCTCCAGATTCAGGATATCGCTCTGCACCGACACGCCGACCCGGATCTTCGGCTTCGGCGCCATATTCAGACGGCGGAAACCCTCCGTGCCGCGCACCTCTCCCAGAGCCATCAGATCCCGGATACCGTCGCGCAGAATCCAAAACACCTTCTCCTCCCCGCTACAGTGAAATTCATCTGTCTGCGGATCCCAGGCGCAAAAATATTTCTGCACCGTGTATAATATCTCACGCTCACGGAAATCGTCCCGGAATCCCTCCGGCACCTTCCCGCTCTGCGGGTGCATATCAGTCACGGAGACTTCCACATTTCCGTACAGGGCATGTGCGCGGCAGGTGACGGAAAGCTCTTCCGCGTCCAGATAGAACACGAAACGCACCCCGGGCCGCAGATAACGATGAATTTCCTCCGCGTCTTTTTCCTCAATCCGGGCGTAGTCCGCCAGCGCCGGGAGAACGGTGTGGTAAAATACCTGCATCTGATTCCTGCCCACCTGCAGCAGGATCTTCCCGTCCCGCCCGGCTTCCTTAAGGAGCGGCAGGACGCACCCCGCAAAATCCTCCTCCATGCGGAACAATTTCCGGTTTTCAATATAATAGGCATATCTCTGCCCCTCCGCCAGCACAGGCGCCTCGCAGGAAACCAGGATGCCCTGAAAAATCCCTGTCTTTTCTTCCAGCGACTTTTCAATCACAAACTTCAGCTGCGGGTTGCCCGTTCCGCAGCTTAACGTCCCTTTCTGCTTCCGGCCGCCGGACTTATCCTCGTACTCTGCGCTCTCATGTTGCAGCAGTTCAAAAAAGGCGTCGAGCCGGCGTCCAAAAAGGGCGACAGACTGTTTTATCTCAGGGATCCCTCCGCCGCAGATCCGGTTCTCTTCAGACAAATGACCTGCAAACTCCGCCTGCTCCGCGACCGTCTGTCGTATAAAACCGATAAACCGCCTGCTCACTTCCGTAAAATTGTCAGGATTATGATTAAGCACCGTGCCGCTTCCATACTGCGCGTTTTCCCTGTTTGCGACACAGCCCGCAAACGCAGTCAGGTTTCTGACCACAAACATCCTTCCGCCCTTTACCCCGACCTTAAACGACACCTGCAGCCTGCCATCCCGGTTCTGAACCCACGGCTTTAACAGCATGGAATCCGGCTGCGCTCCATTCCACGCGGCGATCCCCGCGGCGCGCCTTGCCTGAAAAGAACGGATCACGTCAGACGCCTGCCGGCTGGTCGCATCTCCCGGGTTATGCGCCCGCAGATATTCCGCCATATGAAGTGCCAGCGCCGAAATATGCCCGCAGTTCTTATCCTTCGCGTACCATTCATAATAGATTCCATAGCAGGACGGGCACTGACACTGCCGGTCCAGCACCTTATCCGGTCCGAATGTGAGAGATACCCTGTGCCTTTCCCCCTCGTCCGTCACGACAGCGGAAATCTGTCCCAGCAGCTGCTGTGTCCGCCGGCCATAGCAGGTGGATACCGGATCAAAGTCCATAATACCGCTCCCAAGGACTGCTCTGCCCCTCCGCACATCGGCTTCTGTCAGATGCATATCCTCCAATATCTCCTCCGCACGAAAATAGCGGTAGGAATCCTCCACGTCCCGCTCCGCCGGACCTGCGGACCTCCCCGCAGCCGGGACCTCCGGCGCAAACTGCTCTTCCCGCACCATACCTGATTGTTCCTCTGCCATCATAACTCTGTGATATTGTGTCATTTTCCATTTCCGGACAACGGTCCGGCGATACGCCGTCTTTTTCACAATTGCGGCTGAATATGATAAGTATATCACAGAATACCGTTTCCGGTGATATTAAATAAGGCTGCGCACCATCACACAGTGCGCAGCCTTATTCTCTTAAATTATACGATTCGTGTCACGCCTGCAGCTTCTACTTCACCGCACCGGAAGTAACACCTTCCACGATATAGCGCTGTAAGAACATATACAGCACCAGAATCGGCAGCATAGCCAGCAGCAGAGCCGCCATGACCAGACCGATATCCGTGGAGTAAGTCCCATAGAATACCTGGGTTGCAATCGGGATCGTGTAGAGCTCCTTCTTTGCAAGCACAAGGCTCGGAAGAAGGTAGTCGTTCCAGAACGCCATCGCGTCAATGATCGCCACAGTAGCGATCGTCGGCTTTAACAGCGGGAACACGATCTGCCAGTAAGTCATCCACCGGGTACACCCGTCGATTGTAGCCGCCTCCTCAAGGGATACGGGCACGTTCGTGTGGATTGCCCCGTGGAACATAAAGGTCGCCATCGACAGGGAGAATCCCACATGCATAAAAATCAGTGTCGCGCGATGATTTAAAATACCAAGGATACCGCCATAGAGGGATACCAGAGGAATCATCAGGACCTGGAACGGAATGACCATCGAAGCGATCATCAGACCGAACAGCAGGCCGCAGGCCTTCCATTTGTTGCGCACAATCACAAAGGCCGCCATCGAAGCCAGAAGGATTGTGAAAATCGTTGAAAATATTGTGATGCAGGCCGAGTTCGCGAAGGAACGCCAGAACTCCATTTTTTTCATGGCTTCCGGAAAGTTCTGCATCGTAAATCCGTGCTCACCGATCAGCGCCAGCGGATTTGTCGTGATATCTGCCTTTACCTTAAACACGTTGATGACAACCAGGATAAACGGAAAGATAAAGCAGAGGAACAAAATTACCAGGATTGCGATCTTGACCGCATGGTTGATCTTTTTCGCACGCGCGGCTTTTTCATTCATATTCATTATGCTGACACCTCCGCTTTCTTACCGACATATACCTGAAGTACGCCCACGACCGCACAGACGATGAACAGAATCAGCGCCTCCGCCTGGCCTGTACCGTAATTCTTGTATGTAAATGCCTGATTGTACACATGCATTGCTGCCATAACCGAACTGTTGAACGGCTCGCCCTTGGTCAGGGAGAGGTTCACGTCGTAAACCATAAAACAGCGTGTCACGGTCAGGAACAGACACTGTACAAAGGAAGATGCCATCAGCGGTACGGAGATATGTACCAGCGTCTGCATATTTGTACAGCCGTCGATCTGCGCCGCCTCGAGCACGTCACCGGACACGCTCATAAATCCTGCCACATAGATTAACATCATGTACCCTGCATACTGCCAGACTGAGACAATAATCAGACAGAGCATCGCACCACCCGTCGTCGCCAGCCAGGATGTGGACAAAAACCCGATCGAGAGGGCATTGCCCAGTGCGACGAACGCACGGTTAAACACGAATTTCCAGATATAACCGAGCACGATACCACCGATTAAGTTCGGAATAAAGAATCCTGCGCGGAAGAAATTCTGCCCCTTAACGCCGCTGGTAACCAGGAACGCAAGGATAAACGCAACCACATTTACAAGGATCACGGCAATCGCGGAGTAAAGAAATGTCCGCCCGAGAGCCTGCCAGTACGCGGCGTCCCCGAATGTCGACACATAGTTTGCCAGTCCGACAAACGGCTTCTCTTTTGAAACACCGTCCCAGCTTGTAAATGTGAGATACAGGCCGTAAAGAAATGGCGCGATCACAACGGCAGCAAATACTACTGTCGTTACTCCGGCAAACATGAAAAACTGTCTGCACTTATAGGACATGGTATTTGTTTTCATAATTCAGTTGTCTCCCTTCTTTCAGCGGCTGACAAATGCTTTAGTGCTCAACAGGGGTCGTTGATGACCAGTAGCTCTCAATCTCACCTGCGAGACCCGCACGGTCTACCTGGCCTGCCAGATATTTCTGGAAGGAAGCGCCGCATACGGAATAGTGATCATCCGGAAGGTAATCATAGTTGCCGATCAGATTGCCGCCGTCCGCATATTTTTTAACGGAAGTGGATAACGGATCAAGCGCTGCCGCGTCAATATTGCTGTAAGCCGGAACAAGGTTGCACTTCTCTGTCAGGAATGCGTTGCCCTCTGCGTCCATCACCAGCCAGTTGAGGAAATCCTTCGCCGCCTGCTGCTGCTCCGCGGAGGTATTCTCAGAGGAATCAATGATGAAGTACTTGGAACCGCCGCCGACTAATTTTGTGTTTGCGCCGTCGTCCGTGTTCTGCGGCACAGGCATCATACCCATGTTCTCAGAGAAATCGTACGCGTTGATCATCGCCCAGTCCCAGTTGCCGCCGAACATAAAAGCGATCTCACCTTCTGCAAGTTTCTGCTCGGAAACCTCGCGCTCTGCCGCAACCGGTGAATCTCCTGCGTAGTTGTACTGCATCATCGTGTCAAAGAAATCCATCTTTGCATTCCACTTTGCATTGTTCGCCAGATCCGCGGAACCGCCGTACAGGGACTGCACAAAAGCCTCCACATCGGGCTGCTCCTCATAGGTCTCTGCCAGGAAATGCGCGCCCATGGACCAGTCTTCCTTCATAATGCCGGTCGGCTTTTCCATTCCGCCTGCAACCAGCTGATCCAGAAGACCCTTGAATGCGTCGAGTGTCGCGTAATCGTCCGGATTAAAGGTTGCGCCGGTAATCTTCTCGATCGCATCCGCATTGTACATCAGACCGCGGGCCTCGATACATACCGGGAAGCCTAACACCTTTCCGTCCACGGAGATCGCATAATTAGTGTTGCCCACCCACTCCTGATCGCTCAGGTCAATCGCATGCTCTGCTCCAAGAGAATAGACATCCTTCGCATCCACCATGGAGAGTGTGTAGGGATCATTCGCCGAATATCTCGTTGCAAGATGTGCCGCGACGGTATCGCTGGAATAATAGACTTCGACATCCACGCCCGTTTTTGCGCTGTACTCCTCCGCCATCTGCACGAACTGATCCTGAATCTCACTCTTGGAGTTAAAGATCGTGATGGCTGTTCCCGTGCCCGAAGCACTTCCGCCTGAGGAGCTCCCGCTGGATGTATCCCCGCCCGCTGCGCTTCCGCCGGTATTGGTGTCACCGCCGCCTCCGCACGCCACGAGGGATAATCCCATTGCTGTTACAAGTGTCATTGCAACAAACTTCTTTTTCATTTCCTGTTTCCTCCTCATTATTCTTTTTCTCTTTTTCCCGATCCGGTCAGATTGTTCCTGTGCTGCAGAAATCTCTTGACATCGGGCTATGTCACGATAATAGCACCAGTTTTACGGTATGTCAATCGGTTATCATATTTTTCACGTTTTTCACAAAATTCAGACCGATTTTACGCGAAAATCACCCGCAAAATTTGTAAAACATAACCAAAACCAAGGGTTTTCCCTTCATTTTGATATGTCAACCCATTGATATTTCCATTGCAGAAAATCCGATTTTCTGCTACAATCTCTGTGAGAAAATGAAAGCGGCTTACTGTGATAAATCTGTTTTTCACAGGCAGATCTGTGCCTGCGCCCAAAATCACGGGCGCATCAGGAATGGAGGGTTACTATGGAACGATTTTTCAATCAGGAGAACCCGTTCTGGAACGGGATGGAACGAATTTTCGATGTGTTTGTACTGAATCTGCTCTGGCTGCTGTGCTGCCTGCCCGTCATCACGATCGGACCGGCCACCACCGCCTTTTACTATGCGCAGATCAGCCTGGAGCGCGGGGAGAGCGGCTACGTGTCGCACGACTTCTTCCGCTCTTTCCGGCAGAACTTCCGGCAGGGACTCTCCCTGGGCGTCCCGCTGACCGCCGTCGGCGCGTTCCTCGCATTTGACATTTTTCTGTGCTACCGCTCCGGGACCGGAATCTACACATTTTTTATGGTATTTTTCGCCGTAATCTTTCTGTTCTGGTCATTTACCACCCTGTACACTTTTCCGCTGCTGGCCAGATTTGATAAAACGAACACGGAGCTTCTGATCATGGCATTCACTCTTTCCATCAGAAATCTTGGCAGAACGCTTCTGATGATGGCTGCGCTGATTATCGCGCTGTGGGCCTGCCATATCCTGAGCGGTCTCATACTCATCGCGTTCGGCCTTACCGGCTGGTTTCACGCCTCACAGCTGGCCGCCGTCTTAAAACCGTATCTGCCCGATGCACAGACCGGGGAGCAGCCCGGACCGCTGCCCGTCTCAGGCCGCATGGAGGAAAATCATCATGAAGAATAAGACCTCCCCCGCATTTTTACAGGAGCTGCGCCGCGACCTGGCAACGCTCCGCAGCCTTACCGGCATAAAAAAGCTGGAATTTATCTGGGATTATTACCGGTGGCGCATCGCCGGCTGCGCACTTATCCTCCTGACCGTGTGCATTTTCGCCCACATGCTCTGGGAAGGACAAAAGCCCTGCCGCCTGCGTGTCTGCGCTGTTCTGAACAGCGAGGAAAGCTGCAGACCATGGTTTGACGCATTCACGGAGATGCTCACCGCCGACGGAAAACCGGGCTCTGTGGACGTGAATCTGGATCAGCCTTTTGATTATGACAATCGTTACTATTATCTGCACGAGATCGAGGTCATGACGACAATTTCCTCGGGACGCATGGATCTTGCCGTGTGCAATGCGGATATGTACAGTTACCTGCTCGCCCTGAACGCCTGTCTGCCGCTTGACGCCGCTCTCTCCCCGGATCTCGTATCCCTGCTGCGTGAGCGCGGAATCCTTGTCCGCGATACCGCGAATCTGACACTGGACGAAAACGGAAATGTCAGTCCGGAAGACGGGATCGACGGTTATTTTGCCGTCGATCTGACCGGAAGCTCATTCGCGGATACCTATGACCGGACAAAAAATGGTCGCGAGCCGCTCTATGCCGTCATAATATCCAACACAGAGCACCTTGCGGACTGTGAGACCCTGCTTGCCGCTCTGGCAGAACTGTAAAAGTACAAAAGGTACAAAAAACGCCCGCCGCAGTACACACATTCGTACTGCGGCGGGCGACATATTTTCCGGGCCCTTCAGATCCGGCAGCACGCTTCCACCTTTTCGAAAGCCCTGCCCCGTCACTGGGTGATTCTCACCCCCGTTGTCTCTCTCTCAACCAGATGAACCGGGAGCACGGTCCGTCTGGCCACCATTTTTCCTGTCACCGCATCGTGAAGCAGCCTGACTGCAATCTCAGCCATCTCTTTGACCGGCTGATGCACTGTTGTCAGCTGCGGCGTCGTCAGCGAGGCGATATTGACATCGTCAAACCCGATGATCTTCATCTGCTCCGGCACCAGAATCCCCATCTTCCGGCATACCTGCAGTGTCTGGGCTGCAATCACATCGCTGTTTGCGAACATCCCGTCCGTCTCCGGATACTCCTTAAGCGCCTTCACAATCAGATCACCGTATTTCATACTGTTATACTGGGTCTCCTCCGTCAGCAGCTCCACAAAGGGAATATTTTTCTTTTCACATGCCTCTCTGAACCCCTCCGTGCGCTGATCCGCCGGCATGGTGATCGTGCCTATATTTCCAATATGAAGCAGATGCTTACATCCGCAGGAAATCAGCTTTTCGGCTGCCATCATGCCTCCCTGCCTGTTGTCACACTCGACAGACGCCGTCCCGTTATCGAGAAACCGCTCCATCGTGATAACAGGGATCCCCACCTCCTCGAACAGATCCATCGGAACGGAACCGCTGCACAGAATAATTCCCGCCACCTGATTACCGGTACAGATATTAATATATTCCGTCTGTTTTTCCTGTATACTCTGTGAATTACACAGTAAAATCCTGTAACCCCTGTCATAGGCCTGATCTTCTAAATTGCTGATCATCTCCGAAAAATACGGGTGACGGATATGCGGGACAATCAGCCCGATCGTATTCGTCGCTTTTCTGTGAAGTGATCTCGCCACCTCATTTGGCTGATAATTCAGCTTTTTCATTGCAACATCCACTTTTTGACGCGCATTGTCACTGATATAACCCCGGTTATTCAGAATCCGGGATACCGTACTGGTAGTCAGGCCTGCCTCCTTTGCAACATCCTTTAAGGTTGCCATATACCATTTTCTCCATTTCTATTTCTATTACTTTATTACCATGATACTTTCTGCGCTATTCCACCTCATACAGGGTGTACTCCGCCGCCTCCGGCGAGGCCGCAAAACAGACGTCCCTGCCCTGCAGAATAAATGCACCGGCGCGCAGCCCGCCGTCAAAAAACAGTTCCAGAATCCGGTCATCCACCACAAACAGGAACTCGCGGTGCCCGCAGCCCGCCTGATATTTCACCTCGTCCACAAGCAGCGTTCCGGATTCAGGGATATACGCGACCACACTGCCATTAATTTCCCATGTATAGCGCTCCGGCGCGTCGCCCTTCGCTTTCATTTCGACGACAAGCGCTCCTCTCCCGGCTCCCTGCGCGGCGGATTCCTCCGCAGCCTTCCCGCTCTGTGCCCGGCTCCCGTATGTAATCCGGTTGTCATTCCCCCGCAGCGCTTCCGCGTCCAGGCGCACCGCATGTTCCATCAGCTCCCGCACCGGCTTCTGCACAAGGACTGCTCCGTCCTCCGTCCTCGCAAAGGACAGCTCCACCGGTATCCCGTAAGTGCTGGTGAAAAGCCTTCCGTCATTCTCCATCCGCAGCCACGGAACAGAAATCACACGGTCTTTTGTCCCCACATAGGTCTGGGCCGCATAGGGAAGTCTGCCCAGATAGGCGTGATGACGCTCTCCCGTCATCTTAAAACGATACCCGTCAAAATCTCCCGGATAATAAAAACCGTCCGCCGTCCAGAAAAACCAGCAGCTCTCCCCCTCCTCAGAGGTCAGCCGGAACAGATCCGGGCACTCCCAGGCATCCTCCAGCGTAAACGCATCCGTCTGCTCCCAGTGCTCCAGATCCGCCGACCGGAACACCGCATAATCATTTCCCTTCAGCCAGAGCACCATCACGTAAGCCCCGGACTCCCCGTGCCAGTACACCTTCGGGTCACGGTTCTCTTTATATATCGTCGGAAGACACGGTTCCTTCTTCTTCACCAGCGTCCTGCCGCCGTCCAGACTGTACGCTATCTTCTGTGTAAACTCCGCATCCCCGCTCCAGTCATTGATCCCCCCGGCAGCCGTATAAAAGAACAGAATGGCATCCTCCGGCAGCCCTAAAAGCCCTCCGGCGTTATCCAGCGCGCAGCCGGAATACATCGTGCCGCTCTCGTCCGGAAACATCACGGAGTCTTCCTGTTTCCAGTGCAGCAGATCCGTGCTTGTGGCATGTCCCCAGCTCATATTGTTCCATGCTGTGTTAAAAGGGTTGTACTGGAAGTAAAAATGATAAACGCCGTCCGCGTAAATCAGCCCGTTCGGGTCGTTCGTCCATCCTGTGTCCGCTGTAAAATGGATCGCGGGCCTCTTCCCGCCCACCGGAGCCCTCTTTCCGGAAAACCTGACATTCTCAAAAAACGCCCGCGGGAGATCCCCGCCGAGAACCATCTCTCTGCCGCGCCATTCCCTCACCGGAATCTCCGCGTAATAATCGCAGATATACTCTCCGTCCGTCCCGTCAACCGGAATCAGAAACTCAGCTATTTTCTCCCTGTTCCCCGCAGTTTCCACAAAAATCTCGGCCTTCTTCTCTTCTCTGCCCGCGCAGACCGGCAGATACAGGTAATCCTCCGTCACTGTCAGATTCTTCTCCACTCTCACACCTCGCTTTATCTCATACCGGAAATATCAGTATGACAACCGATTGTCATGCATCTATCTATGAGTCTACCATAATTTGAGAGAACTGACCATAGGCTATGTCACGAATTTGCAGGGATTTTTTTGTTACATGTCACAACTCCGCTTCGTCACTCACATCCTCCGCATCCCCCGCACCCGGCGCACGGTTCCCCGGAATCCGCCACCACGGCGCTGCCCTCATAGATCGTCTGCAGCAGGCAGACTGCATGCGCGCTGATCCCCTCCCCGGATCCGGTAAAGCCAAGCCCTTCCTCGGTCGTCGCTTTGATATTGACCTGTTCGCTGCTGACGCAGAGCGCTGACGCGATATTTTCCTCCATCTGCGGAATATAGGGCCCTATCTTCGGCCGCTGGGCTATCACGGTCGCGTCAATATTTTCCACAATATAGCCCTTCTCTCGCACGAGCCCCGCCACATGAGCGAGCAGCTTTCCGCTGGAAATCCCTGCATACGCCGGATCCGTATCCGGAAAATGCTTCCCGATATCCCCAAGCCCGGCCGCGCCGAGCAGGGCATCCATCACTGCGTGCAGCAGAACGTCCGCGTCGGAATGTCCCAGAAGCCCCAGCTCATAGGGAATCTTTACCCCGCCAAGCACCAGCTCCCTTTCCCTGACCAGTCTGTGCACATCATATCCCATACCAATTCTCATATCAGTCCTCCATGCCTGAGCGTCTTTTACGCGGTCTGCGGTTCTGTCTCTCTCTTACGGCGCTCTCAGCCAGTCCAGCGCTCATATACAAAACCATATCCCTCCGCCTCCACCTTTCTGCGGAATTTCTCAAAAAACGTGCGCAGTTTATCCAGATGCTGCTGATAATTGTCCGGCGTAATCTCATTGTCCGGCGTACCCACCTGCTGTGCCATCCGCTCCGTCACCATCACCCCGCCGTGAATATAGTCCATATACTGGTACATATCCGCAATTGTCGCCGGTTCGTTAAAATCCGTGGCGTAAAATGCCGCATTCTCATAGGGAAGCAGCCGTTCCATACAGCGGGCGAGCGTGTGCAGGTATGCGTCAAGCAGACCCTTCTCATAAGCGTCATCCCACCACACAATGGAATACGGCGGAATAAAAAAGAAAAACCTCGTATCCGGATTTTCCCGCACACGCCGCTCCAGCCGGCTGATATTTTCTTCCACATATGTCCCCTGAAAATCGGCCGGCTTCGGCTTCTGCAGCTTTCCCGCACCGGGACAGTGCATTGCAAGCACTCCCTCCGGCCCCAGCGCGGCATCCGCGTTCAGCTGGTACATCATGCCATCCGGTACATTTGCCCGCAGCGAACGCCGTATCATTTCCGGAACCTTCTCCCCGATCACATCCATATTCCACAGATAACGCACATCGTCCAGCGGATTCCGGTTAACCAGAAACTCCACGTCCGCCGACACCACCCGCATATCCGGCTGATTATAAAACGAAAACACATCCACGCCGTAAAATACATTTGCGATCTCATGGCTGGAAAATGCCAGATCCAGGTAATAATCGAGCAGCGGCGCCGCCGCCGAACCCCCGACCGCCTTCACCGTCCTGCAGGAAAAGCGCTCGTTCAGCGTGCCTGTGTTCATACTCATCACAACCGAGGAGCCCGCCAGCACACTGTCATATTCAAAATTCAAAAGCATCCCCGGAATCTGATATTCCTTCTCGTTCTGCATTCCCACCGGCTTAAGACCGAACCACGGCTCGTGATAGTGAAAAAAAGGATCTGCCAGAAACACGGTCAGCGCGGCCCCGCCCAGAAAACAGGCCGCAGACACACACAGATGCAGTATTCTTCTTCCGCTTCCCATATGATTCTCTCCTGAAAATTTTATTAAAAATTAAAGTACAAAAATGTTGTCACGCCGGAAAATGAGAGAACGCTCACGGCAAACAAAAACCCCAGCAGCCACAGACGCGCTCCGGAAAGCTTCTGTTCTGACAGAACATCAAATGCATTCCGGCCTCTGCACAAAAATGCCGGGACTGCCAGCATCAGCAGAAACAGCAGAAGATAAAACACCTGCAGACCCGCCTGCCCGAACCCTTTCTCCACAAAAAATGATATCACATAATTCCACGAGGCCTTCATGCCGCCCGCCAGCTCCCAGAGCTTCCCATTCCACGAAAAAGAAAACAGCCGCCGGTAAAACCGGAGCGCCTCCTGCATTGAACCGCTCCGGAAAAGCACCCAGGCCAGATTCACAAACGCAAACGTAAAAAACCACTGCACTTTCTCCCGTATCCGGGACAGGGATATTCCGGAGAAGCTGTTTCCTCCCGGATCTCTCTGCGCGGAGACGCCATGGACGTCATGATCCCTGACCGGAAATCTTTCCCTGAAAAAATTTTCGCCGCACACCGCAGCCCCGTGCAGGAGCCCCCACACGATAAACGTCCACTCCGCCCCGTGCCAGATCCCGCTAAGCAGAAATACAATTATGGTATTCCGCAGCTTTTTCGCGAGACCGCGTCTGCCCCCTCCGAGCGGAATATAGACATACTGCGTAAAAAATGCGTTCAGCGTCATATGCCAGCGGTTCCAGAACTCCCTGACAGAACGGGACTTATACGGAGAATCAAAATTGCGCGGCAGCTCAATTCCGAGCATCCGGCCCATACCCACCGCCATATCTGAATAGCCGCTGAAATCAAAATAAATCTGAAATGTGTAAGCGAGCATCACAAAAAAGGCACTGACACTGTCAAGTCCCGGCACATCCGCGTACCCCAGATCCACCATCACTCCCAGCTTGTCCGCAATCAGAACTTTTTTGGCCAGACCTGCGATAAACAGGCAGATTCCGCTCTCGAGCTTCCCGGCATCCCGAAGAACATCCGTTTTCCCAGCGCGGATTTTCTGAAACTGCGGAACCAGATCCCTGTGATTCACAATCGGCCCCGCCACAAGCTGCGGAAAAAAAGTCACAAAATTCAGATATCCCGGAATGGGAGTGTGCCCCGCCTCCCGCTTCATCCGGTCTGCGAGAAAAGAAATCTGCTGGAAGGTAAAGAAACTGATGCCGAGCGGCAGGGCAATCTGCTTCTGCTCCCACCCGGTCCCCAGAGCATGGTTCACATTCCGCACAAAAAAATCATAATATTTAAAATAAAACAACATTCCAAGGTTAAAGAAAATACCCGCCACGCACAGCGCGGTGCCCATCCGGCTCCTGCACCCGCGCCGGATGTCCGCCATCTGCGTCAGCGCACTGACAGACCAGTTAACCGCCACGCTGATTCCGATCACCCAGAGATATTCCGGATGATCATACCCGTAAAACAGCAGGGACATCCCGGCAAGCATGATCTGGGCTGCCAGGAACCAGCCCGACCGGCAGAGTCCGTGCCACAGAAGCATCACCAGCGGAAAAAACGCAAAAACAAATATATAAGAATTAAACCGCATAAACCCGCTCCTTATCTCACAATCCGGTCACGTCCCCCGTGCTTCCCCCGGTACAGATTCTCATCCGCCCTGCGCACCAGCTCCTCCGGCTTATTTTCTCCTTCAAAATCCGCCACCCCGAATGTCATTGTCACCCGGATTTCTTCTTTTTCCCAGGGAATGCGAAGCGACCGTATCTCATTCTGCAGCTGTCCCAGATGTGCACAGACCGCTTCCTTTGCCATATCCTCATAGATAAGCAGAAATTCCTCCCCGCCCCAGCGGAACACAAATCCGTGATGGAGCATATGCGCCCGGAATGTATCCGCAATCGTCTTAAGCACCTCATCCCCCGCCTGATGGCCGTATGTGTCATTTACCTTTTTAAAATAATCAATGTCTGCCATCACAATCACAAAGGGCATGTTTTTCTTCCGCGCCCTTCCCACCGTATTTTTCAGCGCAATATCGCAGCTTCTGCGGTTTCCAAGCCCTGTGAGCGGATCGCTGCCGACCAGCTCCACAATGGAATCCCGCAGCACGCTGGCAAAACGCCCCATTTCCCCGACCTCATCCTTCCGCCCGAGAACATACGGGTCAAGCGATGCCCCCAGGTTCCCCTCCGCAATCTGGCCCAGAAACCGCTCCGTCTCATGCAAAGAATAAATCATCCGCTTCCCGTAATGCAGGACAAAGCAGACGGCGACAAGCATCGTCACAATCTCCAGCAGACATACGACAAAGATGTGATTGCGTATGTCCCGCATCACCTGTCTGCGCGGTTTTCCGGTAAATATCATTCCCATAATCCGGCTGTCCGTATTCCTCACAGGCATATAATAGCCGAAATATTTTTCACCGTTCACCAGCACGGAATCTGAAAAGTACTCACTGCCCGCATTCAGGACATGTGTGGTCACATCCCAGTGCGCCCGCGTCCCCGTAACGCGGCTCCCATCCGCATACTTCACCGTGGTCAGCCATCTGATGTCTCCGTAAAACAGCGTCACATCCACCCCTGTATGCATTTTAATATCGTCAATCACCTCTGTGTCCGGTCCGCTGGCATTGCCGCCTTTCGTCACGTGTTCCCCGTCCTCCACAAAATCCCCCGGATAAATCTGATTATAAATTTTGTATGATAAATATGTCGTGGTGCGCAGACTCTCCCTGATCTCGTCCCGCAGACTGTCATAAATAATTCTTGAAGTAATGACCAGAACCACAATTCCGGAGCACAGCAGCGGAATCACGGAAAGACAGAGCAGACTTGCCGTAAGTTTCCTTCTCTTCCGTCCCATAACCACATCCCTTTCTCTCAACTGCACATTCTCATACTATTTTACCACACTTTTCCACCGGAAACAATTGTATCCTGCGGCCGGCTGCCGCCTTATTCTTTTTACCGGATCCACCTTTCTGTGCGCTGCGCAGCATACGGGTTTGCAGGGCATCCTTTGGCGCACAGCAAAAAGCCCGAAAATCATTGATTTTCGGGCTTTCTCGTAGCGGAAGGGAGATTTGAACTCTCGACACCACGGGTATGAACCGTGTGCTCTGGCCAACTGAGCTATTCCGCCTTATCCTGTAATGTATGGGACCTATAGGGCTCGAACCTATGACCCTCTGCTTGTAAGGCAGATGCTCTCCCAGCTGAGCTAAGATCCCATATGAATCAGCTGCTACCGCAACCGACTTGTTCAGTATACTATCCACTGCATAAAATGTCAACACTTTTCTGCATTTTTTTATCACTTTTTTTCATCACACGCTTTTATCACAAAACAGGCCCTGCCATTCTCTTTTGCACTGTAGAGCATATTATCCGTTTCCGTCAGTATATGGTTCACCTTCTCCGGAAAAGCAAACTGATACGCTCCTATGCTGCAACTCACTTTTTTGTCCGCCAGGATACCGGAAATCACCGCAAGAAACTGTTCCAGGCGCCGTTCCATCTCCCGCCTGTGCATCGCAGTTTCGATGATCACGGCAAACTCATCCCCGCCGATCCTTCCGACCTTTCCATCCTCACCAAAAATATCCTCCAGATTCGCCGCGATCTCCCGCAGGACCTGATCTCCCACGGAATGGCCGAAAGTATCATTGACGGCCTTAAAATAATCCACATCCACAAACAGAAACCACCCTGTTTTTCCCTCCTGCGCCCCGGTCTCCTTCTGCACTTTCTCACAGTGATAAAAAAACATTCTTCTTCCCATCACACCGGTCAGCCCGTCCAGTTCTCCCCTGTATTCTTTGTATGCCATATATTTGTAGGTCAGAACGAGCAGAATGACAGAAATCACATTCAGAGAGAGCGAGGCAACCAGAAACTGTACCTGCAGGTGCATCAGATCCCGGGAAATCATATCAGAAACCACCACGCCATGCTGCCTGAGCATATAAGACTCCCGCTCCGAAAAGTAGTCCGCGGCAAACACCGACATGCACAGCACAAAAAAGATAAGCAGCACAAAAGAAACATTTATCTTTCCGGACACGTAAGGATTCTGGCCTGACTGGTCAATGCTGAACCGGATATTCTGAATCACATCGCTCTGATAAACCGTCCACAGCACTAAAACGGTGATCACACAGACTGCCGCAAATACCGCATCATCCCAGTCCCACTGAAATGCCGAATAACCATGGTACCCGAGTTCCGGAAATAAAATTCCCATGGAGGTATAGACAATCAGGGAATGAATTTTGGGCGCAATCAGCGAAATCACGCCTGTCCACAGATAAAAATGTTTTCTTTTTCTCACAGACACAAATGCCAGTCCGATGAGGAATCCGAACAGTGCCCTCGTTCCGACGCTCAGCAGCAGACTTCCGGCCGGAGCTCCGCTTAAAAACGGCGAAAACACCGCGTCCGCCGGCAGAACATACAAAGCGGACGCTTTATACATACTGGAAATTCCAAAAACCACCCCGACAATCACGGAATGCCGGGGACCAAAAAGACAGCCTGCGACCAGAACCGGCAGGTATGCGATCGTGATCGAAATAGGCGGTATATGTATAAAACCCAGAAAAGTAAACGACATTAAAAGTTCAATCGCAATCAGAATCCCCAGAAAATAACGGTCAAAACAGGATTCCCCCCACCATTTTTTTACTATATTCATGAAACCATCCCTCTCAGCCCACAGGCGCCGGCACCCTGCCATACTGCTATAAAACCGGATAACTATAGTCCATCTGAAAGAAAAAGTCAATATATCACGGCAAAATAAATAAGCCCGCAGCCAGCCGCCCTCCACCGGCTGCGCATCTTCCCGGAGAGCAGACGCTCCGGCTGCCCTCCGTCATCCAATCCCTGTAAGAAAATAGTACAGCGCTCCGGCAGTCTTTCCAAGCGCCATCACAAGCATAATCCAGGAAAGCCCTTCCTTGAGCCTGCTTCTCCGGAACATAATCGGAAACGTATTCAGAATCTCCGCCAGGGCCACGGCGATACATCCAACAAAAATTCCCGCCGAAAGCCCGTACGCACATAACAGCAGCGGACCGCCCGGAATGCGAAGAGCCGGAAAAACAGACGCGATATTCCCCATGATGCCGCCAAGGATAATTGCATTTTCAAAGTGCATGGTTTCCGCCGCCCGGTTACACTTTCCGATCATGCGGGGCACCACACCGATGACAATCAGAAATGCAAAGGTTCCCGCCGACACCGCAAACCCCGAGGCGATCCCCAGAAATCCGAGAAAAACATGTCTAATTAACATCAATGCTGTGTCCCTTTCTTTCCGCGTTTTCAATAAACGCCGTGTCGATGTCCTGCTCATATTTACGCATTTCCACCTGAATCGGAGTGGGGTCGGGTGTAATCTTTTTATGTCCCACATGGTTAAAAAAGATTGTGATCCCGAGTCCCAGGCCGATGCTGTAACAGATCTCGAGTTCCGTCACCCCGTCCGACTGTACTCCGGCTACCTGCAGGTATAGTTTTGAGAAAACCTCATTCACACCGACATCATTGTTAAAGGTCATGATCGTAAACGCCGCGCCAAAGAACGTGATCACACAGAGCACCACCGTCTTTACTGCGTCAGCCCACTTCGGCTTTTTCGGGTTGGGGACATACTCGATAATAAAATCGCTCTCTCCCTCATTTGAAACATCAAGACCCGGATAATCCTCATGAATGAGCTCAATAATTTTCAGCACGGAAAAGACCCGCATTTCATTTTTCTGCCTTTTCGTATCCATGGCATCCTGAAATGAATATATCTTTTTCTGCTTCAGCTGCCGCACGACGGCCTGGTCGGCGCACTCCATTTTTGCAATATCAGAGAGCGTCACATGACGGTCCGTCACAATCGTGTTCTGGTCAATCTTCAGATATAAAGTGCCGCTTTTCACGCCCATACCTTTGCACCGTTCCCGCCGTATTCAGCATTCTCCCGGCACCCGCAGGACGAACCGGCACCGCAGTTTTTCACGAGCGTTCCCTCAGCCGGAACCTCGTTCGCCCTGATATTTTTTACAAAAATAAGCACTCCGGCCACAATCGCCACCGCAATCAGTCCCATCAGACATGCCCTGTATTTTCTGCAATTCATTGTATTCTCCTTTCCTGACACTGTTTTTTGTACATTATTATCCCTGTTCTTACAAATATTATGTATCAGCCGGATTGCATTTTAATGAAAAACATGTTACCTTTTGATTACCGTATATCGGGCTATTTTCGTAATTGTGGAAAGGCTGGGAAAAAAATGGCTGTGACAAAGGAAATTCTGGCGCTGGCCGTGGAGACAGGCGACGCGCTGCTGCGGAACGGCGCCGAAGTCTATCGCGTGGAGGATACTGTGATGCATATTCTCGACGCTTATGAAATTGAAAATTATGACGTATATGTGCTCTCAAACGGCATCTTCGCCAGTGCGAATGAAGACCGGGACGACTCGTGCAGTATGGTGCGCCACGTCCCTCTCGGCAGCACGCATCTGGGACGGATTGCCGCTTTAAACGAACTCTCAAGAGAGATCTGTTCGCACGAATGCTCACTGCAGGACGCCTGGGTCCGGCTGGATCACTGTAAATCCATTCCCTGCAACAGGGATATCGTGCAGTTCTTTTTCTGTGGTCTGGGAAGCGCCAGCTTTGGCTATCTCTTCGGCGGAAATCTGACCGATGCCGTCTCCGCCTTCGCGGCCGGAACGCTGCTTCAGATATTCCTGAATTTTCTCTCGCGGCGCAAAACCTCAAAATTCACGAAAAATATCCTTGGAAGCGCGCTTGTGACAATGATATCGCTGCTCGCCTATTCGATGGAACCCGGTATTCAATATGACAAGGTAATTATCGGCGCGATCATGCCTCTCGTCCCCGGAATCGCCTTAACGACTTCCATCCGCGATCTCTTCAACGGAGACTATCTTTCAGGGACAATTCACATGATTGACGCCGTTCTGACAGCATTCTGTATCGCTGTCGGCGTCGGCGCCGTGATCACCCTCTACCGGATGGGAGGTGCTATCTGATGCTGCTGCAGCTGCTGATCTGTATGATCGCGACGATATCCTTCGCGATCCTGTTTACCGCCCCGAAATCAGAACTGATCTTCTGCGGGCTTGCGGGCACGCTCGGGTGGTTTTTTTACCTGATCTGCATTGATCAGGGAGCAGGGAAACCGGTCGCAAACCTTGTGGCCTCGTTCGCGCTCACGGTATTTTCGCGGGCCATCGCTTCCATGCGCAAAAATCCGGTCACCGTCTACCTGATTGCCGGCATATTTCCCCTGGTCCCAGGCGCCGGAATCTATAACATGTCTTTCTACTTTATCATGAACGAAATGGAGCTGTGCTCGGCTGCCGGAATGGAAACCATCAAGGTGGCCGGCGCTATCGTGCTGGGGATTATCTTTGGCTTTACACTGCCACAGGGATGGTTTAACGCGATTCCAAAATGGAAGAAACACCGCTGAACGCTCCTCACCTGCACAGACAGGGACTGCCGCATCCGCGGCAGTCCCTGTTCCCTAGTGCGCTACACTCCTCTTCTCCTCCTGCGCCGCTTTCGCCTCCAGAATCGCTTCGTTCAGCTGCAGCATCTTCGCGTCCAGCATCGAGACGATGCCAGAGCATTCCCGCAGATCCTGACTGATATATTCCGGCGCATTCCCCTCGAACTTGTAGTAAATCTTGTGCTCCAGACTTGCCCAGAAATCCATCGCCATCGTCCGTATCTGAATCTCCACTTTTGTATCAATAATCCGGTCTGAGAGAAAAATCGGAACCGTGACAAGCATGTGATAACTCTTGTATCCGCTTTCTTTCGGATGCCTGATGTAATCCTTAACGGAGAGAACGGTGAGATCATTCTGTCTGCCAATCATCTCCGTGAGCCTGTAAATATCGGAGGTAAACGAGCAGACGATACGGATTCCCGCAATGTCGTTGACATGATTCACCATATTTTCGATTGAGGATTCATAACCGTTCCGCTTCAGCTTCTTTACGATACTCTCCGGCGTCTTGATTCTGGACTTGATATACTCAATCGGATTGTACCGGTGTACCTGCTGAAATTCGTCGTTTAATATCTCCACCTTGGTCCCGACTTCTTTCAGTGCCGACCGGTATAAAAATATGATCGTGTTCCAGCTGTCTACACCTTCGCTCAGTGTAAATGGCCTGTTCATCACTATCCCTCCAAACAAAATCCCCACCTATGGAATCTTATGTATCTTCTCCAAGTATAACATACTTTCCGGTACTTTGGGGAGATATTTGAAAAGTTTCACATTTTTTTAGCCGTCACCGCTGTTCCCGTATCCGAAATCCCACCGTGACCATAAACAGGTCCGCATTTGTCTCAATCGCAAAAGTCCCGCCGCAGGCCTCCGTAAAGCTTTTTGCGATCGATAGCCCGAGCCCGCTGCCGCCGTCTGTCCGGCTCTCATCCCCGCGCACAAAACGGTCTGTAAATTCTCCCACGGCGTAAAGTTCCTGCCGTGAAGTATTTTTGACACCCGCCAGCGCAGATCCTCCTTCCTCCTTTAAAGTGACAAACACCCTTGAACCCTCAAGAGAATATTTCAGCGCGTTCTGTATCAGGTTCTGAAATACCCGGTACATCCGCCCGCCGTCGGCAAAAATCAGAACCGCATGCTCCGGTATCTGCGCCTTGACCGTCACCGTGCTCTGTCTGATCTGCTCTTCCATATCCGCCAGCGTCTGCCGCAGCAGCTTTCCGAAATCAAGCTCTTCCATCTCCACAGGGAGCTGTCCTGAAGCCGCTTTGCTGACCGCAAAAACATCCTGCACCATACTGTTGAGCCGCTGCGACTTCTCATCCAGAATGCGGATATAGTCCATCACATGCTCCGGCAGTCCTTCCTCCTGTTTTAAAAACTGGACATAACTGATAATCGAGGTGAGCGGTGTCCGGATATCATGCGAGACATTTGCCACAAGTTCCACCTTCATGCGCTCACTTTTAATCTGCTCCCCGACCGCTGTCTGCATTCCCTGGCGTATCTCCGCAAGGTCCTCTGACAATTGTCTCAGGCTGGAATCTTCCGGGAGACACTCTTTTTCCAGGCAGTCGCCGCTTCGGACCGCCGCGATCTGCCCGGCCAGCAGATCAATCTCCTCCGCCTGCCGTCTCGCACCGGAGATACACCTGTAATAAATCCCCAAAAATACCGTCAGACTGAAAAAAAACGCCAGAATTGTCTCCATCGTATTTGTAATCCCCTCGAAAGCAAGAAACGCGAGCAGCAGAGCCGCCAGGACAAACACAATACTCACAATCGCCATACACACAAAACGCCGCACCGTCTGCACCGCAAACGGCTGCTTTAATTCCGCCGTCCGAGCCATCCGCACCGCACGCCGGAGCGGACCATCAAAAAAATGTCCTCTGTTTTTACAGATATCATTTACCAGCAGACAGGTCAGCCAGAAGAAAATAATCAGACCAGCCGGATTTTCCGCCACCACATCGGAAAAATTATACAAAAAACCTGACGGTGAAAAAACCGCTTCCGCCCACATTTCCGCTGCGCCCAGCCAGGATCCGTCGCCGGCAGAGGCATATGCCTCCTGTAATTCAGAAAAATAAGACGACCGCATCGCGCCGGACAATCCCGCCGCCAGAAAAATAATCACCAGAAGCTTTCCCTCAAACCAGATCTTTCCCGTAAACTGTCCGATCTTTACGGCCGCCTCTTTCCTCTCCCGCCGGAAAAAAAATCCGGCGGCGGCAAATACTGCTCCGGCCAGGAGACAGGCCACGCTCTGCCCCAGAATCCCGCGTCTGTATGTCACCCACTCTGCAATCCGATACAGTCTGCTCTCCGTGCTGACATAGCCTCCCTTCCCATACCTCACAGAGGAGTAATAGACCGGCTCTCCCGCCGCCAGCATCGTGATCTGAACTTTCTTCATGTCCTCATCCGTCATAAAATTCCGGTAGCCCGGCACATACCACTGCGGACTGCCGCGATAATAACCGTCCCCGTAAATATCCTGTTCTTCCCCGTCTTTTGTGATACACACCTTTTCTCCGTCAAAAGTCAGCAGAAAATTATAGCCCTCCGGCAGGTTCCCGCTGCTTTTGTCCCACGTGATTCCCTCCATATTGGAATAGAGCTCTCTGCCGTCACAGATAATCCGGTAATAAAGATTCTTATCCCCGCGAATAGTTTCGTGATACGCCTTCGCCTCCGCCTCCCGCTGTTCCTTTGTCTTCTCACCGCCGTCTCCGCTCCGGCCATACTGTTCCTGCAAAAAATCACTGCTGTCAGTACCCACTGCATCCGCGGCCTCTTCCGCAATCCCCTGCATAAGTGTTTCGGAAAAAGCATCCTCGGAATATCCGCCGAAATAATAGTGCCCGTCAAACCATGTACCTCTCTCTCCTCCCGTCGCCATCGCTATAAAATCAGCCAGACGACTCTCGATGTAATTGCGGAAATCACCGGTGTTCTGATAATCCTCTTCCACAATCCCGCGAATCCCGTCGCCGAACCAGCCGGCCGGTATCAGCTGACTGATCAGCGCCGCCCCTCCGGTGAGCAGCAGACTGACCCCGAAGAAAAACACTGTGCAGCTAACGATCAATTTCCATTTTTTCAATTTTGTATCCAATTCCCCACACCACCTTTAAGTATTCCGGTTCCTTCGGATTGAGTTCAATTTTTTCACGGATACGCCTGATATGGACCATCACCGTGTTCTCCGGTGCAAAAGCCTCTTCCTCCCAGACCCTGCGGTAAATCTCCTCCGCCGGAAAAATCCTGCCGGGATTGCGCATCAGAAGCTCTATAATCTTCGTCTCCGTCGCTGTCAGCCGCACGGGCTCGCCATCCGCATACAGAACACGCTCCTGCGTGCGGTATACCAGCCTGCCATTGCGAAGCTCCCCCGCCGCCGGGCTGGCATTGATATCACCCAGACTCGTGTAGCGGCGCAGATGGCTCTTTACCCGCGCCGCCAGCTCCCGCGGATTGTAAGGCTTTGCGACATAATCATCAGCCCCCATGGACAGCCCTAAGACCTTATCCGTCTCCTCGCTTTTCGCGCTCAGCACAATAATCGGAATATTCTGCCGCTCCCTGATCTTCATCACGGCGGACAGCCCGTCAAGCTTCGGCATCATCACGTCGATCAGCACAAGCCGGACAGGATTCGACGCGAGCAGATCAAGCGCCTGCATTCCGTCATACGCTTTCAGCACCTGATACCCCTCCTGTTCCAGCAGAATCGCTATCGCCTTCACGATCTCCCGGTCGTCGTCCACCACCAGTATGTGTTCCTGTTTCATTGAATGCTCTCTCCTTTCCGGTATGTGTGTATCTTATCCGGAATTCCTTACAAACCTGCAGACGGAATTCTTACGGATTTCTTACAAAAAATCCCTGCACTCCCGTCTGCTCTCAGATACCTTATGCAGATACGGCACTGACTGCCGGCAGATTTTTCAAAAATCTCTCCATAATACAGACGGGGCAGAACCGGAATATCCGGCTCTGCCCGCGGGTAACATGCCTCTGCCAACGCGCCAGTCCGGCTGACCGACAGTCAGTCAGACATACCATCCGGCGGCGGTCAGGAATTCTGCCATATGCCGCTGACATTATCTTCTGGCAAGCGTTTTTACAAGTTCTGTGTATCTTTCTGTATTATTATCAATATCTTTCTGTGTAACGCCATAATATTGATAAACCTTTCTGAATGTTTTATCAAATTCTTTCATAAAACCTTTTTTTACTCCGGATGCAGAACCGCCAATATAGCCATAATTTTTCTCAATTATTATTTTAGAATAATTTTTTCCATCATTCTTCCCATATATATGTAAATCAATGTCAAAAATATCCGGCGGAACATTTTCTGCCGCTTTCTGTCTTTGCTCCATCCGTTCCATAAAAAGTTTTACAGATTCTGCATCATGATTTTCAGGCGCTGAAACTTCCGCTAAATCTCCCAGTAATTCAGGCTTGTAAAGCATGATGAAAGATGCCCTCATTTGAAAATATTCTGTCGCATATTCCGGCTGTGTCCTGTCAGTCTCCGTGAATCCCAGTTCAGATACAATATAACCGGCTACCTGTTCCAGGGAATGCGGATCTGCTTTTAGCGACCTGACAATCCACAACTTTCGCACCTCATAGAGAAATCTGCGGATATTCTGTCTGAGATTCCGTTTTGAATGACTTCTTCCCGCTATGAAAACAGAAGTGGGTCCATCATTTCCTCCAATTATACTTACCGAATCTGCCGCTTTCTTACCAGGTCTGTTCTTCATAAAACCACCAGCTTTCCATAACCGTTTATAAACCGGATAATGATCCCGCCTTTCAAAAAAATTATGTAAAATATCATAACAGCTTTCAGGTCATTCTTCAAGTCCATGATGCCCCGCTCACGATACCTCCCCCGGATTATTTCCAGTAAAAGGTACCGTCATACAGAGTTCCTCTATGATCTTTTCAGACTTTCTCAATTTTATTCAGTTACTGCTTTCCGGAACAGTATCCATGTACTGATAAAATAACATATCAGTAACAGGACAAGAATACAGACAATCGCTCCTACCTGTGTTAACAGGGCTCCTATACCTATATAGGCAGAAATTTGTGCCGATATTGTTTTAAAAAAGTAAGCAGTAACGATAACTGACACAAATGCCGCAATCGTAACCGGCAGACCAAACCATACAGCTAATTGCTTCAAAATTAAGAGTTCTGTTTCATGCCGGTCTGCACCGAGCCTGCGAAGTACACCAAAGCGGTATTTATAATGGGCTGCGTCCAAGAGCTGCTGCAAAGAAAGAATCGTAAGACAGATAACCATTAAAACAACCGCACTATATATCATGGTCGCCTGCAGAATGAAGCTGCCTGCAATTGAACTGTTAATTTGCTGTGTACTCGTTCTGATGTAGTATTGAACCCCGTTTCCATTATCCGGCGTTTCGGGATATTTTTGAGAAAAAGAGGTTTCAAGGTAAACCGCTTCATTATACGGTATTGTCGTTTCTGTTTTCACATACCGGTTTCGCATAACTGAAAGGAGATTACTGCAAATGCTATCCGGGAAAACATATAAAACATCCGTGTAGGAATTATAAACGGTTTCACCAATCACTTCTAAGTGACAGGCATTTTCCGCAAGATCCAGAGTACCCATATCCGTTGAAATAACAGTATGATTACTTAAAAATTCATTTCGTTCCTCCCCGGTTGCTATTGTCTTCCACTGCGTTGTAAATTCTCCTTCATTTAAGGAAATCTGTTCATATCCAAGCATTTCCCGCAACGTGTTATAGTCAGAAAGCGATATTGCAGCAATGGGGAAATCCAGTTTTGCCCGCTTACGAAAATCCTCCCGGTCAGGTAAGTATAAACTGAAAGTACAGTCATAAGCCACCGCGATATCTTTTTCGTGAAGAAAATCAGTAACAGACTCATAATTATCCTGTGGCAGATCCGCTTCATCATACACGCTATTATAGCGTGTGCTGATCTGGACATCATACAGAGAACGTATATCCAGATACCCCGAAGCCCACCCTGTCAATGCCGGAGCTGCCACAAACAAAAATACAGATAGTACGAATGTCAGACAGATCAGCGTCATTGTTTTTGACGTGGTATTTAACTTTGAAATAATCTGTCCGAAGAAAAACAGATTAGTCCCCCTGTATCTGCATCCGGGCGATTTTTCTTTCCATTCTGAAAGCAGATTCCCTGCCAGATAAATGATACAGCAAATCCAGAAACTTACATCGACAAGCAGGAACAGCAAATAGGTGTTAAGTGTGCCTGCGCCACCTGCAAGCATATATCTGCTTTGAATTACCGGAACACTTGCAGCAAACCCGGTATTCACAAGCGAAAGTACGGCGGCAGCAAAAATATACCGGTTAAAACTCCATTTCTTACGCACAATACACCATACAACACTTAAAAGAAAAGATGTTGCGGGCGCAATGATATTTCCCCAAAACATGATGTGTACGGGGACAGGAAAACGAGGGTCAGAATAAAAGTACATTTTCGATATTCCCACAGTTATCACAAATATGAGAAAAATAGTATATAAAACTGCCATTACGGGCATATAGCGGCTTCTATTGATGTGCGGATCATTCTGCTTATCTGCATACAGCATATCAATGATTTTTATTTTCCGTATTGTGCGGACATTCAGTAATCCCACAGCCAGAAAACTTAATGAGAAAAAGCATATTGTCAGAATTACCGTATCCGGAAAAAACGTCCAGGACAATTTGTAGTCCTGCTCATAGGCTGACAGAAGCATGCCTGTTATAAATTGCGAGCAGAAAACACCTGAAAAAATGCCGGTAATGATTGATATTACTCCCATTAAAAAGGTTTCTGCAAAGAATATCCACGCAACGGTCCTCTGTTCCATTCCCATGACTGATTGTATGGCGAACTCCTTTTGTTTCCTGCGCAGCATATAGTTGTTCACATAGCGTATAAGGAACAATAACAACAGGGTTACCGCGCAAATCGCCATTTTCATTCCATCGCTCACGAAAGTAAAATCATATTCAGTCCCGATACCGGGATTATAATACCTGCTCGTAATGGACAAAAAAGCGTAGAACAGCATGACGCAGATTGTCATAGTGACAATATATACCAGATAATCCTTTGCTGAACGCTTTGCATTTCTGAAAACTAACTTAGCATACATCTGTCTGTCCTCCTCCCGTCATGGTGAGAACATTCAGTATTTTTTCAAAAAAAACTTTGCGGGTATTGTCACCTTTCAAAAGTTCTGTAAAAATACGTCCGTCTTTTAAGAACAATATCCTGTTTGCATAACTGGCGGTAAATGCATCATGTGTTACCATAAGGATCGTGGCGCCAAGCTGCTCATTCATACTTTGTATTGTGGATAACAGCATCTGTGACGAATGACTGTCCAATGCCCCGGTCGGTTCGTCTGCCAGAATCAATTTGGGCTTATTTATAATCGCTCTTGCACAGGCGCAGCGCTGCTTTTGACCACCAGACACCTGAAAGGGATATTTGTTCAAAATATCCGCTATGGATAAAGTCTTTGCCATTTCCTCCACCCGAATATCAATCTCCGCAGCAGGTACTTTATTGATCGTAAGAGCAAGCGCAATATTTTCAGAAATAGTCAGCGTATCCAGCAAATTGAAATCCTGAAAAACAAAACCTAAGTTTTCACGCCGGAAACGCGCAAGCTCCTTTTCCTTTATTTCGGTAACATCTGTTCCATCCAGGTAAATATGCCCTGCACTTACCGTATCAATGGAAGAAATGCAATTAAGCAGCGTTGTTTTGCCAGATCCGGAAGCTCCCATAATACCGATAAACCCGCCTTTTTCCACTGAAAAGCTAATGTCATCGATAGCTTTTGTGATATTTCCTCCATTGCCATAATATTTCTGGATATGTTCTAATTTCAAAATCTCATTCATAGCTCCTGCCTCCTTGTTAAAAACATTGTAGGCGATAGCTCAGTTTCTTTGTATCAGGTTTTCTTACGGAGTTCTAACAAAAATGTAAGAAGTGAAACAGCTTCAGCCGTGCACCTGATATATAAAGTGGTTGATATTGAAAGACAGGATAATTGTTGTACCGTTTGTATCGGAAACAATATCAAGCCCTATTCCTAATTTATCGCACAGACATTTGCAAAGATATAGGCCAATTCCCGTAGCATTTTGTCTGGCCCTGCCATTTTCACCGGTAAAGCCCTTTTCAAAGACACGGGGCAGATCATTTGCGGAAATGCCAATACCATTATCCTCT
>CAMSQM010000013.1 GCA_947062675.1 uncultured Roseburia sp.
GAGATCATGCCATGTGACTGGAGTTCAGACGTGTGCTCTTCCGATCTCTCAATACAGGCCAGCAGTTCCTCCCTGCCCTCTTCTTTTTCGATGATTCCCCACGCAAATGCCTTTTCCCAGTGCGGCTGATACAGACGGTCCGGAAAATCATATTCCTCCGGACTGTGTGTCACCGGCACGCCCGATCTGCACCTGCGCATCTCTATCCGGTACGCGTCCGACTCCTCTTCAATTCTCACATCATAATAATCCTCCGTCGTATAGCGCATCGGCAGAACAGTCCCTCTCCACTGCTCTTTCGGCAGATGGACAATTGTATATTGTTCTCTCATAGCATTTTCCCTTCTCCGCTTCCGGTCTTTTTCCCCGCGCACTTCCCCGCTTCGTCCGCCTGTCCGCGATCCGGATCACCCTCTCCCGCATGCGGGATCATTTCGTGACCATTTTCCCGTAATCACAAAGGGACTGTCGCATTAAGCATAAACGATACAGGAGACGGGACATCCGGAAACCGGATTCTGCCCGTCCTGCAGATTTTCTGCTCAGTGCGACAGCCCCTCTTCTAACCAGGGCCGCCGGAAATTCTCCCGACAGCGCGGACAAAAGCTGCCATAAAACAGCTTTTGTCCGCGCAGATCTGACCTGCCGGGTATCTTCAGAATCAGTACCCAAGCAGATAGTTGTAAAGTCCTTCATAACGGCCCCTGGAGCTCTTCCACGAAAAGTCATTGGCCATTCCCCTGTCAACCATCTGGTTCCACTGCTTCTTCCGGTCAAAAAAGATATGCTTGGAGTAGTTGATCACGTTAAGCATCTCCTCACCGTTATAATTCGCAAACGAGAAACCGTCTCCCGTATTGTCATATTCATTGAAAGGAATCACGGTATCCTTCAGACCTCCGGTCTCGCGCACAATGGGCACTGTCCCGTAGCGGAAGGAAATCAGCTGTGTCAGCCCGCACGGCTCAAACTGGGACGGCATCAGGAACGCATCCGCGGCCGCATAGAGCTTGTGGGCAAGATCATCCGAATAACAGATATTTGCGGACACCCTGTCGCCGTATTTCCACGCATAATGGCGGAACATATTCTCGTATTTCGGATCGCCGGTTCCGATGACGACAAGCTGCGTATAATCATCCACAATGCGGTCAATCACGAAATTAATCAGGTCGAGTCCCTTCTGGTCGGTCAGTCTTGATATCAGGCCGAGCATATATTTTTTCTTGTCCACGGCAAGACCGAGCTCTTCCTGGAGCCTGGTTTTATTGATCGCTTTCTTCTTGCGGAAGCTTTCCAGATTGTAATTCGCATAGATCTTCGGATCCGTATCAGGATTATAGACATCGTAATCGATTCCGTTGACAATCCCCTGCATGTCATAATGGCGGGCGGAGAGCAGACCGCTTAATCCCTCCCCGTAGTACTCTGTCTGAATCTCGTTCGCGTAGGAATCGCTCACAGTCGTGATGTAATCTGCGTACACCAGTCCGCCTTTGAGCATATTTGCATCCTTTTTGAACTCCAGCTTATCGGGAGTAAACAGATTTCTGGAAAATCCGGTCAGCCCCTGCATGGTCTTAATATCCCACACACCCTGGAATTTAAGATTGTGAATCGTAATGACGGAGCGGATTCCCCAGTAGAAGGAGTCCGCCTGAAACTCATTTTTCAGATATACCGGAATCAGGCCGGTCTGCCAGTCGTGGCAGTGAATTAAATCCGGGCGGAATCCGATCTGCTTTAAGATGGAAAGCACCGCCTTGTCAAAGAAACAGAACTTCTCTACATCATAGCGCACATCGCCATAGGGCACAACACAGTCAAAGTACTCCTGATTGTCGATGAAATAATATGTAATCCCATCCAGCACATATTTCAGCACTCCGACATATTTGTTTGTGATATAACTTCCGGCGTTCATGTAAAAATGCGTCACGTACTCGAACTGGCTCCGGAACCTATCCGGTATGCAGGTGTAGTTTGGAAGTACCACCCTGACATCCCACTCATCCTTGTTGAACTCCTTTGGAAGTGCCCCGCAGACGTCAGCCAGACCGCCGGTCTTGATAAACGGAACACATTCCGATGCTGCAAAAAGTATTTTTTTCATAGTAGCCTCCTGGTTTTATTTTTCAGAAAAAGTCCGCTTCGCCCTTGCCGGAAGTCTGCGTGCTTTTCATTCTGCTATCATGATTCTGACTACAGACCGCCCCGGAAAATATCTGCCGCCGCTCAGATTGTCCGGAGAGCCTGATCTAAATCATCAATAATATCCTCCACATTCTCGATGCCGACAGACAGACGCATCAGATCCGGCGCAACACCCGCCTCCCGCAGCTGCTCTTCCGTCAGCTGACGGTGTGTGTGGCTGGCCGGATGCAGAATGCAGGTCCGGGCGTCCGCCACATGCGTCACAATCGCGGCAAGCTTCAGGTGATCCATAAAGCGCACTGCGGATTCCCGGCCGCCCTTCACGCCAAACGCCATTACCCCGCATGTCCCGTGCGGCATATATTTTTCAGCGAGCGCGTGGTACGGATTCCCAGCAAGTCCCGCGTAATTCACCCACGCCACCTTCTCATGCCCGTCTAAAAATTCCGCGACCTTCTGCGCGTTCTCACAGTGTCTGGGCATTCTTAAGTGGAGGGTCTCCAGCCCGATATTTAAGAGAAAAGCATTCATCGGAGAGGGAATCGAGCCCAGATCACGCATCAGCTGGGCGGTCGCCTTCGTGATATAGGCGCCTTTGCCAAACTTTTCGGCGTAGGTGATGCCGTGGTAAGACTCATCGGGCGTCGTGAGCCCCGGAAAACGATCTGCATGGGCCATCCAGTCAAAATTACCGGAATCAATGACTGCCCCTCCGACTGCCATCGCATGTCCGTCCATGTACTTTGTAGTGGAATGGGTCACGATATCCGCTCCCCACTCAAACGGCCTGCAGTTGACCGGTGTCGCAAACGTGTTATCCACAATCAGCGGCACCCCGTGGTCATGCGCCAGACGCGCAAACTTTTCGATGTCAAGCAGGACAATGGAAGGGTTTGCGATCGTCTCCGCAAAAACGGCCTTCGTATTCGGCCGGAACTCCCCTGCAAGCTCCTCATAAGAAGCATCCGGATTGATGAAAGTGCACTCAATTCCCTGCTTTTTCATCGTTGTCCCGAACAGATTGAACGTCCCGCCGTAGACGGTACCCGAACAGAGAATATGATCCCCCGCCTCACAGAGATTAAAGACAGCGTAGTAGTTTGCAGCCTGCCCTGAGGATGTCAGCATTCCCGCCACGCCGCCCTCGAGCGCCGTGATCTTGGCCGCCACCGCATCGTTGGTCGGATTCTGAAGCCGCGTGTAAAAATAGCCTTCCGCCTCGAGATCGAACAGCCTTCCCATCTGATCACTGTCGTCGTATTTAAAGGTTGTGCTCTGGTAAATCGGAAGTACTCTCGGCTCACCGCATCCCGGCTGCCAGCCGGACTGGATACACTTTGTCTCTATTCTGTAGTTGTTTTCCATTTCTCTCACAGCTCCTCACTCTCATTAGTAATAATATACTATTCTGCGCCAAAATGCCATAGTTTTTTATACATTATTGTACATTCCCGCTGTTTTTCATAAAAAGAGCGCAGTAAACCTACTGCACTCTGTAATTCACTCATCCCAGTTGTGGTACACTTCCTGCACATCGTCATCCCCGTCCAGCAGATCGAGAATACGGCCGATGTTGTTTATATCCTCCTCCGCAGTCAGTTCCACATAATTCTGCGGGAGCATCGTCACGGCTGCCTCCGCCATCGGGATATTTCCCGCCTCAATGACCGCGCACACCGCCTCAAACTCATCCGGCGGCGTCAGAATCTCAAAGCTGTCTTCCTCTTCCACAAAATCCTCAGCGCCTGCGTCGAGCGCCATCATCATCAGATCATCCGCCGCGGTACTGCATTCCTCCCGGTCGATGATAATCTGTCCTTTTTCATCAAACATATAGGAGACACAGCCCTGCGTGCCGATGCTGCCATGTCCCTTTGTAAATGCATTCCTGACGTTCGCCGCTGTGCGGTTCTTATTGTCCGTCAGACATTTTACGATAATCGCGGTACCGCCGGGCCCGTATCCCTCATAGGTACAGAACTCATAATTCACCGCATTGCCGTCACCAGCCGCTTTTTTGATGCCGCGCTCAATCGTATCATTTGGCATATTATTGGATCTGGCCTTGGCGATCACCTGGGCCAGCTTGAAATTATTGGCCGGATCCGGACCGCCTTCCCTGACGGCAACCGCAATTTCCCTTCCGATAATTGTAAATATCTTTCCTTTTGCCGCATCATTTTTTTCTTTTTTGTGCTTGATATTGGCAAATTTGGAATGTCCTGACATGATCGTTTCCTCTTTTCTCATTCATTTCTGAAATTCCGTGATAACCGGTATCATTCTATCACTGTTTCCTGATTCCCGCAAGTGGCTTCCGCGCTTTCCCCCTGAAAATCCGTCTGCGCTTCCTCCGGAAGTCTGGAAACACGCACAGACTGTATCATTTTATTCTCCACCAGGAGAATATCAAACAGACAGCCGCGGGCCGTCAGCGAAAATTCTTCGCCGTCCGCAGGTATTCTGCCGAGCTGCGAGATCAGAAATCCGTTGAGCGTCTCGAACCCGTCGTCCGGTTCTTCCTCTTCCCTGTCAATAAACAGCAGATCCTGCACGTCCGCAAAGGGCGTCATTCCGCTCATCCGGTAGATCCCTTCCGATTCCACCTCGATCAGATCTTCCTCCTCATCGTGCTCGTCCTCGATATTTCCAACGATCTCCTCAAGGATATCCTCCATCGCGACGATCCCGGCCGTCTGACCGTATTCGTCCACCACAATAACCATATGGTTCTTTTTTGCCTGCATCTGCGCGAACAGTGAATTGAGATTCCTGGTCTCCGGGATAAAATCCACTTCCATCACGAGCCCGTCGATCGCACTGATGCTTTTCCCATAGACGGACTGCTCCGTGCTGAGTGCAAGCGCCTCGCGGATATGCAGAAGGCCGGTGATATTGTCAATATCTCCCTCATATACCGGAAATCTGGAGTGACTGCTCTCCCGGAAAAACTCCATCGCCTCCGCAAAAGTCAGGGATCCGTCCAGCGCAGCGATATTTTTCCGGTGAGTCATAATATCCCTTGCTTCCTTGTCGCCAAATTCAAAAATGTTATGTATCATTTCTGCCTCGCTGGCCAGAAGCACGCCCTGTTCGTGCCCCTCCTTCACCATATAGATAATCTCTTCCTCCGTCACATCTCCCGTGTCGCTGTGCGGATCCACACCGAACAGGCGGGAGAGCACATCGGAGAGTGTGTCCGCCAGCCAGAGCATCGGCAGCAGTACAATCTCAACCGCGCGAAACGGCATTACCAGCCAGAACGCCCATTTCTCCGGCTTGCGCGCCGCCACCTTCTCCGGCGTATAGATCCCGCACACCAGAATCAGAAGCATCAGCAGCGCAAATACCACCACATCCACAGCCACAGTGACCAGGATTCCCGCGCTCTCCGGCAGAATCATCCGCCTTACGGCCGGAACCAGAAAAAATCCCGCCAGCATATGTGCCAGCAGCATCAGAAGCCTGCAGATCTGCACATAGCGCTCCGCACAATCCAGATACCTCACAAGAAGCTCCGTCCGCCCGCTTCCCTCTCTCGCCTCCCTGCGTACCTGAGCCTCGCTTAAATTCTGCATCGCTGCGGAAAAGCCTACCATCACAAAATCAATTCCTGTCAGAATTGCAAAAATAAGAATCCCCATACCGGGACTGGCGCCATCGTCCATTTCTTTATTTTCTTACCCGTTCCTTTCTGTCTTCCGTGCACAGAATCTCTTTCTGCGCACGAAATCATATTTTCATCCGTAAGATCATATCATTTTCCAGACCGATCGTCAAGTTGTACCCTATGTATACAGCTCAAGGCTGATTTCCAGCGCCTTATCGATCTTCACCAGAATCTGATTGTCGAGATGACAAACCTTATCCTTAAGCCTCTTTTTATCGATTGTGCGAAGCTGTTCCAGCAGCACGACGGAGTCCCTCACCAGATCATATTTCCGGGAATCCAGTTCCACATGTGTGGGCAGCTTCGCCTTGTTCATCTGGGACGTGATCGCCGCACAGATAACAGTCGGGCTGTGCCGGTTCCCCACGTCGTTCTGTATAATCAGAACCGGACGCACGCCGCCCTGTTCCGACCCGACAACGGGCCTTAAATCTGCATAAAATATATCGCCTCGTCTGATTACCATACATTCCACCCCGCTTGCTTTTAAGGATAGTATTGCCAGTTTCAGAGGGTGTATTCCGGAAAAACAAATTCAGGCGGAAAATTTCAGCTGGAAAAATGATCTTTTGCGCCGATCACGGTCTGATTTCTGACATAGACCCTGGGAACACGCTTGGAAAGACCGCAGACAAATTCATAGTTAAACCGGCCCGAGCGCTCCCCAGCCTCCTCCATGGTAATGCACTCGTCGCCATCCCGCCCGATCAGGGTCACCTTATCCCCGCAGGCGACATCAGGAATCTCCGTGACATCCACCATAAACTGATCCATACAGATTCTTCCGCGGACCGGCGCCCGCTTTCCGTGTATCAGGACATCCCCCTTGCCCGACAGCCCGCGCGCATACCCGTCCGCATATCCGACCGGTATCGTCGCGATTTTCCGCGGTTCTTTTGTCACGTAAGTGCCGCCGTAACTGATCGCCCTTCCCGCCGGCACCTCCTTCACATAGGCCACATGTGTAAAAAGGGAGAGCGCCGCCTGCAGCGGAAGCCGGTCTCTGCGCACCTCGTCCGAGGGCCAGAGACCATATGTAATAATTCCGGCGCGCACCAGATCCATTCCTTTCTCCGGCAGATCCACGATTCCGGCGCTGTTTAAACAATGTTTCAGCGGTATGTGCACGCCGCGCTTTTCGAGCATGGAAATCATCTCACCGAACTCTGCCAGCTGTTTTTCCGTGTGGGATTTATCCGCCTCATCCGCCCTCGCAAAATGGGTAAAAATCCCTTCTACCATAATATGCGGCAGTTCCGCCAGCCGTGCCATCTCCTCCGCCGCCTCTTCCGTCACCCGGTATCCGATCCTGCTCATTCCCGTGTCGACCGCAAAATGAATCCGGCAGTCCGCGCCGGCACGCACAGCGGCTTTGGAGAGCTCTTCCGTCATTCCGCGCGTAAAAACCGTCGGCCGGATATCCGCCCGGATCATCTCCTCATACTGGTCCGGAAACACATATCCCAGAATCAGCACCGGTTTTCTGATTCCACGGCTGCGCAGCGCGAGGCCTTCCTCCACGGTCGCCACCCCGTAACCGTACAGATAATCCAGGGGATCGACCGCTTCCGCGATCTCCACCGCGCCGTGTCCGTAGCCGTCCGCCTTGATCACCGCCATGATTTTTGTCTCCTCCGGCAGGTTCCGGTGCATGGCTTCCATATTATGGAGGATGGCATCCAGACTGATTTCAGCGTACACCCTGCTGTACTGATTCATTTCCATCTCACACTTCCTTTCTCATCACATCTGTCTGACCGGCTCCGCGGACCGTGTTTCCCGCAGGTCTCTGCGGAAACGCGCCGCAGACCGGCAATCAGATCCCCGGCTGTCATTCCGGCCGATCCCGTTTCCGGAAGCACGGCGTCCCCCGCAAGTCCATGCAGATACACCCCGAGCGGCGCAGCCTCG
Source organism: uncultured Roseburia sp. (assembly GCA_947062675.1). Classification (GTDB taxonomy): domain Bacteria; phylum Bacillota; class Clostridia; order Lachnospirales; family Lachnospiraceae; genus Roseburia. Next base: position 7,736 of record CAMSQM010000013.1, read on the forward strand.
CCGGCCGGAAGCCCCTGTGCCATCAGGGACGCGATCACGCCGCTTAAGACGTCCCCGCTCCCCGCCGTCGCCATCCCGCAGTTCCCCGAGAGATTCAGCCAGGTGTGCCCGTTCGGAACACTGGTCAGCGTACGCTCGTCTTTGAGAACCGTAACGGCGTCATATTCCAGCGCAAATTCCTCCGCAGTCTTCTGAAGAGCTTCCTGGATCTCCGCAACCGGCAGTCCCCGAAGGCGGCTCATTTCCCCGATATGAGGCGTGACCACCAGCGCAGCCCGCGGATGGCGGAAAAGCTCCGGCCTTTCGGCAATCAGATTCAGCGCGTCCGCGTCCAGCAGCACCGGAACCGCAGACTGCGCCAGGACACAGCTTAAAAGCTTTGCCGCCGCCTCCCCTTTTCCCGTTCCCGGACCACAGACAATGGCATCCGCACCGGAAACAGCCTCCGCGAACAGCTCCTCCGGGGGATTCTGTGCACTGTAGGTCACAAGAACCGCCTCCGGGACAACGGACTGCACGATCAGCCGGTTTTCCTCCGGCGTCAGCACCTGCACCAGCCCGCAGCCGGCTGCATATGCAGCCCGCGCGCACAGGCAGGCGGCGCCGGCCATATTCACGCTCCCCGCGGCCACCAGAACTTTTCCGAAGGTACCTTTATTGGAATGGCCCGCGCGCGCAGGCAGACGCACAAGATCCTCCCTGCAAAGAGCCGCCAGCTTCGGCTTCTGTCCCAGCCAGCTTCGCTCGTCAATTCCGATGTCCTTCACCACAACCTCGCCGGAATACGTATTTCCGGGCCATAAAAGCATACCGGCTTTCGCGTAAGCGAAAGTGACGGTCAGATCCGCCCGGAACGCCTCCCCCGGAACGCTTCCGTCATCCGCAGAAATCCCGGATGCAATATCCACGGCAATCTTATGCCCCGCCGCCGCGTTCATCGCCTGAAGTGCCGCTGAAAAGACCCCTTCCGGCTTCCGCGAAAGTCCGACCCCGAAGAGCGCATCAATCACCGCCGTGCAGCCGTCATATTCCGGAACGGCGCCGGTAATCACCTGCACGCCGTATGCGGCCAGAATCCGCTGCTGTAAAAGATTCTGCTCCGTGGCCCTCCCTTCCCGTGGGATCACAACCTTCACCTGCTTTCCGGCAAGCACCAGAAGCCTCGCAATCGCAAGACCGTCCCCGCCATTATTTCCATTTCCGCAGACAATCAGTGTGCGGGACAGATCCATATCACGCCCGGAAAGCTCCTCCACAAAAGCCACCGCGGCCCGCTCCATTAAAACAATGGACGGGATATGGAAGTGTTCCGATGTACTGGCATCATACCGCTTCATTTCCCTGCTGTTTACAATATACTGCATTTACGTCTCCCCCGTTTTCCGAAACAATCTCCCACGCATCCGCGCGCAGAATGCGGAAAAAGACGCCCCGCCACGGAATGCGTCTTTTTCTCAGTTTTCATATTCCATATCAAACAGATCAATCACCTGCGGTCCGAAAATATCGTGCAGAAACGAATAAATCTGGCGGCTGTCCTCCACATAGTCCTGCTTTTTTAAGATATTTTTCTTCAGGGCAATCCTGATCTCCCTGATCTCTCCGGCAATCCGGTCCGCCTCCCGCTGATCCGTCCGCATTTTTTCGTAACAGTACTCCATTGAGGCTGTCATAAGCTCCTCATTTTTCTGCTGAATCTGCCCGGGCAGCCGCGTCAGCCGCTCTTCCAGAATCCCGGATTTTTCATCGACTTCCCCGATCAGGCGGCTGTCCTCCGCAAGCCTGCGGTTCTTAAGCGAACCCGCATACTCCGCACCTGCGCCATCCATGTTTTCGATAATATTATTCATCAGTACGCCTTTGAGCCTGTGCAGGTGCAAAAGCTTCTCCCGGCAGCGTCCCTGCTCTGCCAGAAGCTCATTCAGCTCCCCTTCCAGCTCCCTGATCCGGTCTGTTTTTCCATGAATGGAAAAAAGCCTGTGCCAGGCGGGGTCCAGCACCAGAAGCGGGATCTTCTTCCCTTTCATGGCCTCCTTAAATCCTGCGGTATCTCTCATCGGCCGGCACCTCTCTTACGTCGTCTGCGGCACACTGCTGTTTCTGTTTTTCACAATATTATAGGAGAGCTGCATCAGACTGTCGGAGAGATGCACGCTCTCCACAACAACATCTTTATTGAGCAGTTCCAGATCCACATGTGCAAAGTTCCAGATTGCGTGAATACCGTTATCGACCAGACGGTTTGCGATCGCATCCGCCCGCTGCTTCGGCATAGTGAGCGCGGCGATGTCCACCCGGTTCTCTGCGCAGAAGTCTTCCAGTTCGTCTAACATGCGGACACGGATCCCCCGCACTTCCTCCCCTTCCAGCTCCGGATTCACATCAAAAAGACCGATGATAACAAAGCCAAACTTTTCAAATTTGCTGTAATTGGCGAGTGCCTGACCCAGATTGCCCGCGCCGATGACAATAATATTGTGTCTCTGGTCAAGTCCTAAAATTTTTCCGATTTCTTCATGCAGATATTTGACATTATATCCATACCCCTGCTGGCCAAAACCACCAAAATTGTTCAGATCCTGGCGGATCTGGGACGCAGTGACATTCATTCTGCGGCTCAGATCATTGGAGGAAATGCGCTCTACCCCTGCGTCCAGCAGTTCCCCAAGGTAGCGGTAATAACGCGGCATTCTCCGGATAACAGCCTGGGATATCTCTTTTTCTCCCACAAAGATGCCCACCTTTCCTGTTCTTAAGTCTATTATAGAGATACCGGAGGTATCTGTCAACGGATTCGGAACGCCTTCCGTTTCCTTATCCGCGCTCCAGCGAAACGGATACCTCCTCCCACGCCTCATAGCAGTCTTCCAGCTGTCTGCGGCACGCTTCCTGCTCTGCCGCCAGCTCGTTGAGCCTTGCAGAATTCGTGGCAACCTCAGGCCGGCTGCACTCCGCGTCAATCGCCGCAATCCGTCCTTCCAGCTGCTCAATCTGCTCTTCCGTCTTTTTCAGACTGTTTTCCAGCCTGCGGATCCTGGCCTGCTCCGCTTTTTTCGTCTGCCAGTCCTGCTTCATCTGTACCCGTTTTCCGTCCTGTCCGCTCGGGGTATCCTTTGCCCCGGAAACCCGGGTATTCACAAAAACCCGTGTGAGTTCCTCACGCTTTTCCAGATAGTAATCAAAGTTTCCCAGATAACCGACAAGCGTCTCTCCCGTCAGTTCCAGAATCCTGGTCGCCGTCCGGTTGATAAAATAGCGGTCATGAGATACGAAAAGCACCGTGCCGGTGTACTGCCGCAGCGCATTTTCCAGAATCTCCTTCGACGTGATATCCAGATGGTTGGTCGGCTCGTCGAGAATCAGAAAATTGGCGTCAGAAAGCATCAGCTTCGCAAGCGACACACGCCCGCGCTCCCCTCCGCTCAGGTCTCCGATCCGCTTAAACACATCGTCCCCGGTAAAGAGAAACGCAGCCAGCACATTTCTGATTTTAGTGTTATTCAGATTCGGGTAATCGTCCGAGATTTCCTCAAAAATCGTTTTTTCCATGTGGAGCAGCTGATGCTCCTGATCGTAATACCCGATGCAGACATTCGTCCCCGTGGCGATGGTGCCTTTGTCCGCCTCCACCAGCCCGTTGATAATCTTAAGGATCGTCGTCTTTCCGGTTCCGTTATTCCCGATTAAGGCGACGCGCTCCCCGCGCCTGATCTCAAAAGAAAGATCCGTAAACAGCGTGACTCGGCCCTCCGGCTGTGAGCCGGCCGGATAAGCCTTGGCGAGATGTTCCACGGCCAGCACCTCATTTCCGCTTATAACATTGGGCTCTAACACCAGATGAATGTCCGTGTTCTCCTCCGTCGGTTTTTCCAGACGGTCCATTTTCCGCAGGAGCTTCTCCCGGCTCTCGGCCCGTTTTATGGATTTTTCCCGGTTAAACGAGCGCAGTTTCGTGATGACTTCCTCCTGACGGCGGATCTCCCGCTGCTGGTTTAAATACTGCTTCAGCAGATCCTCCCGCACTTTCGCCTTTTTCTGCGCGAAAGCCGTATAATTTCCTTCGTACACAGTCCCCCTGTGCTGTGAAATCTCCACAACCTTTGTCACAACGCGGTCGAGAAAATAGCGGTCGTGCGCCACGATCACCACAGCCCCCTTATAATTCAGCAGAAATGTTTCCAGCCAGTGGATTGACTCCATATCCAGATGGTTGGTCGGCTCGTCGAGCAGCAGCACATCCGGCTTTGCCGCCAGAAGACGCCCCAGGGATACGCGTGTCTTCTGCCCTCCGGAAAGCTCGCTCATCTTCTTTTCAAACTCCTCCTCAGGAAAACCAAGCCCTCTTAAAATCCCCGCCGCCTCACTGCGGAACGTATACCCGCCCGCCAGCTCAAATTCATGGCTCAGCCGCTGATAACTCTCCAGAAGCCCCTCAAGCCCGTCGCCGGTGAGATGATTCATCTCTTCTTCCATCCCGCGCAGCCGCTCTTCCATCACAAGAAGCCGTTTCCCCGCATTCAGAACCTCCTCATAGATCGTCCTCTCACCGGAAATGTCCTGATACTGCGCCAGATAACCGACGGTCGTATCCTTTGCCACCACGACCTGACCGGAATCCGCCTGCTCTTCCTGCATAATAATTTTAAGCAGCGTAGACTTGCCGGCACCATTGATGCCGACAATCGCTGCTTTTTCATTTGCTTCTATATGAAAACTGACTTCTCTTAAAACCTCATCCGTCCCAAATGACTTCGAAATATTCTGACAGGATAAAACCATTCTTAAAGACTCTCCTCAAGTGCCTCGCGGACCGCCCTGATAAAGTCCGCACTGTTTAATACAACCGGAGACGGATTTGTCGTGATCAGCGCGAGATCTTTTGTCATCTTTCCGCTCTCGATCGTGCGGATACACGCCGCTTCCAGCTTTCCGGCAAATTCCTCCAGCGCCGCATTGCCATCCAGCTCCCCGCGCTTTCTCAGGGCGCCGGTCCACGCAAAAATCGTCGCAACCGAATTGGTGGACGTCTCCTCCCCCTTCAGGTGCTTATAATAATGGCGCTGTACCGTTCCGTGCGCCGCCTCATACTCATAATATCCCTCCGGCGACACCAGAACAGACGTCATCATCGCGAGGGAACCGAACGCGCTCGACACCATATCGCTCATGACGTCGCCGTCGTAATTCTTGCACGCCCAGATATATCCGCCCTCGGACTTCATGACACGGGCCACCGCGTCGTCAATCAGCGTGTAAAAATATTCGATACCGGCTTCGTCAAAACGCTCCTGATATTCAGCGTCAAAAATATCCTTAAAAATATCCTTAAACGTGTGATCATATTTCTTGGAAATCGTATCCTTCGTCGCAAACCAGAGCGCCTGCTTCGTGTCGAGGGCGTAATTAAAACAGCTCCGCGCAAAACTTTCAATCGAGCCGCAGAGATTATGCTGTCCCTGCACGACACCCGCACCGGTAAACTCATGAATCAGCTCCCGCGTCTCCGTCCCGTCCTCCGCGGTATAGACCAGCTCACACTTCCCTGCCCCCGGGATCTTAAGCTCGGACGCCTTGTACACATCCCCGTATGCGTGACGCGCGATCGTGATCGGCTTCTTCCAGTTCTTTACACACGGCTCGATACCTTTCACGATAATCGGCGCGCGAAACACTGTGCCGTCCAGCATTGCACGGATGGTTCCGTTCGGGCTTTTCCACATTTCTTTTAAATCATATTCCTCCATCCTGGCCGCATTGGGAGTGATCGTCGCACATTTTACCGCGACACCGTATTTTTTCGTGGCGTTCGCAGAGTCCACGGTCACCTGGTCGCCTGTGGCGTTGCGGTGCTCAAGGCCAAGGTCATAGTATTCCGTATTCAGTTCAAGAAACGGGCTCAATAATTCATCTTTGATCATCTGCCAGAGAATACGGGTCATTTCATCTCCGTCCATCTCCACCAGCGGGGTCGTCATGCTGATTTTTTCCATTTCTGTCATTTCCTTTCTCTTTCTGTCGCCACAGTGCTCTGTTCTGATACTTCAATCTGATCTTTCCTCATTTAATCATTACCGGAACAATTTGTCAATCCGAAAATTCCAGCGGGTAACCCCGGAAGGAAAAGGAACGCTTTCACATTCAGCCCTCTCTTCTGCGCACCGCAAGATTCAGGACGTATTTGTTTTCTCTCGGCAGTATTTTCACCCTGTCCCCGAATGCCATAACCATCTTCCCGAGCGCACGTATCATTTCCGCTCTCAGTGCCCCGTTCTTCTCGCGGTACGGAATACCGTCCCCCTCATCCTTCACGACGCAGCTGAATTTTAAAACTTCCGCGTCGCGCGCAGTGTCAATGATAACTGTAATCTCATATCGGAGCAGAAGCTCCCTGCAGAGCCGCATCAGGATCGTCATCAGAAAAATCAGACAGCACATCTGCTCTGTCCCCGGTTTACAGGAAGGGTTGCGCCGGATCTGTACCGTACAGCGCTCCGAAGGTACATGACAGGAAGCCATCAGCTCCTTAACGCTCTCCTGATACCCTCTCCCTCCGACGACAATCTGTGCCCCGTACTGCTCCAGCATCCACCGGTACCACTCCGCAAGCCGCGCCTGCATGGGAGCCGGCCTGTTCCCGAGCGCCAGATTGCCCCGAAGCATTGCAGAAAAGAGTGCCGTGGCCTGCTCATGTTCTTTCAGGGCGGACCTGTAGGATTCCTGCAGCCTTTCGTAACCCTGCTTTCCGGACGCGAATCCCTGTTCCCCGGCCTCCGTCTCCTGCAGCATGCGCTGGTTTAAAGCCCGGTAGGCAAATGCCGCCTCAATCGGTTCGAGAAGATCCTCCGCCAGTCTGCAGGGCTTGATAATCACTTTAAATGTCCGGCATTCATTCATAAAAGCTACCGTTTCGGCGATTTTGTGAGCTTCCGTCATAACGATGCGCACGGTTTCCGGCGACATCATTTCCACCAGCCCGAAGAACTCCGCACCTGAGACAACCGGCATTTCCATATCGCCGATAAAGACATCCGGCATCCGCTTTTCCATCGCATCGATTCCGCTCTCTGCGGAGTCGGCCAGCGCATATTCAAAATCTGTCTCTATACCCTCCAGGATTGCGCGGATCCGCGCCAGGTTCACCTCATCCGGCTCTACAATCAGCACAAAGTTCATATCGCAACCTCCCCGTCCGTTCTGCTTTGGCACTGCGGCCAGTCCCATTTATGATAACAAATTCCGGAACAGATCACAATTCTTTTTCAAAAAATATGTAACACATCTTAAGGAGGCTCATAAGATACAGTGTAAGAAAAAATATGGAGGATTTGATTTATGAGTGATTTAGCTGCAACAAACTGTGGTGGTGGATGTTCCTGCAACGAGGGAGGCTGTGGCTCCATTCTCTGGATTATCCTGTTACTGTGCTGCTGCGGCGGCAACGGCGGCGGATTCTGCGGTGGCAGCGGCAACAGCTGCGGCTGTGGCAATGACAGCTGCCTGTGGATCATCCTGCTTCTCTTCTGCTGCGGCGGACTCGGCAACGGCAACGGTGGCTGCGGTTTCTGCTAATCAGTATCCACAAAAAGGAGCGGTCCTTCCGGACCGCTCCTTTTTTATGCTTTTGTGTTTCCTGTCCGAGGTATCATGTTCCGTCGGTCTGCTCTGTTCCAGCCTGCTTTTTCCGCTGCTCTTTCATAATTTTCTCATAGGTTCTGCAGGTTTCCGGGACCTTTCTTGTCCGGATGCAGTCTTCATCTATTTCATAAACGCTGTTTCCATCAATTATCAGCATGATTTCATCCCTCCCGTATATCGTATGCCCCGCACGGATGGAAAGATACTGCCGTCCGATTCATAAAGTGCCGGTTCCGGACATAGACTTTAAGAAAAAAGGGCAGACAGATATGGAAACCACAGGATTAACCCCGTTTGACACCATGACACAGACAAGAGAACTGCAGATGCTGAAAACAATTATTCCCTACATGAAAGAGGAACAAAAAAAACAATTCGCCATATTAATAAAGTATATGGAGCTGCAGAACACCATCCAGGTTTTCTCCCAGGAAGACAAAGTGCTCTCAATGTGTTCCGTAAACGAGGAGGGAAACGGCATGCTCGCCATGCTAAACGACCTCCGGCAGTTCTGTACGGACAGGGAACAGGAAACGCTGGATATGCTCGCAAATATGTTCTCCATGATGGAAACCTATGAAACCATTTTCAACTGAATAATCCACAAAAACAGCCTGAAATCTGAAAAACAGGAAAGGACGCGTATGAATTACGACTTTTTAGGAAATAATCCGATGCTTGCAAACATGTCCCCGGAAAAACTGCAATTTCTGATGAACTTCGCCGGAAGCCGGAAGCCGACGGAAATGAAGGATATGATGCCGTTTCTTCTGTCGGCAATGAATTCCGCGAAATCAAAAGATATCCAGTTTTCAGACACGGAAACAGACCTTCTGTTCTCCGTCCTGAAGCAGAACATGTCCCCGGAGGAGGCACAGAAAGCAGACAAAATCATCCGGATGATGCGGGAGCGGAGGGGCGGCTGACAGCCACTCTTTTTTTCAGAGCCCGCCCGCCTGCATCAGCGCTACCAGATCGAGGCCACTTCCACCTCAAGCAGCTTGTCAATCGGGGACGGGCTCATACCGTTCCCGTCCGTTCCCTCGAAATATTTCCGACTGGCAGATTCAAAAAGCACATAGACATGTTCCCCCGCGATCGCAATCTCCTCCGAACACGGAGGCATCTCCACCCTGATCTCCGGCGCATTCGGCTTCCGCGTCAGCATCAGAAGCGAGGAATACACCTTCAGGTAAGAGGAATTGTTCCTGCCATAGGAAGTGCTGAGATAAACCGCCCCCTCCCCGTCAAACGCAATCCCCTGCACCCTGCTCGGAATGTGATAGCTGCCCAGGGATACGAGCGTATCCTCCGCAGCGTCATAGCTGTACGAGAGCATCTGGGAATTAAAAAGCTTTGTGTGCGTGGCCACCCAGATCCTCCCGCCGTAACAGGTAATGCACGACGGCGTATTGCGAATTTTATATTCCTCCGAAAATCCGGATGCATCGACACTTCCTCCCGGCATCTCTTCCACAATCTCCAGAATGCCCGCATAAGACATCCTCTCCAGCGTGTTCGAGCCGGAATGGCAGATCCAGACATTCTCTCCGTCAAAGGCAATCCCGCCAAGATGACTATTCTTTTTCATTCGAAGTGTTGCCAGATACGCTCCGCTCTCCCTGTCAAAAATCATCAGAGACCCGGCCACACCGGAATCCTCCGCATATGAAGTGATCAGAATCAGCTCCGGCGTAAAGCACAGCCCCTGCACGCACTGTCCCTCGCTGCCGATGAGATCCCGCAGATAATCCTTCTCCCTCGTGGACGGCATCCCGGGAATCGCCATCCCGTCCAGAAAGCCGTAACTGCACTCTTTTAATTCCCTGTAATTCCCACTCAGAACTCCCCCGGATCTGTAGGGATACATCTCAACACTGTAACTGCTGTCAACCACATCGGTCCACTTTGCATACAAAACCAGATTTCCGGCATGTTCGCGGCGGATCTCCGTGATCTTATGCGTGAAAGCGCCATCTGTATACCAGCCCGCAAAATTATATCCCTCCCGCACCGGCACGTCCGGAACAAACGGCAGAGACTCACCTGTCAGAAACTCCGGATTGTGATCACTGTTCCTGCCGCCGTCCAGAACATAATACAGGTGAATGTCTGTACTATCCGGATTCATATGCGGCTCTCTCCCGGATCTTTCCGGAAATCCGGGAAAAAACCTGCGCTCAAAGCCATTCGCCGGGACGTAGACCAGCCCGCGATCAAGCATACAGGCTCTCATCATCCCCGGATCATTCAGAAGGAGGACAAAAATGTAACATACCACAAAAAATTCCCTGTGCAGTTTCATTTTCTCCTCCTTTCTGACTCTTCTGACCTGTTTACTCCTCCTGGCTGTCCAGATTCGCGGCTCTCGCCTCCACTTCTTTCGCCTGAATCTCAGCCGGCGCCTGCTCATATCTCGCAAAATCAAAAGAAAACGTGCCGCTGCCGCCGGTCATCGAACGGATATCTGTATTATATCCGTATAATTCCATGTACGGGATATCCGCAACAATCTCCTGACAGCCGTGCTCCGCCGGATTCATGCCAAGGACGCGCCCGCGCCGTTTGTTCAGATCCCCCATAATATCGCCCGTGTATTTGTCCGGCACCACCACTTTCAGGGAAGCGATCGGCTCTAACAGGACCGGGGAAGCCTGCATAAATCCCTTTTTGAACGCCTGAATCGTCGCCACCTTAAACGCCATCTCGGAGGAATCCACCGGATGGTAAGAACCGTCGTAGAGCACCGCTTTGACACCGACGACCGGATAAGCAGCCATCGGCCCTTTTATGACGGCTTCCTGCACACCCTTCTCCACCGCCGGGAAGTAATTCTTCGGAACAGCGCCGCCGACGACACACTGATCAAAGACATATGCCGTATCAAGATCACCGGACGGCTCAAAGGTCATTTTTACATGACCGTACTGTCCGTGTCCGCCGGACTGTTTTTTGTATTTGTACTCCACATCGGCTTTCTTCCGGATGGTCTCACGGAAAGCAACCCTTGGTTTTTTCAACTCTATATCCACTTTGTAGCGGTCAAGCAGCTTGGCGGCAACAACATCCAGATGCTGATCACCCATGCCGTATATCAGGGTCTGGCCGTTCTCGCTGTCGTTGACCACCTTTAAAGTCAGATCCTCTGCCATCAGCTTCTGAAGCGACTGTGAGATCTTATCCTCGTCCCCCTTGTTCTTTGCCTTGTAGCGCTTGTACGTATAGGGTGTGGAAACAGACGTCCGGATATACACAACCGGGTTCGCTTTTGTGGACAGGGAATCTGTGGTAGCCACGGATGTCAGCTTCGCGAGCGCGCCGATATCCCCGGCATGCAGCTCTTTGACCTCCTCCGGCTTATTGCCGCGCATCACATAGAGCCTGCCGGTCTTTTCCTCCGTGTCCTTATGATGATTCAAAAGAACATCGTCCGTCTTTAACACCCCGGAATTGACCTTGATCAGGGAATATTTTCCAATAAAGGGGTCCGCAATTGTTTTAAAAACATAGGCGGATTTGGGTTTGGAAAAATCATAATCCGCGTGGAACACCTCGTTGGTCTTTGCGTTGATCCCGGCACAGGCGCGTTTTTCCGGACTCGGGAGATATTTCACGATATCGACCATCAGCGTATACATTCCTCTGGCAAGAACATTCGAACCCATCAGCACCGGAACAATGCTTCCGTCCGCTACATTGACGCGCAGCGCCTGGCGGATCTCATCCTCGGAGAACTCCTCCCCGCTGAAATAGCGGTCCATAAATTCCTCGCTCGTCTCCGCTACCGCCTCCATCAGTGCTTCCCTGCAGAGCTGAAGGTTCTCTATGGAGTAATCGGGCACATCCGCCTTCACGACATCGCCCTTTTCTGTCCAGCGCTTTGCTCTCTGCTGCAGTACATTAACATAACCGACAAACTGTCCGTTCTCACGGATGGGCAGATGAAACGGCGCGATATGTTTTCCGTACATTTCCTGAAGATCCGATACTACCTGACGGTAGCTGGCCTCGTCAATATCCATATCCGTGACAAACACCATGCGCGGGAGCTTATATTTTTCACAGAGCTCCCATGCCTTCTTCGTTCCCACTTCAATACCGGCCTTGCCTGACACGACAATAATCGCCGCATCTGCAACCGAGACCGCTTCCTCTGCCTCGCCGACAAAATCAAAAAAACCCGGCGTATCCAGAATGTTGATCTTTGTGTCCTCCCATGGAATCGGGATCACGGAGGTGCTGATGGAAAAATGACGCTTTATTTCTTCTTTGTCATAATCACTGATTGTGTTGCCATCTGTGACCTTTCCCATGCGCGTTGTCATCCCCGCGAGATAAGCCATGGCCTCCACAAGGCTCGTCTTGCCGCATCCTCCGTGGCCGAGTAAGACCACATTGCGAATCTTGTCAGTTGTGTAAACATTCATAGCAGGTCCTCCATATATTTATTATTCAAACCGTCAGAATCCGGTGAGACTGTTCTGCGATTTGCTGTATGTCTATATTTTACTAAATATTGTCCTTTATTACAACTTATTTATTCAATTTAACGAATATTATTCTGAAAATACGTCTTATGTCATTACACACAGATTGTCACCGGACCTCTCTTTTTTCTCTTTATTTCCGCAGCAGAGCCGCGCGCCGGATTATTTAAGCCGGTTCAGGGGAAAAATCATTGACAAACCCCGCCGGATATGCTACTTTGATTTCGTCACAGGAAATACTTAAGCTACTTATATGTATTGGAGGAGGGGTTTTATGCAGCAGGGTACCGTAAAATGGTTCAACGCCAAGAAGGGGTATGGATTTATTTCAGATGAATCCGGCAATGACGTGTTTGTGCACTTTTCCGCACTGAACATGGACGGATTCAAAGAGCTGAAAGACGGCGAGCAGGTCGAGTTTGAGGTAACACAGGGCGCAAAAGGACCTCAGGCCGCCAATGTAACCCGTATTGCCTAGTAATCTGTACGGAAAAACAAAAAATGCCCGCAGCGTGAGAACGCTGCGGGCATTTTTCTGTTTTCCGCTCCGGGCATGCGGTCAGGATCCCTGACCATAGTATGCATCCGGCCCGTGTTTGCGGTAAAAATGTTTTTCCCTGATATTTTCCGGCGCCGGCAGCGCCCGTGGATTGATCAGCTCCGTGCTGCGCGCCATCCCGGCAACCACCTCAAGGACCACCGCGTTGTGCACTGCCTCCGCGGCGTCCTTCCCCCACGTAAACGGTCCGTGATTCGCGCAGAGAACAGCCGGTGTGTACGCCGCCACAAGACCGCGCTCCTCAAATGTTTCAATGATCACCAGGCCGGTATTTTTTTCGTATGCCTCCTCCGTCTCCGCGGGAGTCAGATTCCTCGTACAGGGAACCGGCCCGGAAAAATAATCCGCATGCGTGGTGCCGTATACCGGGATATCCCTGCCAGCCTGCGCCCAGGCCACGGCTTCCGGTGAATGTGTGTGCACGATACCGCCTATATCCCGGTATTTTTTATACAGCTCTATATGAGTCGCCGTGTCGGAGGACGGTCTGTAAGTTCCCTCGATCCGCTTCCCGCACAGATCCATTACAACCATATCCTCCGGCCGGAGCGCCTCATACGCCACACCGCTCGGTTTAATAATGAAGTAACCGCTCTCACGGTCCATGCCGCTCACATTCCCCCATGTATATGTGACAAGCCCGCGGCGGGAAAGCTCCATATTTGCCTCATAAACCTGCTTTTTTAAATCCTCTAACATCATTTCCTCCACACACCCTGTCCGTACTCATCAGGGTGCGCGCAATTTCTTCTTTTACTTTCCCAGCTCTGCCGCGACACGGTTCACAATTCCCTCCGCGTCCAGCCCGTATTTGTGAATCAGCTCCTTTGCCGGACCGGATTCACCGAACACATCGTTGATGCCGATTCTTGTAAGCTTTGCCGGACACTTTTCACAGAGAACTTCCGCAACAGCCGCGCCGAGCCCTCCCACAACGGAGTGTTCTTCCACGGTAAAAATCCGCCCTGTTTTTTCAGCCGCCTCAATGACAAGCTCCTCGTCAATCGGTTTGATTGTGTGAATATTGACGACCTGTGCGCTGATCCCTCTTTCCGCAAGTGTCTCCGCCGCGGAAAGCGCCTCGCACACACACAGTCCGGTCGCAAATATCGTACAGTCCGACCCGTCGCGCAGTCTGATCCCTTTTCCCGTCTCAAATCTGTAGTCCGGCCTGTCATTGATCACCGGAACCGCCAGCCTTCCAAAGCGAAGATATACCGGCCCGTCATACTCAAAAGCGGCCCGCACCGCAGCGGAAGCCTCCACAGCGTCGGAAGGATTGATCACAACCATCCCGGGTATCGCGCGCATCAGGGCAATATCTTCATTGCACTGATGACTCGCCCCGTCTTCCCCGACGGAAATACCCGCATGCGACGCCCCGATTTTCACGTTCAGATGCGGATAACCGATGGTATTGCGCACCTGCTCGAAGGCACGTCCCGCGGCAAACATCGCAAAAGTGCTCACAAACGGTATATAGCCGCAGGTGGACATCCCGGCTGCAACGCACATCATATTTGCCTCCGCAATTCCACAGTCAATGTGGCGGTCAGGAAACGCCTTCTGAAAGACGCCCGTCCTGGTCGCTGCGGCGAGATCCGCATCCAGAACGACAAGATTTTCATGTTCTCTTCCAAGTTCCACCAGGGCGCTGCCGTAGCCGTCCCTGGTTGCCATCATTTTTATTTCTGACACAGCGCTTCACCTGCCTTCCTCAGATCTTCCATCGCGACTGCGTACTCCGCGTCGCCCGGCGCTTTGCCATGCCAGTCGGCCACATTTTCCATAAAAGAAACCCCTTTTCCCTTTACCGTGCGTGCGATAATGGCGGTCGGCATTCCCTTTGTCGCCCGCGCCTCATCAAAAGCGCTCTTCAGATCATCAAAATCATTCCCGTCAATTGTGATCACATGAAAATGAAAACTTCTGAACTTCTCATCAATCGGATACGGCGAACAGACCTCGTCAACCGGCCCGTCAATCTGCAGATTATTGTTGTCCACAATCACGCAGAGATTATCAAGTTTGCGGAAACCGGAAAACATGGCCGCCTCCCAGATCTGTCCCTCCTGAATTTCCCCATCTCCGCAGAGCACATAGACGCGGTAGTCTTTTTTCTGCATCTTTCCGGCCAGCGCCATTCCCGCCGCGCAGGAAAATCCCTGCCCCAGGGAACCGGAGGACATGTCCACCCCCGGAATATTTTTCATATCCGGATGCCCCTGAAGATAGGAGCCGGTATGGCGCAGAGTCAGAAGATCTTCCACGGGAAAAAAGCCGCGATGCGCCAGAGCCGCATACAGCCCCGGTGCAGTATGTCCTTTGGAGAGGACAAAACGGTCGCGGTCCTCTTTTTCCGGATCCGCCGGGTCAATATTCATTTCCTCAAAATAAAGCCAGGTAAAAATATCTGCCGCAGACAGAGAGCCGCCCGGATGCCCCGCCCCGGCGCTGTGTACAGCCGACACAATCCCCTTGCGAACTTCCAGGGCTGTTTTCTGAAGTTCTGACTTGTTCATGATATTCTCCTTATACTTGCGTTATTAATTCAGTCTCTCAAATGTTATCCGAAGACCACAAAGCAGTCTTCTCTCTTTTCGTTTTTATCTGATCTTTCTATCCGGAAACCGCTTCCTCTCTGATCATGTTTCTTTATCCAAAAACTGCTCTGTAGTCCTCCTGGAATTTTTCGATTCCGGCGTCTGTCAGCGGGTGTTTTACCATCTGCTCGATAACCTTATAGGGAACCGTCGCGATATGGGCGCCGGCCAGCGCACAGTCGGTGACGTGAACGGGATGGCGGATGCTTGCCGCTATGATCTCTGTCTCAAGCCCGTAATTGTCAAAAATCTGTACAATATCCTCAATCAGATCCGTGCCGGTCATACTGATATCATCCAGTCTTCCCAGAAACGGAGAA
This sequence comes from uncultured Roseburia sp., assembly GCA_947062675.1. GTDB lineage: Bacteria > Bacillota > Clostridia > Lachnospirales > Lachnospiraceae > Roseburia. Next base: position 23,340 of record CAMSQM010000013.1, read on the forward strand.
ACATATGTCGCGCCGGCCTTTGCCGCAAGCAGCGCCTGATTTGCTGAAAAAATCAGGGTCACATTCGTTTTGATGCCTTCCGCTGCCAGGACTTTCACGGCCTTTAATCCCTCAGTTGTCATTGGAATTTTCACGACCATATTCGGATGTATCGCTGCAATTTCGCGTCCTTCCCTGATCATGCCTTCCGCATCGACGGTTGTGGCTTTGACCTCGCCGCTGACGGGCCCGTCAACGATGGTTGTGATTTCTTTTATGACTTCGCTGAAATCCCGTCCTTCTTTCGCAATCAGGGATGGATTCGTGGTAACTCCGCAAATCACGCCCATATCGTTCGCCCTGCGGATATCGTCTACATTCGCTGTGTCAATGAAAAACTTCATTTTTCCTCCGTTCCGCCGCCTCTGCGGCCCTGTGTTCCTGCTGTGTACACACACATTTTTGGCACGTCTATCATATTCCTTTTTCTTTAAAAAATCAATAGGATATTATAACGGGATTGTCTCAGCCGCGATCCGCTCAGCCGCAAGCGCTTTTTTATAATCCGCCAGATACCTGTCAAAACCGGCTGCGTCCTCCGGGTCCGGCTGCATCACGGTTCCTCTCTCTCCCTGAAAAACTTTTTCGCACAGATAGTGCTCCAGCGTTTCCCCTTCCTCTTTTGCCGCCATATAAGAGGCCAGCAGCGCCATTCCCCAGGGACCGCCCTCTCCCGCCGTCTCCATCACCGCAACCGGCGTGTTCACAGCCGCCGCGAGAATCCCCTGTGCGACGCCTTTTGTCTTAAAAAGCCCGCCGTGTCCGTATATCCGGCTGGCTTCCACCCCTTCCTCTTTCAGCAGAATATCAAGACCGGATTTTAACGCTGCCAGTGAAGAATACAGGTGCGTCCTCATAAAACTGGCAAGTGTAAGGCGTGCGCCCGGTCTGCGCACAAACAGAGGCCTGCCCTCCTGTATACCCATCACGGGTTCCCCGGAAATATAATTGTACGACAGAAGACCGCCGCAGTCCTTCTCCCCCTCGAGGGCCCTGTTGTAAAGCATTGCATAAAGCGCTTCCTTTTCCACCGGCACGCCCAGAAGCTCTGCAAATTCTGAAAAAAGACCGGTCCACGCATTCAGATCAGATGTGCAGTTATTGCAGTGCACCATGGCCACATTATGACCACACGGTGTCGTGACCACATCGATCTCCTCATGCACTTCTTTCAGCGCCTGTTTCAGAACAACCATCGCAAAGACAGAAGTCCCGGCAGAGACATTTCCAGTGCCGGGAGCCACTGAATTTGTCGCCACCATACCGGTACCGGCATCTCCCTCCGGCGGACACAGCGGTATCCCGGGGGCGAGATTCCCACTCACATCCAGAAGCTTCGCCCCGCCCGGTGTCAGAACTCCGGACGGCTCTCCCGCAATCCGCACCCCGGGCAGTATCTCTTCCGGTTTCCACGGATAATTTTTATCTGCAATAAGTTCCCGGAATTTTCCCAGCATATTCTGATCATAATTCTTCGTTTGCGCATCAATCGGAAACATACCGGACGCTTCCCCGATACCGGTGACCTTTTCCCCTGTCAGCGTCCAGTGAACATATCCTGCCAGTGTCGTCAGATAGCGGATATGCTCTGTATGTTCCTCCCCGTTTAAAACAGCCTGATACAGGTGCGCGATACTCCAGCGCTGCGGAATATTAAACCGGAACGCCTCTGACAGCGCTGCCGCCGCCTCCGCTGTGTTCGTGTTTCTCCATGTCCGGAACGGCACCAGAAGCCTTCCATCCCCGTCAAAAGCCATATAACCGTGCATCATGCCGGAAAACCCGATCGCCCGGAGCGTCTTTATGCGTACGCCATAGTTCTCAAGAACCTCTGCCGCAAGTCTGCCATAACAGTCCGCAAGCCCGCTCCACACAGCCTTCGTGCTGTAAGTCCAGATTCCATCTGCCAGCTGATTCTCCCAGTTATGCACGCCGGATGCAATGGGCGTGTGGAATTCATCCACCAGCACTGCTTTAATCCGGGTCGAGCCGAATTCAATGCCGAGAACTGCCCTGCCATCCCTGATCGTTTCTCTCACATTTTCCATTTTAATCTCCATTCCGGAGCGTTAACGCGACGGGACGTTTACACGATGGGACAACGCAGATCCCGGATTTGTGTCTGCCATCAGGACCGTCACATGATTATCCCGCTCCGCTGTTACTCTTTTTTCAGATTTTTTTAATTTTCCCGTTTTTTCCGTCCGCTTTCAGGATATACTGATACAGTCATTTATACAAGCTGTTTTTTTGCATAACTATTTTAATGAATGGCAATACTGTTTTTAAAGGAGGGTAATACTGTGAAAAATAAAATTTTCACAGGAAAATTTGTGCTTGCACCCGGATTCACGGGCGCATCAGGAATGGAGGGGTACTATGAATACAAGCTGGCTTGATTACACACTGCTTGCACTGGTGATTATCGGTGCGGTAAACTGGGGATTAATCGGATTTTTCAGATTTGATCTTGTGGCATTCATCTTCGGAGATATGTCATGGCTCTCAAGAATCGTATATGCCGTCGTCGGAATCGGCGGACTGTACCTGATCAGTATGTTTGGCAGAATCCGCTCAATCGATCAGGCATAAAGCGCACAAAAAATCCCCGCACTGCCGGAAATGAACTTTCACAAAAGCCGGCAGTACCGGGGAAACTGCTGACAGGCCGCGGCCCGGTCTGTTTATAAGGAAATGACGATTTTTGCCCTGGCGCTCTCCGGAAGATCCTTCTCATTGCGGGAAACGCTTAAGACAAATTTAACATTGTACTTCTCGCTGATAACATCCAGCTTGCTGATGGCACCGCAGATCTCTTCATCCGTATCGATCTGGGCGATGGTGAGGAAACTGTCCAGGTACATCTCTTCGAGATCATTGTCCTGTGATACGATGCCGCAGATAAAACCGAGAAACTGGTCGCAGTCGTCGAGCGGATAATCCGTGACATTGATCAGCCTTACCCTGTTGTTTAATTCATACATATGCTTCTGACTCTTGTCAAGATACACAAGATTCCCTGACGCGGATGCAACGGATGCATTCACTCTGCTTAACAGCTCTTTTGTCTTGCCTTTTCCTTTTTCACCTGAAATTATCTCTATCATGGCCATTTCCTCCTGGTATTCCTGCTTTTATCGGTATTTTCTGGAAAAATGAATAAAAACAGTTAATATTTATAAAATGATTATAGTATATATGCACAGAAAACTCAATAGTTTTCTGTCTAAATACAATTGTTTTCTGCATAAATACAGGCGTCTTCCTCAAAAACACAGCCGCTTTCCGCGAAATACAGCCGCCTCCTGATAACAGGATCATCTGCCGGCAGTGTCATCCACCCGCTTTTTCCAGCATTTCGTTCATCAGCAGGTACAGGTTGGCGCGGACGTCTGCTTTCAGAACGATGGAGATCAGCTCTTCCCCGGAAGCTTTCCTGGAGTAGAGAGCCAGGCAGTAGCCGGCATCGTTGGTTGTTCCGGTCTTGCCTCCTATGATCTCGATTCCGTCCGGCGCTTCCGCCTGACCGTTTATGTAAAGATTGGTATTTTCCCAGGTTTTCTGCACTGCCGCTCCCGCCGCGTCCCGATAGCTGGCGGTATAGGCATCCATATGGATCGCATCGACAAAAGTCTCATATTTCACTGCCGCGGCAAGCATAAGATACAGATCGTATACCGAGGTATAATGTTCCGGATCCGGCAGTCCGTTCGGATTGACGAAATGCGACTGCGTGGCGCCCAGCATTGCCGCCTCCCGGTTCATCAGTTCTGCAAATGCCTCCACGCTGCCGGAGATATGTTCCGCAATCACAATGGCAGCGTCATTGCCGCTGCGCAGCAGCATACCGTAAAACAAATCCCTGATTCTTAATACATCTCCCTCTTTCAGCCCGCACACAGAAGAATCCGCGGCCTGATCGGCCGCATTTCTGCTGACCGTTGTGGTGACGTCGAGATCCTCACAGTATTTCAGGGTCAGATAAGCTGTCAGAATCTTGGTGGTGCTGGCAGGATAAAGCTTTTTATAGATATTTTTTGCATATACAACGGAACGGCTGTTTAGATCAAACACTCCCGCCCCTTCCGCCACCTGCGCGTCAGTCTGTTCCGTGTTGATATCCGCAGCGTCAGCGACGCACAGCTGCTCCGCAAAATAAGGATGAACTGTGGTAGTCTCCGTCGCTGCGATGCCGGCGCTTCTGGTTGTGCGGTAAATATCATACGGCTGCTCCAGGGAACCCGCATCCTTCCCGCACCCTGCCGCCGTCATACCGGTCAGAAGACACAGCGCACAGAAAAACCGCCACCTGCCGGGCGCCCTGACTCTTCTTTTTTTCATGTATTTCAAATTATTTGTACATCTCACGCCACTCCAGATCTCCCCTGTCCAGTGATTTTATCAGAAGTTCCGCCGTCGCGAGATTCGTCGCCAGCGGGATATTGTGTGTGTCGCAGATCCTCACGACATTATTGACATCCGGCTCGTGTGATTTCGGAGTCAGCGGATCTCTCAAAAAAATGACCAGATCAATCTCATTGTGCTCGATCTGGGCGCCAAGCTGCTGCGCCCCTCCAAGATGCCCCGCAAGATATTTATGAATATTTAAATTCGCGACCTCCTCGATCAGTCTGCCCGTGGTACCCGTCGCAAAAAGATCATTTTTGCTTAAAATTCCTCTGTAGGCGATACAGAAATTCTGCATCAGTTTCTTTTTGGAATCATGTGCTATCAGTCCGATATTCATGCTGTAAAACCCCCCTATAGTTTAATATTTTTTAGGCTGCAGGCCCACATTCAACACAAACCCGATACCTATATATAAAGACCATAATGATGTAAGACCGTAACTGACAAACGGCAGCGTGACGCCGGTGCTGGGCAGCAGCCCGCTTGCCACACCAATGTTGACAACGCTCTGAAAACCGATCAGCGCTGCCATCCCGCAGGCGATCAGACGCCCTGCCATGTCTTTTGCCTTCCTGGCAATAAATATACACTCTGTTGTAATGAAAAGCAAGAGAATTATAATGACAGCTGTCCCGATAAAACCAAGCTCTTCCCCCGCCACAGCAAAGATAAAATCGTTCTGTGGCTCTAAAATAAAATTCCCGTTTTTCACGGACGTGGAGTCCGTATTATTGAGACCCTTCCCCCATAGCTGGCCGGAGCCGATCGCCATAATTGAATTCTGCTGCTGATAGGCAATATCCGGGTAGTCGTCCGGATAGAGCCATGCCATAATCCTCCCGATCTGATACGGACGGATAAACGGCACTTTATCCTGAATAATCAGGGTCATCAGAATCAGAAAAGAAGGCACACAGACCGCCAGCACGCCAACCACAACTTTATAATTTAAACCGGCCACAAACAGCAGCGACGCAAACACCAGCGCGGTGATAATCGTCATCGAGAGATTTGGCTGAATCACAATCAGCGCCAGCGGTATCCCGACAAGCACAAACGCGCCGGAAAGCACGCCCGCCGTGTTGACTTTTTCCTCATACTTCATAAAATACCAGGCAAAAAACAGGATCATCAGAATCTTTACCAGCTCGGACGGCTGGAACCGGAATCCGCCGATCTCAAACCAGCGCTGCGCCCCTTTCGCATTATCGCCGGCAAACCGGACCAGAATCAGCATGGCATTCGAGAACAGATAGATCAGCCATGAAAATTTCAGGACAAAACTATAATCAATCACGGAAATAATCATCATAATGATAAAACCGGAAACCACGCCGATAATCTGTTTTTTCTGGTCGCCGGGGCTGGCGCTGCCGACCAGCAGCACCCCGATAACGCTCAGCGCCACGACGTATATTATCAGTATCAGTTTGAAGTTCTTTAGTTTGTACTGCTTCAGCATATAATTCCAACCTCATCCTTTACGCTCTTTTCCTGTAATCCTTCAGCGTGATCCGGACCTCCACATTTTCCGGTTCGATATCAACATATTTCGTGATCACGGACCCGATCTCCTGCCTTATGCTCTCCAGCGTCCCGTCATCCAGCTTCTGTTTTTCCGCGTCTATCATGAGCTTTAAACGCTCCTTTGCGATACTGCCCGAAGCCGCAGCCCCCGGCGCGCCAGTCTGGCTGTTTTTCTGTCTCCTGCTCCTGTGACACATATCACACCAGCTTTCCGGCGGTATTCCGGAAGAAAATCTTCGCGAAAATACTTCTGCGCCTTATGTAATCAGGAATCGGTATTTCCTCCCCCGCAAGCCTCCCGGCAATGTTCTGGTAACACGCCTCGGAAATTGTGTGTTTTCCCATTACCGGCTCCCCATGGTTCTGGGAAATAATGATATTCTCATCCTCCAGAATCACGCCGAGCAGCTTCGCGTCGAGCAGCTCGCAGATATCCGGAATATCCAGCATATCACCGTCCTTTACCATCTGCCTCCGGAAGCTGTTTACAATCAGGGACACCTCCTTTTTCTTCTTTTTTAAGAGCTGCAGCACACAGTCTGCATCGTGAATCGCCGCCACCTGCGGGGTCGTGATTACCACAACGCGGTCCGCACCCGAGACGGCAAGCTGAAAACCGGTATCAATCCCGGCCGGACTGTCGATCAGCACAAAATCAAACTCCCTGCGCAGATCATTTAACAGACGGTTCATCTGCTCCTCCTTCAGGGAAGGAACCGCATCCTTCGAGCACGAGGAGGGAATGATCCACAGATTCTGATAACGCCTGTCGCGTATCAGCGCCTGTTTCATCCGGCACTTTCCGGTGAGCACATCCACCAGATTGTACAGAATCCTGTTTTCCAGTCCCATTACAACGTCAAGATTTCTCAGGCCGATATCGGTATCCACCAGTACCACCTTTTTATCCAACAGTGAAAGCCCTGCGCCGACGTTAGCCGTTGTCGTTGTCTTACCAACGCCGCCTTTTCCCGATGTAAAAGTGATTACTTCACCCATGTTTCGGAAGCCTCCTGTTTATATAATATTGTAAAGCCCCTCCTTAAGCGGCTTTACCGTGATAAAACCTCCCCCGGAGACTGCAAGCCTGGCCAGGGGGGCCTTATTCCTTTTTGAAAAGAGCCCGCCGCGCTCTTTTTTCAGCGGCTCTCCGTAGATCCCGCCGATATTGTATTTCTCCGGGGCAAAGCAGAGCGCCGCGATAAAGGCCCCCTCCCTGCCGTCGATGCCCGCATATGCGCTGCCGGACAGTGTGCCGAGCACAATAATATCAGCCGCGGAAACGACGCTGGCTCCCTTTGGCACATCCCCGATAATGATAATACTCTCATCTGTCTCCAGCCGCTCCCCGCTCTTTAAGTTCCCGTGATAGAAAGAACCGCTCTGCTTTCTGCCCGCGGCAGCTTTTGCGTGCTCGTCCATTTTCCGCCGGAGAGCCGCGTCGCGCAGCTCGTCATTTTCTATAATACACAGAATCCGCACCGTGGTCTCCGACATAATACAGTCCACAATCTGATACTTTTCCGCGTCGCTCAGTTCCCTTCCCTCAAACGAAACGGCAAATTCCGCATTTGAAAAGAATTTTTCAGACGCCCGGAATTTATTTAAAATTTCCCCGAGCAGAACCGGAAACTCCAGTTCCGGGTTTAAAACGAGCGTAATCCCGTTTTTACTGCTCTTGATGATCACTGCCTGGCCCATCTCATAAACCATACCCTTTCGTAATTTCATCTGACCCGAAAAACATGCAGACGTTTAATCGTTAAATTCATTCGAGGAAGAATCAATGTCGGCCGCCTGTCCGCTCAGCAGTGCGCTGGTATCTCCCACTTTAAAATAGTAGGCAAGCACATTTTTGGAAAGCTCCGCCGCATTGTGGGATGTATAGCCGAACGCGATCCTCGTCGCAATGGAAATCTGCGGGCTCTCATAGGGAGCGTAGCACACAAACAGCGCATGATTGGCTCTGTTTAAGTCCTGCTGTGCCGTTCCGGTCTTGCCCGCCGCGGCAACCGGGAAATCGCGAAACTCCGCGGTATTCTCCACAACCATCCGCATACCGGAATGGATGGCCGCCCAGCCCGCATTATCCAGCGCATCAATGGTGTTGCGCACCTGCGGCTCAAAAGTCTGCACCACATTCCCCTCTGAATCCTCCACGCGGTTTAACAGTGTATATTTATAGACCGTCCCTCCGTTGGCCACTGCCGTCACATAGCGCGCCAGCTGTACGGTGGTGTAACGGTTATTACTCTGACCAATCGCCGCCATAACAGGGAATTCATCCGCCACCCTGGGCTCGCTCTCCTCGATCTCTATGCCGGTCGTCTCATTTAAGCCGAACTCTCCCGCATATTTCTGAATCTTCCCGATTCCTGCCCCGGCATCATAACCTGTGCTGTAATTTCCCGTACTCAGACGGTAACCCACCTCGTAGAAAAAATAGTTGCAGGAATGGCGGATCGCCTCGGAGACATTAATATTGCCGTGCGTCGAGCCCGAGGAAAAAATCCAGCATTTCGGACGGTTATCGACATTTTCATACTGACCGTGATCAGTGATCTGCTCCGAAACCGTGATCACATGCTCCGCAAGCCCGGCAGTCGAAGTCACCATTTTAAACGTGGATCCGGGCGCGGTACCCTGCTGGGTCGCATAATTGTACTGCGGCAGCGACTTATCCACCTGCAGACTGTTGAAATATTCCGTATCCACGGTGTTGGCCAGCCGGTTGCTGTCGTATCCCGGATAGCTGACCAGGGCCAGCAGCTCACCCGTCCGCGTATCCGTGACAACGCAGGAACCGGAACAGGGATCCAGCGCAAGCTGCGCCGGCGTGATCTCCAGATTTTTTATCTTTTCTTTCAGAAAGCTCTGTGCCGAAACCGAGCCGCCCGAGAGCGCCGCAACCTCCTCCGCGTCATAGGGCAGCACCTCCTGATCATAAAGAATCATGCAGAGCTGTTTTCCGGTCACGGAACCGCCCCTGATCAGATAATTGTAAATAATTTTACAGAAATCGCGTTCTGTGGCGATATCCTCCAGTATATAGCTGCACAGCGCGTCATAGATCTCCGTTGAATCGGAATATTTTTCCTCAACCGTAAATTGTGTGATATCAATCCAGTTTCTGGAAACCGCATGGCTTAAGTAAGTCTGCGGGCTGATACTGCCCTGCTGCCATTCCTGGTACACCTCATCCCCGGTATCAATCATATCTTTGAGCAGAATCTTTTCTTTCTTCATCTGGTCAATAATGTAGGTAAAATAATCCTGATACTCATCCGAAAGATTTTTAAACTCTGTCAGAAGACTGCCGTTTAAGTAGCTGCCAAGCTCACTTTTCACACTGTTCCAGCGCGCGGAGAAAATCTGCCAGACTTCTTTCTCACTGGCGCTGGCTTCCTCCTCCCCGAACACACCGATATCTATCACATTATTGTCAATCAGCGCAAAATACACGTCCGAGATCGGAATCGGAATATCCGACGCCCCGTTGTCAATATTGGAATAAACAATTCCGGCAATCTCCTGCTCCAGCAGATGGTACACGGCAACCTGCAGATCCCTGTCGATCGACAGATAGACGTTCTGCCCGGCCCTGGGTTCCTCGCGCTCGATCAGCTCCAGCACTTTGCCCAGATGATCCACATAAATTTTTTCATGCCCCTTGGTTCCCTTCAGCCCGGAATCCATATACTGCTCGATTCCGCCCTTTCCAATGATATCATTTAAAGTATAGCTCTCGTCCTCCGCCGAGAGACGGTTATACTCTTCCGTCGAAATCTTTCCGGTATAGCCGATAATCGATGCAAAATAAACGCTGTCATTGTATTTGCGAATGGTATCGTCAATCACCTCCACCCCCTGGAGTTCAGAGGAGTGTTCGCTGATGTAAGCCATTGTTTCCTCGGAAACATTCGTCGCAATCGTTGTCACAATGTATTTCTGGAACGCATTCTGCGCCATGGCAAACCGCACGACCGAAATTTTATAGATCATCTCCCGGCCGTACTCGTCGCTGATGTCAAAACGCCCTTTACTGACGTACTCCATCACCTGATCTTCGCTGGCCTGGGACTTATCGTACCCAAGCTTTTTATCATAACCCAGTTTGTCGTAGGAGGTCTCCCCGTAGACATCGGCAAGAAAGCGCTTTAACGACGCCCCTGTCACATTAAAATGATAGGTCCCGTCCGCCTCAAGGCTGATTTTAAAATCGTTTAAAATCGTATCCCCGTTCTTCTCGAGCGCCGTGATAATCTGCGCAATCTCCGCATTTAAGGACTCGTTCTTTTTATCCGCGGAACTGTAAGTTCCGTTATCCTCGATCGTGATGGAATAAGCCAGCTCATTGTAAGCCAGCAGTTTCCCGTTTCTGTCATAAATATTTCCGCGCGTGCTCCCCAGCGTCCGTTCCTTCACAATTCTTAACTTGTAATTATCCTGATATTCCTGTCCGTTTACGATCTGAAGATAAAAGACGCGCCAGATCAGAATCCCGAACAGCGTGAACATGACAATCGCCGCCACCGTGAGCCGCGATTTCACAAATAGACGGAGCCCTTCCCTGATATTTTCAAACAAACTTGCCTGCACTCCTTTTTTCGACTGCTTCGAGCCGCTGGTTGATTTTTAATACAATCACGTACAAAAAAATTGTCACAACCATGGTATATACCAGCTCAGGCAGCATTAAATGTAAAAAATAGTAGTTAAGGTTATACCTGTTTCGAAACAGAAACATAAAAAAGTAGATAAACAGGTTCACCGCAAGGTCACTTCCGGCGATCAGCAGAAGCGGAAGCTTGATATCCTCCGGATAAAAACGCTTCCGGAAAAAGCCGTTGATATAACCGGCATACATGTACAGCAGCGCATAAATCCCCGGAGCACTCCCGCTGAAAATATCCAGAATCAGGCCGCAGAAAAATCCGGTAAAAAGTCCTTCTTTTCTTCCGCGCATAAATCCGAACGCCGATGCGACAATAATCAGCAGATTCGGGGCGATCGACGCGAAAGCCAGTCGCTGGAACAGCGTCGTCTGCAGCAGATAACAGACGACAATGACCGCAAAAACTGTTAATTTTCTTCTCATACGAACCTCCGGCCAGCGCACTAGTCTTCCGCTGTCTGCTTTTTATTTAATATCACCAGAACCTCTTCGATATGTTCAAAGTCAACCGCAGGCGTAATCGTTCCCGATTTTGTCAGGTTATTGGAATCCATCTTAAGACTCGCGACATAACCGATTAAGATTCCCTGCTGGTAGCGGTCCGAAATGTAGGAAGTCACCACGGTATCCCCCACACGCACCTCGTCATCCCCGTCGCTTAAATCGGAAAAGTCGATAACCATATTCTCGTTCATATTCTCAAGGCTCCCGCTTACCACCAGGTTATCCGAAGTGGAAGTGACCATGCCGCTCACCTTGTTCATATCGTTGATAATCGTCGAAACCCTCGCATAATTAGGACCGACATCCGTGACTATCCCGACAAGACCGCTGCCCGCGATCACATTCATATCAGCCTCAATACCGTCCTCGGAACCTTTATCGATCGTGAAGCTGGAAAACCAGTTTCCTCCGTTCCTGCCGATCACATTCGCCGCCACCTTCTCGTAGCTCGGATATTTCTGGTCGAGCTCAAGCAGTTCCCGCAGATTATCCAGCTCATACTGCTCTAATTTGATCGTGTTGAGCTCTGTTGTCAGAGCATCCACCTGCTGCCGGAGCTGCTCGTTTTCCACCATGACATCCGCGAGATTTTTCAGGCTCTCCGCCTTCCCTGTCAGAAATGTTCCAACCGTATTAATCCCGCGCTGCATCGGAATAAAGATATATCCGGCGACCGCATTTAACGGCCCGCCGGAGATATTCAGCGTAAATCCGAGCAGCATGCCCGCAATACAGATTCCTGTCATAATCATTAGTATATATCTGGCCGGAAGGACAAATTTTGATTTTCGTTTCATAGATTTCCTCGATTGCTCTAAATCAGGATCTTGCTCTTCATGCTGAAGGCCAGATGCTTATATTTGCTGTCCGAGACGATCTTCACCAGCCCGCGAACCACGCACTCATCCGGCTCTTCGCAGGTATTAATCCGCATTCCGGTGATCTGGTTAAAGAGCTGATCGAGATCGTGGATCTGGGAACTTCCCCCTGTGATATAGATACCGGAATGAATAATGTCCCGCGCCAGCTCAGGCGGGGTCTTCTCCAGAATCATTTTGATGGAGTTGCAGATACTGTTTAAATTATCCTTGATCGCCTCGTAGACCACGCCCCCCGACATCTCCATCTCGATCGGCAGACCGCTCACCACATCGCGGCCGACGACGATCATCTTATCCTCATTGCCCGGTATCCCGCTGCCAAGCTGCTCCTTCATACTCTGAGCGGTTTTCTGGCCGATCACCAGGTTATAATTGCGCTTCACATGCGTGATAATCGATTCGTCGATCTTATTTCCGCCGGAGTGCAGCAGAACGCTTAACACCAGCCCTCCAAGCGAAATCACAGAGATCTCGGTGGTGTCCGCGCCGATATCGACAATCATGATCCCGGTAGGTTCGTTGACATCAAGACCGAGCCCCACCGCGTCCGCAATCGGCTTCTCACACAGAAGAACACTTTTCGGCTTCAGCTTACTCCGGAAGAACATATCAAAAAAAGCCTTCTTCTCCACCTCGGTAATGTCCGTAGGCACTGCGACGATAAATTCAGCGCCGCGGAGTCTGCCTTTCGCGTTCTTTTCCAGATAAAGCTGAAGCATGGCCTGCAGGTTATTAAAATCCGCAATGACGCCGCCAACCACCGGAAATGTGACCTGAATCGCCTCAGGGGCTTTCTCATACATGGCATAAGCCGCGTCCCCGCAGGCGTAGATCTGGTTCTTGTTGACCAGTGCGATTGTATTTTTCTCGTTTAATATTTTGTTGGTAACCTTGCTGTAGATTTTCATGTTGCAGGTTCCAAGGTCTATACCATACACATTATTCGTCATTGTTCTCTCCCTTTCGGCTTTTCTCTCCGTGATTTTGTGAAAGCTTACCGTGTTCCCTGTAGCTGTAGTAGGAATTGTCGCCGATAATAATATGATCTGCAAGCGGGATCCCGAGAAGTCTGCCGCACAATGCGACGCGCTCCGTCGCCCTGTCATCCTCCCCGGACGGCACCGGAGCACCGCTTGGATGATTGTGGAGCAGTATGATATGGACTGCCCGGCACTGAAGTGCTGTCAGAAAAACCTCCCGCGGTTCCACTAACGCAGTGTTCACGCTCCCGACTGACAGCAGCAGATCCCCCAGAAGCCTGCACCCGGAATCAAACATGGCCAGCATCAGGTTCTCGCGATGCTCATGCCGCATCTGCTCCATATAGTAACCGGCAACAGACCCGGCATCCGTCATACAGACTCCGTCCGCATAGCGCGCCTCCGCAATCCTCCTTGACAGTTCCGCGACACATTTGAGCTGGATCGCCTTTACCGGACCGATTCCCCGGATCCTGCACATATCCTCCCGGGAGATCCCATAGAGATTTAAAAGATTCCTGTTTCCGGTATTTAAGAACTCCTGCGCGATGTCAACGGACTTTCTGCCGCTGGTACCCGAGCGGATAATCACTGCGAGCAGCTCCGCGTCGCTCAGCGCCGACGGGCCGTATTTCCTGAACTTCTCATAAGGACGCTCGGAATCCGGCAGTTCTTTGATGGTAAAATGTTTCGTCATAAACGCTTCCTTTCACTCTCCCGGGAAGCTGTACTACCGTAAAAACATGATTCATTCTATTTTACCACAATCAGTCCATGTTCACAAGATGACGTTCCTTAAGTTTTTGTAAAGTTTTCAAAATGCCCAGTTTGGCGTGATACCATGTCAGACCGCCCTGAAAATACACCGCATAAGGCGGCTTTACGGGGCCGTCAGCGCTAAGCTCAATGGAGGAGCCCTGCACAAATGCGCCCGCCGCCATCACAACATCGCTGTCGTAGCCCGGCATCGCCCAGGGCTCCGGTCTCACATAGCTGTCCACCGGCGCGGCCTCCTGAATCCCCTCACAGAATGCCAGAAGCGCATCGGGACTGCGGAAGGTTATCGCCTGGATAATATCATGCCGGCTCTCCGCTCCGTCGGGAATCACCGCAAACCCCAGCCTCTCATAGATATTCGCTGCAAAGATGGCCCCTTTGAGAGCCCCGCTGACCACGACGGGCGCCAGAAAAAGCCCCTGGTAAAAAGACTGGATTACTCCCAGCGAAGCTCCAACCTCTTTGCCAAGTCCGGGGGAAGTCAGGCGGTAAGCCGCGTTCTCCACACAGTCCTTTCTGCCCACGATATATCCGCCGACCGGGGCGAGACCGCCGCCCGGATTCTTGATCAGCGAACCGACAATCATGTCGGCTCCAACGGCAGTCGGCTCCTCCTCCTCCGTGAATTCCCCGTAACAGTTATCAACCATGCAGATCAGTTCCGGCCTGATGCCTTTTAAAAAGGCGATCAGCTCCCCGATACGCGCCACGGAGAGCGTGGGCCGCGTGGCATACCCTTTCGACCGCTGAATTGTCACCAGTTTTGTGCGCGGATTCAGCGCCTTTCTGATCGCCTCATAGTCAAAACTGCCGTCCGGCAGCATATCCACCTGGCGGTATGTGATGCCGTACTCAGCCAGGGAACCTTTCGAGGGGCGTATGCCGATCACCTCCTCCAGCGTATCATAAGGCTTTCCAACCGGCGAGAGAAGTTCATCGCCCGGTCGGAGATTTGAGAGCAGGGCGAGGGCGAGGGCATGTGTGCCGCAGGTGATCTGCGGGCGCACCAGCGCATCTTCCCCGCCAAAACAGGAGGCATACACCTTTTCGAGCGTATCTCTTCCCATGTCGCTGTAACCGTAGCCCGAGCTGCCGTTAAAGCACTCCGCGCTGACGCGGTGCTGCTGCATTGCCCGGATGACTTTCATCTGGTTATATTCTGCCCGGTTGTCGATTTCTTCAAACCGCTCTTTTAAAGAGATTTCTATTTTTTCCCCAAATTCACAGACTTCCTCTGAAATACCGAGACGCCTGTACTGCTCTTTCAGCTGCCGGTTCATGCAGTTTCCTCCCCCGTCTTTTGTGGATAATATATAAAATTAGTCCTGTATACACCGCTGTCAAGCCCGTTTATCCGGTTGACGACGAGCACGGAGAGAATATTATTCCCTTCCGGAATCCCGACAGGTCCCGTATACCGCGCGGAGAGCCTGGTCGGATCCGTTCCGTCCCAGGTATAGTAAATATCGCAGTCCGCCTCCGCACGGATGGTGACCATGACCGGTTCCGAAAAACGCCCTCCGTCCGGCGTCACCGTCGCGTACTCGGGCGGGAGCAGCCTTATCACATAGGAAGATGTGACGACTTCGCTGTAAATCCCTTTCGCGTTACGGCAGACCGCCTGAATCTCGTATTCTCCCTCGCCGTCCAGCGGAATTTTCCTGGTGTTGCTGTAAAGTGTTCCGTTTTTCCGGTCCGGCGGATCACCATTTACGGTATAGTAAATATCACAGTCCTCGGGAGAAAAGACTGACACCAGGATAAATTCATTGTATTCTCCCTCCGCCGGAGAGATCACCGGCTCAGAGACCATATATTCGCGAAACAGCCCGGAGATCTCCGCGTCCGTCACCCCGGAAGCCAGCTCCAGGATACTGTCATAATCTTTTTTTGCCTCACAGACTCTGATCAGCTTCCGGTAGGCATCCAGATTCCTGCGGTCCAGTTCCGTGATCTCGATCAGGAGCACCATGGCCGGATCATATTCTTTGCGCTCCAGATACAGATCGGCCATCGCCATCCGCGTGGAAATATCCTGCGGCCGCAGGGAGAGCGCCGTCTTATAATAGCCGAGCGCCGTCTCATAGTTCAGATCCGAGACCGCGCTCTCCGCCATACGGACCTGATAATCATAGGAATTGGCATTTTTATAATCGATATATAATTTTACTGATACTCCCGCCGCCACTGCGATGACAAGAAGACAGCAGACGGCAATCACCGGCGCCAGACTGCTCTTTTTCTTCTTTCTGCCGGGTTTTTTCGCCCCGTGTATCCCCTTTTGGGGGTGTGTGCCGCCGCTCCTCTCCCCGTCCGGCTCCCTCCCGCGGCGGTCCTCCCGCAGCAGGGAGCGCAGGTAATCATCTTCGAGCACGCTGTAATCCGGCGCAACCTGGACTTCCTGCCCGCAGGCAGAACAATAGACGCAGCCCTCTTTCAGTTCTGCTCCACATTTCACACATTTCATAAATCTCCCACACTCCCGCTCAGGCGTCCGTCAGCATTGCTTCCACACAGTTATTCATCAGCATGGCGATGGTCATCGGCCCCACCCCGCCCGGGACAGGCGTGATGGCAGAGGCACGGGGTTCCGCCTCCGAAAAACAGACGTCGCCGCACAGCTTTGCGCTCTGGCCGCCGTCTGCACTGTTCCTTCGGTGAATCCCCACATCGATCACAACGGCACCTTCCTTAATATATTCCGCCGTGATAAACTGCGGCTTTCCGATTGCAACGATCAGAATATCCGCCTGCCGGCAGATCTCTTTCAGATTACGGGTTTTTGAATGGGCGACCGTCACTGTCGCATTTTCGCGCAGCATCAGAAGCGCCATCGGCTTACCGACAATATTGCTCCTCCCGACAACCACGCATTTTTTTCCCGCAATCTCAATCCCTGAGCGCTTTAAGAGCTGTATGATTCCGGCAGGCGTACAGGAAACAAATCCGCGCCCGCCGGTCACCAGTTTTCCCACATTTTCCGGATGAAATCCGTCGACGTCCTTTTTCGGGGAAATAGCCTGAATCACCTTATCCTCATCAATCTGCATCGGAAGGGGCAGCTGCACGAGAATACCGGTCACCGATTTATCACGGTTCAGCTTCCCGATAAGCGCCAGAAGCTCTTCTTCCGTCGTCTGTTCCGGAAGTTCATAGGACGCGGAGCGGATTCCTATATAGGCGCAGGCCTTCTTTTTATTATTCACATAGACGCCGGACGCCGGGTCACTGCCGACCTGAATCACCGCCAGCGTCGCCTCCCTCCCCGCTTTTTTCAGCTCTTCCACCTTGTTCTTTAATTCATCTTTCATTTCCTGTGAGATTTTTCTGCCATCTATCAGCTGCGCCATCGTATTTCCCGCCTTTCTGTCAGAAAAGTCCGGTAATCATACCGTCGTCATTTACGTCAATCCCATATGCCGCCGGGCTCTTCGAGAGTCCCGGCATCGTCGTAATCGCCCCCGTCACCGCAACGATAAACTCCGCGCCCGCCGATACGTAGACCTCGCGGACATTTATCGTAAAACCGGTGGGACGCCCCAGTTTCGTCTGATCATCAGACAGGGAATACTGCGTTTTGGCAATACAGACCGGAAATGAGGACATTCCCATCCCCGCGATCTTCTTCAGTTCACGCGCGGCAGCCGCGGAATACGTCACCCCGTCCGCCCCGTAGATCTCCCTGGCAACCGTCCCGATCTTTTCCTCCGGTGTCAGCTCATCCGGATAAAGCGGTGCAAAGTGGCTCTCTTTTGTCTCTATCGTCGCGAGAACCTTTCCGGCAAGCGCAACTCCACCCTCGCCGCCCTTCTCCCAGACCTCGGAGATGGCAAATTCGCATCCGCGCTGCCGGCAGAACTGCTCGACATATTCTGTCTCCGCCTGTGTGTCCGACTCAAATGAATTGAGCGTTACAACAACCGGAACTCCGTATTTCTGCAGATTCCCGATATGTTTTTCCAGATTTACAATCCCTGCCTTAAGAGCTGTCAGATTCTCCGCGGACAGTTCCGCCTTCGGAACTCCTCCGTTATATTTTAACGCGCGGATCGTCGCAACCAGCACGACAGCGTCCGGAGCGAGCCCTGCTTTCCGGCATTTGATATCGAAAAACTTCTCGGCTCCCAGATCCGCTCCGAATCCTGCCTCCGTAATCACATAGTCCGCAAGCTTTAACGCCGTTTTCGTCGCGCGTACACTGTTGCAGCCGTGCGCAATATTTGCAAACGGGCCGCCGTGCACAATCACAGGCGTATGTTCCAGCGTCTGAATCAGGTTCGGCTTCATCGCGTCGCGCAGCAGCGCGGCCATCGCCCCGGTTGCCTGCAGATCGTCTGCCGTGACAGGCTCGCCGTCAAAATTATATGCAGCTATAATTTTTCCAAGACGTCTCTTAAGATCATGCATGTCATCCGCCAGACACAGAATCGCCATAATCTCGGACGCGACCGTAATCACAAAATGATCCTCCCGCACCATGCCGTCCATCTTATTACCGAGGCCGACGACAATATTGCGCAGTACCCGGTCATTCATATCCATGCACCGCTTCCAGACAATCTGACGCGGATCGATCCTGAGACTGTTTCCCTGCTGGATATGATTATCCAGCAGCGCAGCGAGAAGATTGTTCGCGGATGTGATCGCGTGAAAATCCCCCGTAAAATGCAGGTTGAGATCCTCCATCGGCACAACCTGTGCGTACCCCCCTCCCGCGGCGCCGCCTTTGATGCCAAAACACGGGCCGAGCGATGGCTCGCGGAGCACCGTCACAGCTTTTTTTCCCAGCTTTCCGAACGCCTCTCCAAGGCCCACGCTCGTCGTCGTCTTTCCCTCCCCCGCCGGAGTCGGGTTGATGGCCGTGACGAGAATCAGCTTCCCGTCCCGGTTGTTTTTCACGCGCTCCGACAGTTCGTCCGACAGCTTCGCTTTGTACTTTCCGTACAGTTCCAGCTCCTCCTCACGGATATCCAGCTGCTCTGCCACCCTGCCGATATGGAGCAGGTCTGCTTCCTGTGCAATTTCGATATCACTCTTCATCGTTCTCCCTCATTTCTGCACTGCTTTTTGTGCAAAGTCTTTCAGACTTACAGAGTCTGCGGATGCAGTGCGGACACAGACTCCGGATTGCAATCCCTGTTTTTCATACCATATCTGCGCAGTTCTATCTGCGTTACAGATACTCTTCCATGTATTGTTCAAACTGTTCCGGCGTCATCAGTATCCGTCTCGGCTTTGTGCCTTCCTCCGGCCCGACAATCCCCGCCTCCTCAAGCTGATCCATAATTCTGGCAGCCCGGTTGAATCCGATTTTAAAATAACGCTGCAGCATTCCAATCGACCCTTTCTCCTTATCCATCAGCAGCTTTGCCGCCTCCGCAAAATAGGAATCCCTGGAATCGCCTCCTCCCGCAGCACCGGAATCGATGCTGGTTGTGGTGTTTGCAGAGTCACAGGCCCTGATCTTCTCTTCCATATCCGCATTGTAACTGCCGGCGCTGTTATGTTCCCTGATAAACCCTGCGACATCCGACACTTCCCTGTCCGAGACAAACGCGCCCTGGACACGGACAGGCTTCGGAACACCCTGCGGGTGGAAAAGCATATCGCCCTTCCCGAGAAGCTTTTCCGCGCCGTTCATATCGAGAATCGTGCGCGAATCGATGCCCGACGTCACGGCAAACGCGATACGGCTCGGCATATTCGCCTTGATCAGGCCGGTGATCACGTTGACGGAAGGACGCTGCGTCGCGATAATCAGATGGATTCCGCAGGCGCGCGCCAGCTGCGCCAGCCGGCAGATGGACTCCTCCACATCTTTTGCGGCGACCATCATAAGATCCGCGAGCTCGTCGACGATAATCACAATCTGCGGCAGTTTCTCAGGCTTCGGATCTCCGTCTATGTCCGGCAGCGCATCAATTTTTGCATTGTATCCCTTTAAATCGCGCACTCCGGCCGCCGCGAACTTCTGGTAGCGGTCATCCATCTCGGCGACCGCCCAGCGCAGGGCTCCCGCCGCCTTCTGCGGATCTGTCACAACCGGGATCATCAGATGCGGAATTCCATTATAAATACTCAGCTCGACCACTTTCGGGTCCACCATAATCAGGCGGACGTCTTTCGGATCAGCCTTGTAGAGAATACTCATGACAATCGTATTGATACACACCGATTTTCCCGATCCTGTGGAACCGGCGATCAGAAGATGGGGCATTTTCGCGATATCCGACACGACCACCCTGCCCGCGATATCTTTGCCGACACAAAACGAGATCCTCGATGCGTGCGCCTGAAACTCCTCCGACTCCGCCAGCTCCCGGAACGATACCATGACGTTTTCCCGGTTTGGCACCTCGATGCCCACAGCGGCTTTTCCCGGAATCGGCGCCTCGATACGGATGTCGGTGGCCGCCAGATTCAGCTTGATATCATCCGCCAGATTCACGATTTTACTGACCTTAACTCCCATCTCCGGCTGCAGCTCATACCGCGTCACCGCCGGCCCACAGCTGATATTGGTCAGCGTGACGCTGACGCCGAAATTTTTAAGCGTCTGCTGCAGCTTCATCGCGGTCTCCTGCAGATACTGTCTGGAATCGCCGGCTTTTTTTTCGGAACGCTTCAGCAGTTCCAGCGGCGGAAAGACATATGGTTTCGGCGGCGCGTCTCCGCCGGCCCCGGGCATCTCCTGCGGCCGGTCTGTTGCCCCGCCGGCCCCGGACGACCGGCCGGGCAGGGTATCGCGCCGGCACTCCTTTGCCTGTGTCTCTTCCTGTCCATTCGTCTGTTCCCGCACAGCTTCCTGCCATAAGCCTCCGGCCGCTTCCTCCACGGAGCCCTCCGGCACGGCCAGCTGTTCTGCCACGCCCTCCTCCATATTCCACGCGGAAGCACGCTTATCGCCTTCATCCGCAGCATCCTCCGGCGCGTACAGCTCTGCGCATCCCTCCGCAGTCTCCTCCGGCGCGTACAGCTCTGCGCATCCCTCCGGCGCGGGCAGCTCTGCGTATCCCTCCGCAGTCTCCTCCGGCGTGAGCGGCTCTGCGCATCTCTCCTCCGGCGCGGGCAGCTCTGCGTATCCCTCCGCCGGACCGGAATTCTCTGCGGCACGCTGCTGCCGGGCCTCCCCGCCCAGTGCGGACAGCGGCACATGTTCTGTCAACCCGTTCGCCGAAACGGACACCGTAAAGCCGGCAGGCTGCCCGCTCTCTTCCCCGGACGGCAGATCCGCCAGGCCCGGCTGCGGCGGAAACGGATATTCCACAGGCTTTATCTGACGCACCGTCTGCGCGCGCTCTGCCTGCGGCATATACTCCGCGCGGCTCCTGCTCTTATGTACTTTTCCGATCTCCGTGATACTCCCCGCCGTCAGTTTCACGCGCTTCTCTTCCCTGACTTCCGGTATATCCAGAAACTGTTCCATATTAATCTCGCTGATCTCATCTGACCGGTACGTCTCACACGGCGCAGACGGTGCGGCGCTTTGCTCCGGCAGAATGCGGGTATCCATCGCCACCCCTGAGACCTTGCGGTCCATCCTGCGCAGACTCTGCTCCTCCCTGCGCTGTTCCCGCTCCTCCCTGCGCTGCATGGCGCGCTCGCGGTGGCGCTCATTCGTGACCTTTGCGGACTCATAGACCTTTTTTCCGCCCTTCTGCATTCCCTTCAGGGCGGAGCGCTCCGTGATCAGCACAAGTGAAATTATCAGAACAACGATATCAATGACATATGCACCGATCACCCCGAAACTGCGGCTGCACAGCCACGCCAGGGCACCCCCGATCATACCGCCGCCCAGCTTATTTTCAAACCCGTATTCAAACGCCGCAACTGCCGCGTCAGCTTCCTTTCCGCTGCGGAGCAGTTCAAAAAACATACACAGAAACACGACCAGAAGCACCGAGGCCACCAGTTTGACCACGGCGATCCGGTTCCCGTGATTTGCCACCGCAAAAAAAGTTCCGATCAGCAGAGCCGCCGGAAACACATATGCAATCAGACCAAATACCCCGAAAAAGAACCGGCTGACCGCATTTCCGACCGCCCCCCCAATTCCAAAATTACTGAGAAACAAAAGAAGGGAGACCGCCACGATAATCCAGAGAATCACTTCCCTTGTAAAGGAATCCTCCTGCCCGGCGGCTGCCGCTCCTTTATGCCCGGCGCCCTCTCTCTTCCCCGTCTGCGCCTTTTTCGTGCCGGATGCACGCTTCTTCCCTGTTGCCAATTTGTAACCTCCAGACCAGTATACGGTTATGCCAGATAAAAGTAACCGCCGATGGAAACCGCCCCCGCAATCAGGCAGTACACCGCAAAAATAGTAAACTTTTTCCTGCGGACAATAACGAGCATCGTCTTGATACAGACATACCCGACTCCCCCCGCAGTCAGCATTCCGATTATGTAATAAAGAATCTCCATTCCGCCGATTTTTACACCCCCGGCTCCGATCACGTCTTTAAGCTCCAGAACCAGCGCGCCCAGAATCGCCGGAATTGACATGATAAAAGAATATTTCACCGCAAAATTCCGGTTAAAACCGCTGACCAGACAGGCCGTGATCGTGGTCCCGGAACGTGAAAGTCCCGGGAGCGTCGCGATCCCCTGTGCTATTCCGATCCCGAACGCATTCGTATAAGAGACATGCTTCGGAAACTTCTCCCCGTCTTTCAGATGATCCGCCGTAAAAAGGAGCACCGCCGTCACGATCAGACAGATCCCCGGGACAATCAGAACCTCCGCCGCCCTGCTCACCGCGTCTTTTCCGGCAATCCCGATGATCCCTGTGGGAATCGTTGACACAATAATCAGCATCACAAATTTGCGGTATGAACTGCTGATCACCCTGATGTAGGATTCCTCCTCTTTCCGGATCGTTTTCCGGAAAAATATCGCAATGTTGGCAAACGAATCGCGGAGAATGCAGCAGCCCTCCACGATAAGCTTCCAGAGATCCCGGTAATATACAATACAGATCGCAATCAGCGTCCCCACATGCAACAGCACATCGAACAGAATCCCCGTATCCGTCTCCACTTTAAACAGTATCTTAAAAAGCGCCAGATGGCCGGAACTGCTGACAGGCAGAAATTCTGTCAGCCCCTGAATCAGCCCCATTAAAATAGCCTGCAGTAATGTCATAGCCGCCTCCTTTATCCTCCCCCGCATTCCCGCTTACATAATATGACAGCTGCACGGGGTTTTGCATACATATCCGATTTTACCATATCCTGGGCGGATTGTCATTAAAAGGATTTCTTAAATCTTTGTTACAGGAAAAATCAGGACTCCTTCCCTTTTTTGTGCGCGTCGATCAGACTGTGCAGCTTCAGGAACGCCCTGTCAATTCCTCCCACCTCATCTATCATTTTTTCCTCCACGGCCTCCGCTCCCACGAGAATCGTCCCAAGGTCTTTGGTCAGCATCCCCGTGTTCATCATCAGTTCCTCCAGCCTCTCTTCTTTTGCTCCGCAGTGCGTACTGACAAATTTGAGAATCCTGTTCTGCATCTGTTTAAAATAATCATAGGTCGGCTGTGCGCCGATCACCGTCCCGCTCATGCGCACCGGATGAATCACCATCGTTCCGGACGGGACGATAAACGAATAATCCGTGGAAACCGCGAGCGGCACCCCGATCGAGTGGCTTCCGCCGAGCACAAGGGAAACGCTCGGCTTGCTGATTGATGAGACCATCTCCGCAATCGCCAGACCGCTCTCCACGTCTCCCCCGACTGTATTTAAGAGCAGCAGCAGGCCGTCCACATCCATATTGTCTTCAATTTCTGCCAGTTTTGGCAGAACATGCTCATATTTCGTTGTCTTTGTCGTCGCGGGCAGACAGTCATGTCCCTCAATTTCCCCGATAATTGTCAGCATATAGATCTTATTATTTTCCCGGTTATTTTTCAGCTCCAGTTCGCCGTATTCCCGGATCTGCTCGTTTTTCTTTTCCGCATTGTCCGCCATAAGCTTCCCTCACTTTCTCATTTTATACATTCTTCCATCCCGCGTCCGGCAGCCGTCGTACCTGCACTTTTCCGGCAAAAAGAACGGATGCCATTTCCGGCACCCTCTCATAAATATCTGCAATATAAAACGGAATTATACACACTGCGAAAATTGACATTTCCCCCGCTTTCATTTATTCTTTAAAGAAACATACCACACACCAGACACCAGGAAAGGAGCTGTCACATGAAAGCCGTCCGCCCTGCCGGAAGAAAAATAAACCTCATATCCATACTGCTCCTCTCAGCCCTCGCTGCCTGCAGTCCCGCACAGGACGAATCCACATCCGCATCGGGCTTTTACTTCAATACCGTCATTCAGATTACCGTCTATGATCCTGTCCCAAAACAGATCCTCGACGACTGTTTTGCGCTCGCCAGCCGGTATGAAAATCTCTTTTCCAGCACAATCCCCGACAGCGATATTTCCAGAATCAACGCTGCGGGCGGGCAGCCGGTGACCGTCGATGAGGAGACGGCGGAACTTCTGTCAGCGGGGATCGCCTACGGAGATTTAAGCGGCGGAAAATTTGACATCACCATCGGCAGGCTGTCCGGTCTCTGGGATATTTCCACCAGGTCACTGCTGGAAGAGACTGATTCTTCCATGGTACCCTCAGACCCGGAAATCCGCGACGCACTCGCCACCGTGGACTACCGCAATATCCGGATTGAGGGAAATGAGGTCACACTTTTAAATCCGGACGCCTCAATTGATGCCGGCGGACTCGCAAAAGGATATATTGCTGATAAAATGAAAGCATTTTTAAATGAAAACGGTGTGACCCGCGGCTTTATCAACCTCGGCGGCAATGTGCTCGTCCTGGGACCAAAGGCAGGCGGAAAGGGAACGGACGGTGACAACCGCTATACCATCGGCATCCGGAAACCGTTTGCCCCGGACGGCGCACCTGTGGCGGCGGTAAAAGTCATGGATGAAACTGTCGTATCCTCCGGCGTGTACGAGCGCTGTTTTGAGGCGGACGGCGTCCTGTACCATCATATCCTGGACACAGCAACCGGCCGGCCGTATGATAACGGACTGCTCGGCGTAACCGTGATCACGGAACACTCCCTGGACGGCGACGCTCTTTCCACCATCTGCTTCTCTCTCGGGCTCACTGAGGGGATGGAGCTGATTGAGCGGACCAGCGGCGCAGAGGCGGTATTTATCACAGATGACGGCCGGCTTCACAAAAGCTCCGGCATCGGGTCACAAATTCCGTTCACGGATGCCGTCTGACAGGGATTGCGCATTGACAGCGGCCCTCTGAAATGTTATGCTGAATTCAGGTAATTTGTGTCAGCCCGGCTGGTCTGTTACACATCCATCTCCTGAGAATGAACGCCCAAGTGATAAGGATGTCTTTTGCCCCCTGCCTGTATTTCACACAGTGCAGCAGCGCGTACGGACCAGTCCGAAGTTACAGCTTTTTACAGTAGCCAGAAAACGGCAAAAGAAAACAGGAGACGGAACATGAAAAAAACAGCAAAACAGATTTCCACAGCCGCAGAAGCGGAAAAGAAACAGCACCGTGACCAGACCCTGCAGAAACATCTGGTTTCGCAGGTTACGCGTCTGTTTCTGATCTTAGTAATCGCACTTATCATTGTATCGGGAGTGTTTATGTACTTCAGTAATATGAACACGCTCCATGAGATGGCAGGTGTGGCGTTAAACTCCACATCCTCCGCGGTTGAACAGACACTGCACACGCTGGAGGTCAATGCAATGAACGTAGCCGCTCTGGAAACGATCCGGGATCCCGGGGCGTCCAGGGAGGAAAAGCTGAATGCAATGGACGGTGTCCGGTCGCAGAATCACTACGACGAAGTCGGATTCGTGGAATTAGACGGAAAAGGCTATTCCAACTACGGAGAATTCGATTTTAACGATCAGCTCCATTTCCAGACGGCATCAAAAGGCGAGCTCTTTGTCGGCGAACCAATCATAAACCGGCTCAACGGCGATATTATCATTATATCAGGCGCCCCCGTTTACAATGACAGCCAGATTATCGGCACGGTCTATATCGTCGATCTGGTGGCGTCCGTAAATGAAAAAATCGGAGAGATTACATTTGGCAGAACAGGCCACGCATATATCATAAATAAAGACGGAACCGTGATTTTCCACAAAGACGAGCAGAAAATCGCGGAACAGTCAAATGCCATTACACAGCACGAAACGGACCGGAAGAACGCCTCGCTGGCAAAGGCGACCCGCAAAATCCTTTCCAGCACAAAAGCCGGTACGGTTACCTACTATCAGGGCGGTAAGAGTATGTTTGCGGCATACTGCCCCGTAAAAGGCCACGAGGACTGGCGCCTGATCATCACGGCGCCGAACCGTGAATTCGTTTCCATGGTTATCCTTTCGGTAATTGTCAACAGCGCGATCGGTGTCCTTCTTCTGCTTGTCACGATTTCACTGATGAAGCGCCTGATCAGAAACATCATCCATCCGGTAGACCTTGTGACAAAACGTCTCGTAAAGCTCGCCCAGGGCGACCTGAAAACACCGGTTGAGGTGATTAATACCGGAGACGAACTCGCCATTCTTTCCAGCAACCTGGATCACACGATCCAGAGCCTGAACCTGTATATCTCGGATATCACCCGGGTGCTTTCCCAGCTGTCCGACGGCAATCTGGATATACAGACAGAAGCCGGATTTGCGGGAGATTTTGTCAGCTTAAAAGAGTCGATTGATACGATTATCCACTCTCTCAACGAGACCATGACCCAGATGAACAGCGCCGCGGATCTCGTGGCGGATCACTCGGACGGCACGTCGCAGGGCGCGAAAAATCTGGCAGACAGCACAACCGACCAGGCAAGCGTCCTGGAAGAGCTGACCGCAAGCATCACGAGCGTTTCATATCAGGTGAAGCTTACGGCGGACAATGCCGTCAGGGCAAACCAGCGTTCCATGGAGACGGAGAAAAACGTCGAGATCTGCAATCAGCAGATGCAGTCCATGATCAATGCGATGGCGGAAATCAAGGCCGGTTCATCCAAAATCGGCGATATTATTAAAAATATTGAGGACATCGCGGAACAGACCAACCTGCTGTCCTTAAATGCGGCGATAGAGGCCGCGCGCGCCGGAGAAGCCGGGAGAGGCTTTTCGGTTGTCGCCGAGGAAGTGCGCAGCCTTGCTGAGGAAAGTGCAAAAGCTGCCCAGAACACCGCGAAGCTGATTATAAAATCAATCGAAACGGTCGAAAACGGAACCAGTATTGTCAACGAGACGGCGAAATCTCTCACACAGGTTGTAAACAATACCAGTGAAGTGACCACCATTATCGCGGAGATTGCAGACGCGGCAAGAGAACAGGCATCCGCAATCGAACAGATTAATACCGGATTTGAGCAGATGTCTGACGCTGTCTCGACTAATTCCATGACCGCACAGGAAAGCGCATCATCCAGCGAGGAGCTGGCCGCACAGGCACAGAATCTGAAAGGGCTGATCAGTCGTTTCTCCCTGAAGAAATAGCGGACAGAATATACATATGATCGCAGGTTTCCGGATATGAATAAAAAAGAGCTTCAGCTGCAGTTGTACTGCAAGCTGAAGCTCTTTTTTTCTCTGTGCGCAGTGCGTCACCACAGGCGTTTTGTATTGTCAGTCGCAGCATCTTAAGGATTCTTAAAAATCCTCTTCCAGATCATATACCATCACATTCGAGATCGAATCCCTGACATACGGCGAGTGCGTCGCGACGATAAACTGCAGTCCCGGAAAAAAACGGATCAGAAACGGCAGTATCGTCTTCTGCAGACTGACATGCAGATGCGCTTCCGGTTCATCTATCAGGACAATCCCCTCCCTGTCGTACCGCCTCAGACTCCCCTCCTCAAGCCAGTTGTAATCCATGCGAAGCATCAGATCCGCCACAATCGCAAGCGCCGCGGACATTCCGTCGGAGAGCCTGTCAAACGGAACCGGCTGTCTGCCATTTGAAACAGCCAGAAAATCATATTCCCGGTAGCTGTACTCCGCATGCATACTCCTGTCCCCGGACAGGGCCCGCAGCGCTTCGTCCAGCCGCACAAACCATCTCTGAATCAGATCCGCATAGCCGAAATCCCCTTCATTTCTGGCATACGCCTGCTGGGTTTTTAAATGAACCATATATTTCACAAAAAGTGCCGCCGGCTCGTCACCGATTCCATAGACCCTGTCCGGGCAGGCATCCTCGACGCCCTTGGCACGAACTGCCCGCAGTCGTCTGTCCGCCGGAAAATAGGCCGTCACAAATTTCCCCTCCCTGCAGTGTGCGCTGATATCCTCCGCACTGTTAAAAATCAGCTCAACCCCGTCGCTGAACTTCTGGACATATTCCAGATTTCTCTTGTAATTATTCAGGGCCTCCGTCTTTTCGGCAGGCGTCAGCGCCTGACTGATTTTCCGGCTGCTGTCTTTGAGCAGATTCATATAAAGCTCGTTTGTCCCCGAAAGTTCCCCCTCTCCCGCAGATGCCAGATAATTCCGGATTCCGGACAGCAGCAGCGACTTCCCCGAACCGTTTCTTCCGGTCAGAATCAGATGCTGACGTTCCTTCTTATTCAGTACGATCTCCATATTTTCCAGATTGCCCAGTTTTATAACCTGTATGCCTGTAATAAAATGCCTCATTCCGTGTCCTTTCCGGCGTTGCCTTCACAGCCTGTCCTCTCCACACTTTATCACAGAAAACCCCCTTTTTCCACAATAAAATGTTTCCCTGGCGCACACCACCCTGTTTTATTTCGGACAGGGCCCATATTTTCTCTTGACATCCCTGTACGGATATTGTATATATGTGTGAAAGCTTGTAAATAAATGGAGATGATTGCAAATGTTTGCAGATGAGAGAAAAGCAAAGATCGCAGAACTTCTGAAAAAGCGTCCGTCTGTCACCACCTCGGAACTCATGGAGCTTTTTCAGGTTTCCGTGGAGACCATCCGGCGGGATCTTGAAGCGCTGGAGGGCGCCGGACTGCTGAAGCGCGTCCACGGCGGCGCTATCAGTGTCGGAAAATTACAGAATTATACCAGCCTGGCCGGGCGGGCCGCAGAACATCAGCCGGAAAAACAACAGCTGGCCCGGGCCGCCTGTTCCTTCATCCGAGAAGGCGACTATATCGCACTGGATACAGGAAGCACCGCCCTTGCGCTCGCGGCGCTTCTGGACGACCATTTCCGGGAGCTCACAGTACTCACGCACTCTCTTGATATCGCCTGGATACTCTCCGGAAAAACACATATCCGTGTTATTCTCGCCGGAGGTTTTTACCTGCCGCGGGAGAAATGTTTCTGCGGGCATCTGACTCTGGACGCAATACGCCAGTTTCACGTATCCGGCTGTTTTCTCACTCCTGCGGCTGTATCCCCGGATTCCGGCATCAGTGATCACGTACAGGAACTGATCCCTGTCCAGCGGGCCCTCCCGGAAATCTCTGACCAGACTTATATTCTGGCTGACAGCTCCAAATTCGGGGTGTGCGCACCAATGAAAATCTGTGAATTCGATCCGGACTTCGTGTATATAACAGATTCCGGCCTGTCCGGCGGGATGCTCGAGGCCTGCCGGAATACTTCTTCAAATATTGTGCTGGTATAAAAATATACAGAAAAGACGATTCCTGAAATCAGAAAAGGAGAACACTGATGGAGAAAAAAGACCTTACCCAAAAACAGATGCGACGCCTCTGTGTGATGTGCTGCCTGCTCTATTCCGTGAGTTATCTGACCAGGCTAAGCTATACTGTCTGCCTGGTTGAAATCCGCCGTGATCTGCAGATCGGTGAGAGTCTGGCCGGACTTCCGGTAACCGCGTTCTTTTTCACTTACGGCGCCGGACAGATCCTGTGCGGCTGGCTGGGCGGCAGGTATTCACCGCGAAAAATGGCGGCCATCGGTCTGGCCGGATCCGCTCTCTGCAACCTTGCTGTCGGATTCCTTTCCGGAATACAATTCATCATTCCGGTCTGGTGTGCCAACGGCTTTTTTCAGTCCATGCTCTGGCCGCCCCTGGTGCGCATTATGGCAGAAACGCTCAATGACTTCTGGTACCGGAAAGGCTGTGTATGGGTATCCCTCTCTTCCTCCGGCGCCACTGCCGCCCTGTATCTGCTGACCCCCTCTCTCCTTGCGGCGAAGGGCTTCAGGGCTGTTCTCTGTCTGGCCGCCGTGACAGGAATCATCACGTCGCTGATATGGTATGCAGGCACCGGACCGGTATCGGCCATAAAACCGGTATCATCCGGAAAAACACCGGCCGCACGCACCGGCGCCGGAATTTTTTCCGGTATCCCCATAGGCGCGATTCTCGCAGCCATCGCGGTACACGGCGCCCTCAAAGACGGCATCGCTGCCTGGATGCCCGTATATATGACAGAAATATTCGGAATGAGCAGCTCAGGCTCCATTCTCTCCACCGCCGTTCTGCCGCTGTGCAGTGTGTGCGGTACCATGATATCCGCAGCGCTTTTCGACCGGCTGAAAAATGAACTTCTCACCGCAGCCCTGCTTTTTGCCGCGGGAACCATTGCCGGCCTTGCCATGCTCCCCGTCTGTGACAGCCGGCCGGCAGTGTGCATGGCGATGATGACGCTGATCACCGGCTGTATGTACGGCATTAATCTGATGCTGATCAGCCGCATACCGCGGTATTTTGCCGGGCGCGGGAATATATCCGTTGTCTCCGGAATTCTCAACGCTGCCACTTACGCCGGCAGCTCCCTGGGCACCTGGGGATCCGGGGCGATCGCCGAAAATACCGGCTGGGTCTCCGTGGTATCTGTCTGGAGCGGAACCGCGCTGGCCGGAGCACTGTTTCTGATGTCCGGCGTGCGCAGGTGGTCCGCCGCACAGAACTCCGGCAAAGAGGCGCGCTACTCCACAGCCTCCTCTGGCACAAATACCCTCTCGCGGTAAACATGATCCTCCCGCGGCACCGCGCTGACCGCCTCCCCGCAGAACTGTTCCTGCGAATTCACGAGCACCTTGCCGCGCTTGTCGATCTTTTCATAATTGCCGTCAGGCCCGAGCACATGTGCCTTGGTGTTATCGGCCAGCTCCACATCGAGAATATGCTTCACCTGCTCCTTAATCCTTTCATCGAGGACCGGAAAAAGAATCTCAACCCGGCGGTCAAGGTTGCGCGGCATCCAGTCCGCGCTGCCCATATAAAGCTCTTCCTCCCCGTCGTTGAGAAAATAGAAGATACGGCTGTGCTCCAGGAAATTTCCGACAATGGAGTGCACCGTGATCGTCCCGCTGACTCCCGGGATCCCCACTTTCAGACAGCAGATACCGCGGACGATCAGTTCAATCTGCACGCCCGCCGCGGAAGCCTCATACAGGGCTGCGATAATCCCGCCGTCGCACAGGGAATTCATCTTTGCGACGATTCTGGCAGGCTTGCCCGCCAGCGCATGCTTCGTCTCCCGCGAAATCAGATAGAGAAACTTTGAGCGCAGCCACAGCGGCGCGAGCGCCAGTTCATTCCAGGAAAGCGGCTCCGAGTAGCCGGAAAGCATGTTAAACACCGCGGTCGCGTCCTCACCGATTCCCTCATGACAGGTGAAAATACCACAGTCGGTGTAGAGCTTTGCAGTCGAATCGTTGTAATTGCCGGTTCCCAGATGTACATAGCGCCGGATTCCGTCCTCCTCGCGGCGCACCACAAGCGCGATTTTGCTGTGCGTCTTTAAGCCGACGAGACCGTAGATCACATGACATCCCGCCTGCTCCAGCTTTTTCGCCCAGACAATATTGTTCTCCTCGTCAAACCTGGCCTTCAGCTCGACCAGCACGGATACCTGCTTGCCGTTCTCCGCGGCCTGCGCGAGCGAAGCGATAATCGGCGAATTCCCGCTGACGCGGTAAAGCGTCTGCTTGATGGCGAGCACATCCGGGTCCACGGCCGCGCGCCGGATAAAATCCACAACGGGATCAAATGTCTGATAAGGGTGGTGAAGCAGAATATCGCCGCCGCGTATTTCCTCAAACAGATCCTTCCCCGGCTCAATCCGGGGCACCCGCTGCGGCGTGTATGACCGGTACCGCAGATGGTCGCAGCCGGAAAGACCATACATTTTCATCAGATAGGTCAGATCAATCGGCCCGGAAATCTTAAAAATATCTTCCTCCGCAACCTTAAGCTCCTCCTTCAGAAACCGCAGCAGCTTTCTGTCAATCTTCTCCTCCACCTCAAGCCGGATAACCTCTCCCCACTGCCGCATTTTCAGCTGCTTCTGGATTTCTTTCAGAAGATCCGACGTCTCATCCTCATCGATCGCCATATCGGCGTTGCGCATCACCCGGTACGGATAGGCACAGAGCACCCTGTAGTTTAAGAAAAGTTTGTCTATATTCTTTTCGATAATCTGTTCGAGAAGAATAAAGGTCCGGTCCTCCCCGCAGGCAGAGGGTATCTCCACCAGACGCGGCAGCACGCCCGGCACCTGCACGGTCGCAAACTCCACCGCCTCCTTCGCAGACTTCTTCTCTTTTTCTTTCTCCTTCTTTTTCGCCAGAAGAGCGGCGATATTCAGCGTCTTATTGCGGATGAGCGGGAACGGACGCGAGGCGTCCACAGCCATCGGCGTGAGCACCGGATAGACGCTCTCCTCAAAATAGCGGTCCACAAAAGTCTGCTGCTCTTCGTTCAGCTCCTCAAAAGCGTCGATAATAAAAATATGCTCTGCGTTCAGCAGCGGCAGCAGCGAGCGGTTGTAGGTGCTGTACTGAAGTTCCACGAGTTCACGCGTCGCCGCGTTGACCGCCGTAAGCTGCTCTCTTGCCGTCATACCCGCGATATCGCGCTTTTTATAATTCGCATACACCATATCCTTTAAGGATGCGACGCGCACCATAAAAAATTCGTCCAGATTGGAGGAGGTGATGCTGACAAACTTCAGACGCTCCAGCAGCGGAATATGCTTGTCGCGCGCCTCGCCGAGCACCCTCCCGTTAAATCTGAGCCAGCTTAATTCCCTGTTCTCATAATACTCCGGACTGGTAAAATCCTTTTTCTTTTCCTTTTCCATATCACTACCCCGTTTTTAATGATAGACCCGTTTTTCCTTTATGACGGGCCTGATACTGAATACGCTCTCAAAATGGGCCGTCTTCGCGTCGAACAGCGCCTTTTCCAGCGCGATATCCTCACTGGTCTCAATCGTGATCACAAGCTCCTTGCCGCGGATGGCCGCACGGACATTCTGAAACTTCTGTCTGTGACTGCGGTCCATCGCGTTTGCAACACGCAGAACCGCGGATAATTTGGCCACCGTCAGATATCCGTCATTGTCCAGCCGGTCCGAAACCTCCTCGTAATCCGCGAGCGGATAAGAATTATAGAATACCGTGCTGGCGATAATCTCCCTCTCTACGTGCGTAAGTCCGATAATCTCCGAGGCCATAATGATATCATAGGAAGCCTGCGGTCCGTTGGCAAAACTGATATATTTTCCACAGTCGTGCAGAATCGCAGCCACCTGGAGAAGCAGCCGCTCCCGCTTTCCGAGCCCGTGTACTTTTTTCATCGTGTCAAAGATCAGCAGGGACATCTGCGCCAGCGCATCAATATGCGGAGAGTAACTCGTGAACCGCTTTGCCATGCTTTGGGCCGCCGAGAGCACATCCGCGTCAAAATCATGCGCCGCCTTTAAAATCCGGTTCTTTTCCGCATAATCACAGGCGATCCCGTCGCTGATCATCACGCCGGGCGCCCAGAGCGCATCCGCCCCGAGCCCCTGTGCCATGCATTTAAACACCATCATATAAGGCACAATCAGCGAATCGCTCCCATTTGAAAGCGACAGCTCCTCGGAGAGCTGTTCCAGATTCTTCTTTTTGAGCTTTTCCAGATACCTGATAAACCGGTGGGTGCTGACAGTATCGCCGCCGCCACTCTTCTCAACCCTTCGCACGAGCTCCGTACTGTAATCCCCGATCATAATCATATAATCCATGCCCTCTCCGTCCAGGTACATCGCCTTGAAGACTTCGAGCTCTTTGACCACGATCTCCTCAATCTGCTGCTCGTACTGCGCGAGGGTGCTGCTTTTTTTTGAGAGCTGTTCTTTTAAACGCATCGTTCCCAGCTCCAGATGCTGTGTAGTGATCACCTGCCCCCCGGAAAATACCGTAATCTGAAGTCCCGCGCCCCCGACGTCCACGACGGCGGCCCGTTTCTGTATCATGGCGCCAAACACATCCTGCATGGCGACCGATTTGTAACTGATAAACCGGTGTTCCGAATTGCTGAGCACGCGCACACAGATTCCCGTGCGGATCCGGATCTGATCCAGAATAAACCGCGCATTATCCGCATCGCGCAGCACCGCGGCCGCACAGGCTTCATAATGTTCCACCCGGTATTCTTTTATAATCCGCGTAAATTCCGCGAGCGTGTCGCAGAGCGCCTCGACCAGCTCATAGCCGATACTCCCCTTGGAATAGGCGTCCTTCCCCAGCTCAATCCTTGTGCGGACATAATCCACCCCGCGTATCTTTTTCGCGGAAAGTTCAAAAATTTTTAAGCTCACTTCATAGGAGCCGATATAAATCGCCGCAAATGTATGTATGCTCACGGCACGCACCCCTTTCTTCCATTGCCTGTCTTATTCACTAATTCCGCCGGACTCCCGCCGTTTCCGCGCTTCCCCGGTCACTGCACTCCCAGCAGATAATCAATAAACTGCTGTGCCGTCCTTCCGGACCGCCCTCCGTGGGAGAGCTCCCACTGATTCGCCAGAAGAAAAAGCTCTTCTTTCTTCCTGGCGAGCCCGCACCGGCCGGCAAGCTCCTCCACAATATGCAGAAACTCTTTTTTGTCCGGCGCGCCGAAATAAATCGTCACGCCGAAACGCGCGTACAGTGACAGCTTTTCCTGCACGGTATCCGACGTATGCATATCCTCGCGGATCTCCTCTTTATCGGAAAAGTTTTCGCGGATCAGGTGACGGCGGTTCGATGTGGCGTATATCAGCACATTATCCGGCTTTTTTTCAAGACCTCCCTCAATCACCGCCTTCAGATACTTGTACTCTGTCTCAAATTCCTCAAAAGAGAGATCGTCCATATAAATAATAAACCGGTAGTTGCGGTTTTTCACCTGCGCAATCACATCATTTAAATCGCAGAACTGGTGACGATACACTTCGATCAGACGCAGTCCCCTGTCATAATACTGATTGGCGATCGCCTTGATGCTCGTGGATTTTCCGGTTCCGGCGTCGCCGAACAGCAGACAGTTATTCGCCTCCCTTCCGCTCACAAACGCTTCCGTATTTTCCGTCAGCTTCTGTTTTGCAGACTCATACCCTACCAGGTCGCCCAGACAGACATGGGCAATATTGGTGATGGGGACGATCTCTGTCCCCTCTCCCCCGTGCCGCACCCGGAACGCCTTGTGCAACCCCAGCTTTCCGACGCCGAACTCTCCATAAAACAGCTCCACCGCGTCCTGGAATGCTTCCGTGTCCGCCGCGCCGGAAAGGTGCGCCGCAAGCTCCCCGATACGGTCACGGATTCTCCTGTTGAAAAAACGTCCGCCGTTTCCCGTTCCCTTAAAATCAAGAATGGATTCCATACACTCCACCCCGAAATACTTTCCCGGCTCCCGCAGATCACACTCAAAATATTCGCGTATAATCGCAAAATCGTGGCGCGCAAGCTCCCGGAGGGATCCCTTCACCCCCTCGCGGAGCTCACAGGCGCGGCTGTAGGCATTTTCATGATTCACCAGCAGATACGCCACAAAACCACGCCAGAGATTTCCCTCAAACCCATGGCTCTCCGCGATCTCCGCAAGCTGGCAAAGGCAGTTGTAAAACGATTCCGCAAGTTCCTCTTTTTTGTACTCTTCATCCCGGTAATGCTCCAGAATCCATGCGGTATCACAAAACAGCCTGTCCTCCTCACACGATCTGTGCATCCTGTACAGGATTAAATTCTCTACACGTTTCATCATCAGGGTTCCCTTTCTCTCTTACACCGCGCTCAGTAATTGCCCAGAACTTTCAGCCGGATTGTCTCCTGACGCAGCCCTGCAAGCGCATTCTGCACGGCGGCGTCATTTAAATTTCCGTCAAAATCCACAAAGAAACGGTATTCCCAGTTCTTTCCTTTTACCGGTCTGGATTCAATATGATTCATGTTCAGCCCGTTATAGATGAAATGCGACAGCATCTGATACAGGGACCCGCTCTCATGGGGAACCTCAAAGCAGATACTGACCCTGCCCGCATCCCCTGTAAAAATATGTTTTCCGGTCACAATCAGAAACCGCGTCGCATTTTCCGGATGATCCTGGATACACTCCGCAAGCACCGACAGCCCGTATATCTCCGCCGTCAGCCGGCTTGCAATCGCCGCCGCATTTTTTTGCCCGTCCTCCCGCACCTTTCTGGCCGCCATCGCGGTATTTCTGACACTGTGTGTTTCCAGCGCGCGCATCTTACCCAGAAAACGCCCGCACTGCATCAGCGCCTGCGGATGTGAATAGACATCCGTGATATCCGAAGGCTCTGCGCCCGGGAGCCCCAGCAGCGCGTGCTCAATACGGATAATCTGCTCCCCGACGATACAGTTGTCATACTCTACCAGCAGATCATAATTTTCCGGGACAATGCCCGCGGATGAATTCTCAATCGGCAGCACCGCGTAATCCGCCTCCCCCGTCCGCAGCGCCTCCATCGCATCCCTCCAGGTCTCCACATGAACCCCGTCCGCATCCGGCCCGAAATATTCTTTCAGGGCAAGCTGTGAGTAAGCGCCCTCCACCCCCTGGAACACAATCGCGGCATTCTTATAATCCAGTCCATCCACCTGCTTAAAATCCGGCTTAACACAGCCTCCGCGCTCCGTAATCAGCTGGTACTGGCGCTTTCTGCTGACCGCCATTATCTGCTCGAACAGCTCGCGGACCCCGTTCGCAAGAAACGGCGTCGTCCCATAGGAGGCGAGCGCCGCAAGCTTTGCACACTCCCGCTCACGGTCGAAAACCGCTTTTCCCACCGAAAGCTTGTACTCCGCAACCTCCTCCGCGATCCCCATCCGCCTGACGAACAGCTCCGCAATCTGCCGGTCAATCCCGTCGATTTCCTCCCTCAGTTCCATCAAATCCCTCATGCGCCAACCATGCCTTTCTGTAATTAATCCTTTCTATACTATAGTACATTCACATTCTGATGGCAAGTAACCCTTGCAGTATAATGCCCGGAAATGTTATAATCTTTACAAATACGAAATATATTTTACTACATGAAAGAGGGGCATGTTATGAAAAAAGCAATTCCAGTCATCGTCTTCCTTGGCCTGGCGCTCGGTCTCGCCGGATTCGGTATATTTTACCGCGTGACGCACCGGACAAAATTCAATAATTCCTACGTCAACGGCAATACCGCCGGTAATCTCTACAACGGCGGCCTGTTCTGCGAACACGACGGCACCGTTTTTTTCGCAAATCCGTCCGACCATGACCGGCTTTACGCGATGAATTATGACGGTACAAATCTCCGGAAGCTCTGCGACGACATTGTCACTTATATCAATGCGGATGACAATTACGTCTACTATGTGCGCACCAACCCCAGAGGTACCCAGGATTTTGCATTTCTCAATATCACCACGGACAGCCTCTGCCGGATCGACCGCGACGGCGGAAGCCCTGAGATCATCCTGGACGAGGATCCCTGCATGTATGCCTCGCTGGTCGGGGATTACATCTACTATATTCACTACGACGAGGAGTCACATTCCTCCCTTTACCGGATTAAAATAGACGGCTCAGGCAAAGAACAGGTATCCGAACAGCCTTACTTTACCTGCTCCGCGCAGGGGCAGTATATTTACCACAACGGACTGGAAAACGACCACTATATCTGGCAGCTCGACACTTCCACCAATAAGTCGCGCATGATCTACAAGGGCAACTGCTGGATGCCGGACGTAAAGGGGTCGGTCGCATACTTTATGGACTGTGACAATAACTATGCCCTCGCCTGCGCCGGTCTCACCGACAACAGTGTCACGCTCCTCTCCCGGGACAGACTCGACTGTTATAACGTCGCGGGCAATTACATCTATTATCAGAGAAATGACCCCGAATCGCCGGCGCTCTGCCGGATACGGACGGACGGAACAGAATTCGAAGTGGTTGCAGAGGGGAATTACACACATATCAACGCCACATCGCGCTACATATATTTTGAGGACTACTCATCCGGCACAATCTACTATACAAGTACCACGCCCGGAGGACCGGTAAATATGTTTATACCGGGAACCGGCGCAAACGTCTCCCAGTAAGCCGCGCACAGGGCCGCCGCGTATAATATGCGGCGGCCCTGTTCTGCCCTCCTGACAGTCCCGGGACGGCGGCCGTCAGCGCTTGATATCATAATTCATATTCATCAGATTGCGGATACTCTCCACATCATCCGTGATATTTGCATCTCCTCTTATGGTGTGCTTGATCACGCTGCTGGCCACGGCAAAATTTACCATATCCATCGGCTTATAGCGATGCATCATCGCATAAATCAGCCCGCTGGCAAACGCGTCCCCGCCGCCGACACGGTCCAGAATATTGAAGGTAAACAGCTTGCTCTCAAATGTATGATCCTCATACCACAGAAACGCCTTCAGGCTGTTTTCACTTCCGCTGTGGGCATAGCGCACATGGCGCGCAATACATTTTAAGTTCGGATACCGCTCCACAAACGCCTGGAAAATCTCATCCTCCTGCTCATAGCTGGGCTGAAGCGGAATCCCGTCCTTGACATCTCCTCTGCTGTGGTCGTTCTCATCTTTCCAGAGATGATACGGCTCGATCCCGAGCAGGACATCGACATAGGGCAGACATTCGGTGCAGAAATCCCTCGCCTCCTCCCAGGTCCAGAGCTTACTGCGGAAATTCCCGTCAAAACTGACCGTGATGCCCTTCTCCTTCGCCACTTTCAGGCAGTTCATCACAAGTTCCCTGCAGTTTGGCCCGAGCGCCGGCGTAATCCCGCTTAAGTGAAGCCAGGTAAAACCGTCGAGCAGAGCGCCCAGGTCGATCGTGCCAAAATCAAATTCCGTGATCGCGCTGTATTTTCTGTCATAGATCACTTTGCTCGGACGAATGCCGTAACCGGTCTCCAGATAATAACTGCCGAGGCGGTGGGAGGGCGTCTGCTGCGGCGTGCTTAAGATCACCGGCGTACAGTGGACGTCGTTGCTGCGCAGCATACGGACTGCGCTCTTTCCAAGGCTGTTGTCCGGAACCACCGTAAAGAAAGTGCTGTCAACGCCGAGATTGGCGAGCGCCAGCGCTATGTTCGCCTCACTGCCGCCATAGCTCGCCTCAAAACTGGTCGTCATTCGGATCTTTTCATAGTTGGGCGGCGTCAGACGGAGCATAATCTCTCCGACCGTGATAAACCTGCTCCCGCAGTCGCCATGTAGAAGTGGATTTGCATGCTGCATGGAAAAACCTCCTTTTCTTTCCATTTTATGATAAAACAGGCCGGTTTTCAAGGAATAACAGTAACTTGTTTTTCTCTTCTTCATCTACTATAATAAGAACCATTGAAAGGAGAATACAAGCCATGGCATTAGACGGATTTGTAATAGCAAACCTGGTACACGAGCTGAACCAGACGATCTTAAACACAAAAATCAGCAAAATTGCCCAGCCCGAAACTGACGAGCTTCTGCTCACCCTGAAGGGAAACGGTTCACAGTACCGCCTCGCCATGTCCGCGAGCGCTTCCCTGCCGTATCTGTACCTGACGGACACAAACAGGCCGGGTCCCCTGACGGCGCCGAATTTCTGCATGGTACTGCGCAAGCATATCGCAAACGGGCGTATCACGCGCATTTTCCAGCCGCACATGGAACGCATCATTCATTTTGAGATCGAACATCTCGACGACCTTGGCGATCTGTGCTCCAAAACCCTGACAATCGAACTGATGGGCAAGCACAGCAATATCATTTTCTGCAACTCCCAGGGAATGATCATCGACAGCATCCGGCATGTCTCCTCGATGATGAGTTCCCTCCGCGAAGTGCTTCCCGGCAGGACCTACTGCATCCCGGAAACCAAAAGCGGCCGCCTGAATCCGCTGGAGACGGAAGAACCTGTTTTTCTGGAGCAGGTAATGACAAAGCCTGACTCCATCGCAAAGGCCATCTATACTTCCTGCACGGGAATCAGCCCCGTCATCGCGGGGGAAATCTGCTACCGCGCCTCCATCGACGGGGATATGCCGGTCGATTCCCTGAATCCGGATGAAAAAAAGCATCTGTACAACCATTTCCGCTGGATGATGGACGATATCCGCAGACAGAATTACTGTCCGAACATCATACGCCGCGGACAGGAACCCGTCGAATTTTCCTGTGTAAAACTCACGGAGTACACGGATCACACGGACCGGTATACGATGGCGACATACGATTCCATCTCCGCGGTACTTGAGGAATTTTACGCTGCAAGGAGCGCATACACCCGCATCCGCCAGAAATCGGCCGATCTGCGCAGAATCGTGTCCACTGCCCTGGAGCGCAGCCGCAAAAAATACCTGCTCCAGGAAAAGCAGTTAAAGGATACCGAAAAACGGGAAAAATATAAAGTTTACGGCGAGCTGCTCCACACCTACGGCTACGGGCTCGCGGAAGGCACAAAAGAACTCGCGGCGCTCAATTACTACACAAACGAAATGATCACCATTCCGCTCGACCCGGATCTGGATGCCATGGCAAATGCCCGGAAATATTTTGACAGGTATAACAAATTAAAGCGCACCCATGAAGCCCTGAGCGGCCTGATCGAAGAAACCCGCGCGGAGACAGAGCATCTGGAGAGCATCGCCACATCGCTCGACATCGCTCTCACAGAGGAGGATCTCGTCCAGATCCGTGAGGAACTGGTGGAATTCGGCTATATCCGGCGCAGACGCACCGACAAAAAAGCAAAAATAAAGAGCAGGCCTTTCCATTACCTCTCCTCAGACGGCTATCACATGTATGTCGGTAAAAACAACTATC
Organism: uncultured Roseburia sp.; assembly: GCA_947062675.1. Classification (GTDB taxonomy): domain Bacteria; phylum Bacillota; class Clostridia; order Lachnospirales; family Lachnospiraceae; genus Roseburia. Next base: position 64,186 of record CAMSQM010000013.1, read on the forward strand.
AGAATGAAGAACTGACGTTTAAATTTGCCTCCGGAAATGACTGGTGGTTCCACGCCAAGGGAATCCCCGGCTCGCACGTCATTGTTAAGTCCGATCACGAAGAGCTCCCGGACCGCGTATTCGAGGAAGCCGGAAAGCTTGCAGGCTATTATTCCAAAGGACGGGACAGTGACAAGCTGGAAATCGATTATCTCCAGAAAAAGAATATCCGCAAACCGAATAAAGGTGCGCCCGGCTTCGTGGTTTACTACACCAATTACTCCCTGACCACCAGACCGGATATCCACGGGCTGACGCTGCTCGAATAGCATACGCGCACCGGTTGACACACGAATAAGATACCTGTATAATGATCTGTAAATGTTCATGCGGCCTGCCGCCCGGCAGATTCCCGCATACGAAAAGTGTACCAGATGGTAACTGGCCGGACTGCCAGGAAAGATTCATGCAGGAAAATGATCACCATGGTTCCTGCTCCGGGTGAAACAGGTTTTATGATCGCATTCAGAAAATCAGAAAAAAAGAAACAAGGTAAAGATATTTCTCTATTTCTTTCTATTATACTGGTATTTTGTATTTTAGGAGCCGTTGTATTCTCTGTATCGCAGAAAATATCGCGGGAAATGTCCGCATCAGCCATCCAGAATCTGAGCGAAAGTCTGGATCTGATGAAAAGCACCATAGAGGCAATCCTGCGGAAAGAGGCAGAATTTCAGAAGCTTCTGGCGCAGGATCTCGCACTTTCGGAGGATCCCGCCGCACTCGTGCGCTCCTACGAAAAAAATCAGGCAATGTCAAAAATATCTCTGATCTTCTCCGGGGAGACGGAGGGCATCTCCAACACAGATGACAGCTTCACCGGGGCGGATCTGGATTTTTCCTCCGGAGAAACCGTTGACGGTCTTCCGGTCTCAAGATCCTATGTGAACTATATGGGCACCTGGGCGTATACCATAAAATGCCCCGTCGTGTCCCAGGGCCGCGATATCGCAACGCTCTATATCGAATATATTTATGATTCCATTGAGCAGTCACTTCCCGGAAGCTTTTATAATGGAAAAGCAATGCTCTATGTCATGGACGCACACAGCGAGCGGCTTGTGCTCAAACCCAAGGGAATGGGCGAGCGCAATGCCGGGCACCTGAATCTGGAGGATTTTTACCGGGCGAATAATATCCTGGAGAAAGATCTGCGGGCAGAAGTTGCAGAATGCGTAAAAAGCGGCAGAAATATTCTGTTTTACCACGACATCCGGAATAAACATTCCCTGAACTACATGTGGTCAGTGGGCAACGGCATGCTCTTTCTGATCGGCTATGTACCGGTTGACGCGATTCAGCAGGAAGGCCGGACCGTAAATCAGAATATTTTAATCGTCGTGATTGTGATGCTCGTCGCGTTTTTCCTCTGCTGTATCCTGTACTATTTCAGCCAGCGGCAGCAGACCCTTATCCGCCGGGAACAGGAGGCAGAGCGTGAAATCCATAACGCACGCCTGGCGGAGGCGCTGCAGGCCGCCCAGATTGCGAGCAATTCCAAGACAATGTTTCTCTCGAATATGTCGCACGACATCCGCACACCGATGAACGCAGTGCTCGGTTTTACGTCCCTGCTCTCCCGCGATGCCGAAAATCCGGCGAAAGTGAGGGAATACACAAAGAAAATCACGGCGTCCGGCCAGCATCTTCTCAGCCTGATTAACGATATTCTGGACGTCTCCAAAATCGAGAGCGGAAAAGTTGTGCTCACATTCGAAAAATTTACGCTGAATGATCTGATCTCTTCCGTGGACGCAATTATCCGGCCGATGGCAAAGGCCAGACAGCAGATTTTTCACGTCGAAGTGACGGACATACAGCATGAAACCCTGATGGGGGATGAGACAAGAGTCAGTCAGATCCTGATCAATCTCCTCTCCAACGCCGTCAAGTACACGCCGGAAGGCGGTATTATCTGGTTCCGCATAATCGGGCTTAAACAGCGCTCCAGTCAGTATGAGCACATCCGGATCGAGGTGGAAGATAACGGGTACGGTATGACGCCGGAATACCTGGAGACGATCTTTGACGCATTTACCAGAGCGGAAAACAGCACGACCAACAAAGTGCAGGGTACCGGTCTTGGCATGGCCATCACGAAAAATATCGTGGAACTTATGGGTGGAACGATCGAAGTCTCCAGTGAGATAAACAGGGGAAGCCTCTTTAAGGTCGAGCTGGAATTCCGCATTCCGGAAGAACTGGCCGATCAGAAATTCTGGGAACTGAATGGTATCTCGCGGATCCTCGCAGTGGAGAGCGACGAGACAGCCTGCAACGGAATCAGGCTTCTGATGAAAAGCACGGAAATTCCGGTGGACACCGCTGCGGATATCACGCAGGCCCTTCAGTATCTGCAGACCCGGGATGCCAGTGCCCGCTATCAGCTCGTTCTGATCGACCCGGAAACCCCGGAACTCTCCGCCAGCCTGGCGGCGGCAGAGCAATTGCGAAAGTTTCTGCCGGATACCGCGCTGATTCTTTTCCTGGCCTCCTGCGACGCGGAGCCGGACGGGATGGAAGCTGAAGCGCTGCCGGAGTATACCGGCATTTTAATGAAGCCGTTTTTTGTATCCGCCCTGCAGGAAAAGATTCTGGAACTGCGCGCGGCACTTCACAGGGATACGGAGCCGGAAGCAGAAGAAACCGTCAGCCTGGCGGGACTTCATTTTCTTGCTGCCGAGGATAACGAAATCAATGCCGAGATTCTGACTGAAATCCTGAAAGCGGAAGGAGCGGAGTGTGAAATCGTTGAAAACGGCCGCCTGGCTCTTGAGCGTTTTCAGTCCGCCGCGGAAGGCGAATTCGATGCTATCCTGATGGATGTTCAGATGCCTGTCATGAACGGCTACGACGCAACCAGGGCTATCCGGGCACTGGAGCGCAGGGACGCCGCGCAGATACCGGTGATCGCCATGACCGCAAATGCTTTCGCAGAGGATGAAAAGGAGGCGATTGCCGCCGGCATGAACATCCATCTGGCAAAACCGATTGACATCGATCTGTTAAAAAAAGTGATACTGACTTATGTATCAGGCGAAAGGAAACAGGAATGAAA